>JBKPDS010000118.1:0-20414 GCA_046727995.1 Gemmatimonadota bacterium
AGTAGTGCGACTCGTCGCGGAGTCGCGGGTGCGGAGGACGAGGTGCGAGAAAGAGTTTCGCCTGCCGGCAGAATCCGACACTCTGCACATCTCGTATCGCATCGAGAACAGAGAAGCTGACGCCTTTCACTTCCTGTTCAAACAGCATCTGCCGGTAGCGCTGAATCCTTCATGCGAGCTGGTGGTGCCAGGTGGCCGCGTCAGTGCTGTGGATCCGTCATTTGGCACGCTACTTCGCGGGCCTGGACCTTTCGATTGGCCAGTAGCGTCGGGCGAAGAGAGCGACCAGGTCGATCTTCGCCGCGTTCAACCACACTCCGAGACTGCACGCGAATTCGTCTACGTGACCGATCTCGAGGACAGCTGGTGCGGCGTCGACGATTTGGATCGGGGCGCGTCTCTGCGGATGCAATTCGACCGTCGTCAGATGCCATACCTGTGGCTGTTTCTGACCTACGGGGGGTGGAGAAACTGCTACACCGCGGTGCTCGAGCCATGCACGAACATGCCCAAGGATCTGTCCGAGGCGGTACGGGCTGGCCAAAGCGCCCGCCTCGAGCCCGGTGGCGTTTTTCAGACCAGCGTCGCTGTAACGGTTGGCGGCCTGAGGCTCGCGCACTGATGGAAGCGTCCAGCGTCGGCGTATCGGTCGGTCAGGGATACCAGGAGTACTCGGCTGGCCGCTGGAATGGTGAGACGTCAGAAGTGCGCTCGCCGGAGACAACGATCCTCATTCGCGCCTTCAACGAAGAGCGCTGGCTGCCTGAAGTTCTGAGAGCGATCGACAGCCAGACCTATCGCGATTTCGAAGTGCTGCTCGTGGATTCCGGCTCGGTTGATCGCACTAGAGACATCGTCGCTGCCGCCGGCGGACGCGTCGTCCGGCTGCGCTCGGACGATTTTACGTTCGGCCACTCGCTCAACGTCGGCATTCAGCACGCGCGCGGTTCGTTCATCGCCATCGTGTCCGCGCACGCCATTCCCACCGGGGAGCATTGGCTGGAGCGTCTCATCGCGCCACTGCGCAACGCGGAGACGGCGATGGTCTTTGGCGGTCAGCGCGGCCACGCTGTGTCCAAATTCTCTGAGGCCCGCGACTTCGAGCGTGTTTTCCCGTCGACGCCGCAGCTGATGGACGACGATCACGTTTTCGTGAACAACGCCAACTCAGCGATCAGACGTGACTTGTGGGAGCTGCACCCGTTCGACGAGGGACTCCCAGGACTGGAGGACGCCGAGTGGGCGAAGTACTGGATCCCGCGCGGAAAGGAAGTTCACTACGAGCCCGAAGCAGCAATCTTTCACGTCCACACCGAGTCGTGGCCCCAGGTCCGTCACCGGTTTTATCGCGAGGGGATCGCGGGCCGGTGGACTGCTGTCCGTATAATCCGGAACATACCGGGTGAGGTGATTCGAGAGGTACGCTGGACCGTCATTGATCTCCTGCTCGCGGCGCGTGCAGGGAAACTGAGATCTTTGGCCGGGGAGATCGGCAGGTATCGCTACCACAAAACCGCCGGCATCGTGAAGGGAATTCTGGACAGCCGAAAGATCACCAATCCGTCCAAGCGCGCTGAGATTTACTACGAGAGGGGGTTCCCGGCGGTGGCGATCCGCGGCGCGCACGACGCGGCGCTGGAGCAGCGCTCCATTCCGACCCTGAAGCCAGGTGAGATCCTTGTGCGCGTCGCATACGAAGGCATTTGCGCCACCGACCTCGAGATTTTCGAGGGGAGACTGGGCTACTACAAATCGGGAATGGCGAGTTATCCGATCGTCCCCGGTCACGAGTCGTCGGGAACGGTCGTGTCCGTCGGAAAGCGCGTCACCGCCTTCAGTGAAGGCGACAGAGTTGTCGTGGAATGCATCCAGGGATGCGGTGCGTGCGGCGATTGCCAGCGTGACAGCGCGATTACCTGCCGCGAGCGGCGCGAGGTCGGAGTGATTGGAATGGACGGCGGATACGCGACCTATCTGGTGACACGTGCGCGTTATGCCCATAAAGTTCCGACCGATGTGACCTTGGCGCAGGCCGCTCTGGCCGAGCCGCTGGCGGTGGTGATCAAAGCGCTGCGGAGATTGGGCGCCGCCTCGCCGACGCTGGCGACGAAGCGTTGCGCGGTGATCGGGGCGGGCACCATCGGTCATCTTGCGGCCAGAGTCCTGTCGCTGCGCGGCCACGACGTCACCGTCTTTGATCGTGAGCCGGCGCGGTTGTCTTTGCTCACCGGCATTAAGACCGAATCGTCGCTGACCAATCTCGACAAGTTCGACTGGCTCGTCGAAGCAACGGGCGATCAGTCGGCGTTGACAGCGCTATTGCAGCACTCGGCTACCGGTGCAACGCTGCTGCTGATGGGTCTTCCCTATGCCCAGCACAACTTCTCCTTCGAGTCGATCGTCGGATTCGACAAGACCGTCGTTGGCTCGGTGGGAAGCAGCGGCGCCGATTTCGAGCAGGCGCTGGCGACGCTGCCGCTGCTCGACACCAGTCCCTTTCTGAAATCCTCCTATCCGCTGGAGGAGTACGAGCGCGCCTGGGCAGACGTGCGCTCGCGCGCCCACATCAAGGTGATGCTGAAGATCGACCCCGCCGCGACGTGAGCTGACGCACCACGTTGCCGACGGCGGAGCGCGCCACGCGATAGACCGTCTCCAGCGAATAGCGCCAGTCCTGCGCGTCAAAATCGAAAAACGCGCGCGGAGCTTTGTACGACCGGAATACATCTCCCCACGAGATGAGACCTGCGCGCCGATAGGCGATGATCGCACCGACGTCGGCGCGCAGATCGATGTGGCGGAAATCCTTACGATTTGGTCGCACTGGAGTGACGGTCTGCCCAATGAGATCGAGATAGTTGATCCAGCATAAATCCACCCCGGCGTAGGGCGCTGCATCTCCGCCCCCGGTCAGACGCGGGTTGGCCTCAATGAGCTTGACTCGTCCGTCGCGGGCATCGCGTTTCACCTCCATCTCGCAGAGGCCGGAGTATCCGATCCCTTGCAGGAAGGTGTTGCAGATGTCGTCAACTTCGACATCCACGATTGGCTCGGTGACCGTCGCCGGACCAAAGCCTAGCGGATTGCAGCGCAGCTCACGGAACATCGCGTTGGCGATCCGCTTGCCGTCGCGGTCGTAGCAGGAAAGGTAGACACGCTTGGCGTCGTCCGGTCCCTGAATGATTTCCTGCGCGATCACGACGGGGTTGATGGCGGCCGCCAGCCGCCATTTTTCGATCAGCTCCGAGCGCGTTTTGGCGATCGCGATCTTGGCGTAATACAGTGAATGGTCCGGAGCGAACCGCTGCCACTCGCGAAAGTGCAGCGGCTTGAGCAGGCAAGGGTACTCCGCCTCGCCGGCAAAGGCGGTGATGTCCTCCAGCGATTTCACCAGTTGCGTACGAGGCAGCGGCATGCCGTGTTTTGCCGCCAAATCATACTGCGTTCGTTTGTCCGCGAGCGCTCCCGCCAGCTTCACGCCGGGCGACAATCTGTAATGCTTCGCCAGCTCGTCGGCGTGCACTGCGATCGCCGACACGAACTGGTCCGCGCTGGCAATCAGCGCTGGCTTGTCACCCATCTCTGTCGCCAGGCCGACCATGAATTCCAGCCAGCCGGCCGGGTCGGAGTCCGGGTTTGGGCACAGGCGAGCGCGTCCGTACACTGAACGGAATCCGGGAAAGCTGGGCTCGCAGTCGAAGTAGGTCGCTCTGACTCCGCGTCGGACGAGAGTGCGCAGATTGACGATGCCCGTGCGATATGCACCCGCGATCACCGCGGGAGGCCAGTTGCTGGCCGCCCTTACCGGATTCTCACTGGCCGTTTCAGTCGGGCTCCCGGGAGTCTTCACCGCTTTCCGCCGAGGATGCTGGAGTAGTGCGTCACGTAGCGATCGGTCATTACGTCGACGGTAAACTCCTCGCGTCCTCGAGCCAGTGCCGCCTTCGCCAGTTCCTGTCGGCGCACCGGGTCGGTGAGGAGAGCGCGAAGCGCCGCGGCGAGGGCGTGGCGGTCACCGGGAGGGACGAGAATTCCGTCGCGTCCATTCGTGATTGCCTCCGGAATCCCGCCGGTGTCGGACGCGATGATTGCCTTGCCTGCCAGCATCGCTTCGAGTACCGCCAATGGCAGGCCCTCCCAGAGAGAAGGCATGACAAAAATCTCGGCGAGCGCCTGGAGATCGGCGATGTCATTCCGGCCAGTAAGAATATGCACGCGCTCTTCCCAGGCCCGCGCGCGCGTGTACTCGAGCAGATGCTGGTGCTCCTCGCCGCCTCGGCCGCCGGCGATTACGACCTTCCACGGAACCTCGAGACCGTCATCCTCCAGTTGGGCAAGCGCCTCGAGAATCATTCGATGATTCTTGTTGCGCTCCAGGTTTCCAACTGCGAGGATGACCAGATCACCCGGCCGGCAGCGAAGCTCGCCGCGCACCCGTTCGGCATTCCCGGGTTTCAATAGCACTCCGTTGTGCACCACGCTGAAGGACGTGTCGGGGACGCCGAGGTCGCGGGCGAATTCCTGTCGCGTTGCATTGGAGACAGCTACCGTCCGGCCAGACTGACGCATCGCCCAGCGCAGCGCGATCCGTCGCCGCAGTGCCTTGGTGACTGTGAGGCCGCCGTGCATGGTAATGAGGTGTGGAACTTTTACGACGCGTGCGGCCACCGACCCGTACACCGCCATCGTGAATTCGTGGCTGTGCACGAAATCGACGGAGTGCGAACGCAAAAGCGTCACCAGACGGCGAACTCCACTCGGATCAATGGGCCGCTCGAGCCAGAAAGTCTGCGGTGAGAATCCGGCATTGCGAAACAGGTCGCTCATCCAGCCCGTTCCGTTCCGCGGCCCAACTGGAACGATGCTGTGACCCCGCGAACGAAGTTGTTCCGACAACTGGTACACCATCATTTCGGCACCGCCGGGCCCGTCCGATTCGATCATCATCGCGATGCGAAGATTTCGCATCGGGCGCGGGCTGGCCATGCCTGCTGCTTCCGGCATCGAAGCGGCGTTCAAGCGCGGCGACGGGTCCGTGCGCCGCGCAGCAGGCCATCCATTCTCGTTGCAAGCTCGCGATACGATACGGGTACCGTCGGCTCGACTTTCTTTGGGATGCGCCCGGCCGCCAGATCCGCCAGCAATGCGCATAATGTCTGTACGTCCGCGCCGTCGGCTGTCAAAGCGCCGACGCGTCGGGCTTCGTTGGCCGCAGCCCCCGTTTGCTCGGCGATCACCAGCGTGGGGACACCAACCCCGACAGATTCGTAGAGTTTTCCAGGCACTTGCATCGGTTGGTCCTGAGCCAGCACCAGCGCCAGATGAGAGCGAATCAATAAATCAAGAGCGCTGGCGCGGGGAAGCACGCCATGGACGGCGACCATGTCGGCAAGGCCAAGCCGGTCGATCTCTCGCATCATTTCCTTGCGGTGGGAAACTTCCATCGGGCCCGCGATCCTCAGTCTGAGAATGTGCGCGAGTTCGGCCTGCGTCTCGAGCAACGCGTGCATGGCGGCAAAAACCGGAGAGAGATTGCGGCCCGCGTAGAGGGTGCCGAGATATACCATTGATCCGCGCCCGACCAGGCTTTCGTCGCGGAATGGCATCTGCTCGAGGTCGATCCCGTTCGGGAAATGAATGACGTTCAACGTCGGGTGCGCAGTACGCAACGCCCTCGCAAACTCCTGGGTGTTCACGACGACTGTCGCCGCGAATCGATAGACCAGCCTTTCCAGCTGCCTGAGAAACAGTCGCTCTGCCCTGATGATGCGCGTCTCGGGGGAGTGCCCCTCATGAGTGACGGCCCACGGATCCCGCATGTCGATCCAGAATTCGGCGTTACTCCCTCGCGTCGCCAACAAGCCGGCGAAGTGCGATGAATGCGGTGGACCGCTGCTTATCACAACGTCGAAATCGCGCTCTCGCAGCAGCCCATCTGCTGCGCGAGCGGCGCGCAGAACCCATCCACGTCCGTGGTCGGGAAGAGACATCGAGTTGCCGAGAATTCGCCTGGCACCACCAAGAACGCGCTGTAGAGCCGACGCTACGTTCTCGTCCCGAACCGGCGCAGCGGCGGGTCCGGACGCGCTCGTCGCTCGCGCGAAACGACTCTTCCCCTCCCGGTACACGTCGTTCAGAGTGCGACGACGAGCAACGACGTGCCGGTGAATTTCGGCGCTGTCTTGCTCCGGCGTGGCTTGGGCGGCGGTTATGACGTGCACTTCCCAACCCAGACGTGATAGATACTTCGACAGCCCTCCCCAGCGCTGTCCGCCGATGGCGCCGTCGGGCGGAAAGTGATAGCTGATGACGAGCAGTCGTCTCGCCTCCGAATTGCCCTTCGCCCTACCGGCCACTATTGTCACCCGCAGCATTGCGACAGCTAATGCTCATGATGCGCTCGCAAAAACCACGTAGAGTTTGATGAAGATTACAGAAATCAGAACGCCCGACGAACTGCAAAGTCTTTCAGGTGAGTGGGACAAGCTATTGGGCTCACGAGGTGAGGAAGTCCTCACCAGCAACTTTTTCTGGGCTTCTTCCTGGTGGTCCCATCACGGAACCGACGCGGAATTACGCGTCCTGGTTTTCGAGGACGACAATCAAATCGTTGGCATCGCGCCGCTGTGCGCTCGAACGCTATACAGAAAGAACCTCGCTCCAGTTAAGGTCCGTTGCTTCATCGGCGATGGTCTGTCCGACTACGGTTGCCTTCTCGCTCGTGGAGACCGCGGCGCGATCTGCACCGAATTTCTCCGACAGTTGAAGAAAAGCAAGGACTGGCACGAATTGCGGCTTCACAACATCCCCGGCACCAGCGGGGATTACGAGCGACTATGCGCCGCCGGCACTGCCCTCGGATTCCGGATTGATCCGCTGTCCTGCGAATCCCGCCACTGCCTGTACATTCCTTTTGTTGGGGAATTCAAGGACTACCGGAATTCCCTCGGCAGAGACCTTCCTCACGATGTAGCCAAACGTCAGCGGCGTCTCAACCGCGCAGGCGGATACGAGGTGAAGTTCACAGGGGACATCTCGTTCACGACGTTTCTCGAGGCAGCGGCCGCGCTGCACGTTAAACGGCAGGCGGATCTTGCTCGGCCGAGCTTCTTCGATATCGAGGGCGAAGGCGCTTTCGTGCGCGACATTCTGACGGAGTACAATCGCCGTGGCTGGCTCGATTACGTCGCCATGATCATCAAAGATCAAATCGCTGCCTACAGGCTCGGCTTCAAGTACGGCGGCGTCACGTATGACTGGAACACGGCATTCGATCCCCAGTACAACGACTTTTCAGTCGGCAAAGTGTTGTTGTACGAGTGGTTAGAGGATCTATTCCGCCGACCCGACGTCACTGAGTTCAACTTCATGCGCGGCGACTCCGAGTTCAAAAGAATGTACGCCAGGGAGTCTCGCCCGAATAACGATTTCGTCGTGCGCCATCCCCGGTCCCTCTACGCCCGCGGAATCACCCTCGCGGAAACGATCTGGCGTGCTACCAAACGACGCGCGCAGTCCCCGGAAGCTAAAAGCAATTGACCGAGTCCCTACCCAGGCTGCTGTGGCAAAGTGTCCACGAAAGCGTTGCGCCCTGGGTGTTCCCAAACCCCATCTTTCGCCCGCAGATACCCGTACAAGGGGGATTTTAGGCCTTAAACGGGCGCACGCAGATTGCTTTCCAGTCGATGATGACTTACCCACTTCGATCCGCGTCGCCAATTCAGCTTGACCACGACCCCGTCCCGGGGATGGTCAGCGTGGTAATCCCCACGTATAACCGGGCGCACGTTGTTGGCAGGGCGATCGAGAGCGTGGTTTCGCAGACTTATTCCAACGTCCAGGTCGTTATCGTCGACGATGGATCGTCCGATCACACCCAGGCCGTTGCTTCGGCGTTTGGCCCCCGCGTGACGTACCTGCGTCAGAAGAACGCTGGCGTCTCGGCCGCCAGAAATTCCGGGATGCGACACGCGCGCGGCGAGTTCATCGCCTTCCTTGATTCAGATGATAGCTGGCGCACCTGGAAGCTCGACGCGCAAATGGCGGCGCTACGCCGTCACCCTCAAGCCGGGCTCGTCTGGACCGATATGGCTGCCGTCGACGAGATGGGACGGGTCGTTGGCCCGCGCTATCTGCGCGTTATGTACGCGGCGTACAAGAAATTCGAGATTGACAAGACGCTGCGACAGGTCGATGTGCTCGGACAGCTGTGCGATCGCATCCCGAGAGAGCTCTCGTCCGCGCCAGTCCGCGAGGGTGACCTTTTCAGCGCTATTCTTCTCGGAAATCTCATTCACACTTCGACGGTTCTTTTCCGCCGCTCATGGCTGGCTCGCACGGGCGGGTTCGACGAGTCCTTTGCCCGCGCCGGCGAGGACTACGAGTTCTACATTCGTCTCTGCTCGAACGGTCCGGTGGCTTTTATCGATGCGCCGTCGACGATCTATCGCGTGGGCGCGGCCGATCAGCTTACGCGACCATCCATGATGCTGGAGATCGCCAACAACAACCTGCGCGCATTGCAGAAATGGTTGCCGGCTTCGGCGCCACAAATGACGTTGCCACCGGCCACCGTCCGCCGCCGGGTATCAGAGTCATTCGCGTGGCTCGGAGAAGCCGAGCTCGATGTCGGCAACCGCTGGGCTGCCGTGCGTCGCCTGTCACAAAGCCTCGCCCGCATGCCTGGTCTCGATCGACGCGCCGCCCTTCTCGCCCGGTGCGCGCTTCCGGAAAGGGCGGTGGACGCTTTGCGATCTGCGCGCGATGCTGTTCACTCCGTCGCAGAAACGCGCCGCAGTCGGATGTCATTGATCTGACGACGCTTGCTCGGGCGAACATCGACGATGCGCTTGAGAGAGCTCACTGATTCGATCCGTCGTTTACCAATCGCCCGCGGCGTTGAAGGCGCGACGATCGGAATCGCGCTTTGGTGCATCCTCTACGCGTTTCAACTGCTTCCCGGAATCGCGGCCGACACTCCCGGCGTGGTTCTGTTCGGCATTGCCGGGTTGGTCCTCCGCATAAGTCAGTTCGGACCAATCCTCGCCGGTGTTCTGGTGGCCGCCGCCGCCGCTGTGTTCGTGGTCACAGAGACATCGATCTCGAACGTCCTCGCATCGCGCTGGGTCAGAGCGGATCAGTTTCCCGATTCAGGTGTCCAGGCGGTCGTTGTCCTCAGCGCCGGACTCAATGCCAACGGTACGATCAACGGTCCTGGGCTTGATCACCTTCTCAGTGGGCTCGAGCTGATTCGCGCCGGAAAGGCGAAGCTCCTCGTCACCACTACCGTTCGGCAACAATTTCCCGCCGCGTTTCTGACCAGCGAAGCGGATCAAGCCCGAATCGTTGGTCTGTCGGGCGCGCTCTCGCAATGGGAACGAGTGGCCCCTGGCAAATCGACGCGTGACGAGGCGGTCAATTCCGCGCGCTCACTTATTCCACGGGGAATCAAACACGTCGCCGTCGTAGCGGATCCGTTGCACACGCGACGGGCGTGCGGTGCCTTCGAGGCGGTCGGGTTTGGCGTCGTCTGCGTTCCTGCCCGCGCACGCTCACCTGGCGCGGCCGACCCGGGCCCATGGCCGGCCGACCGCCTGACGGTTTTTGGCGACTGGGTTTACGAAGTTCTCGCCACTGCGCAATACCGGGCGCGAGGCTGGTTGACGACCGACCGGGCGGTGCTTCAGGCCGGGCGCGGTAGCGCCCAAGCTCGGGGCTCCCGCTAGCCGCCGGGCTACCCATTTGATTCCTGTTGCGCACATGCTACACCCGCTGCGCCGGGTGCCACCTCGCCCAGTGCGAAAACACTGCAGCTGATTGTCACAACTCAAAGCTTGAAAAGGACTTGTGACACGTGGTCCTCATGTCCAAAACCACTCCTGAGGCGGCTTCGCAATTGCACTCGGCGGCGACGGTACAAGTGGGCTACTCGCAATTGCCGATCGGGAGATCAGTGCAGCTCGTTGAGACCGTGCCTCCGGCCAGAATGGAGCCACCAAAAACTGTAGCACGCGTCGACCTGGATCGCTCACTCCTGCACGGCATAGCGTGGACGAGCGGCGTCACGTGGCTTAGCCAGATCCTGAGCTGGGGCTCGACACTTGTCGTCGTCCATTACCTCGCGCCGAGTGATTACGGCCTGATCGGGATGGCGCTGTTGTATATGGGCCTCCTGCAGATGGCGAGCGAACTCGGGGTCGGTGCCGCTGTTCTGCGCTTCCAGAATCTCACGATCGATCAAATCCGGCAGTTCAACGGACTGGCGGTTATCGCCGGTGCGCTCGGAGTTCTGATTTCACTCGCTGCCGCCGTTCCACTTGGCCTTTTCTTCCGCGAGCCGCGTCTGCCACCAGTAGTTGCCGTCATGAGCCTGACGTTTCTGATCAGCGCATTCAAAGTCGTGCCACAGGCTCTGCTCAATCGACGCCTCCAATTTCGCCGCGTCGCGCTGACGGAGGGAGCTCAGAGCATCGCTGGTGCCCTCGCCACTCTCACAATGGCTATTCTGGGATTCCGATATTGGGCGTTGGCGCTTGGTTCGGTCATCACGGCGACGGTATACTCGATCCTCATCGTCGTACAAAGCCCGGTTGGCTTCAGTCGCCCGCGTCTTTCGGAAATCCGCACGCCGCTGTTTTTCAGCGGTCACATGCTGATGTCGCGCTTTGCGTGGTATGCGTACTCGAATTCGGATTTCGCTGTCATCAGCAAGACTCTCGGCGAAGCAGCACTCGGCGCATACACTCTCGGCTGGACGCTATCCGGAATGGCGGTTGAAAAAATCACCGTCCTGATCGGTCGCGTCACGCCGGCGATTTTTTCCACGGTCCAGGACAACCTGGCGGAATTGCGGCGTTATCTGCTGATGGTCACCGGCGGCCTCGCTCTGCTGACATTTCCCGTTTGTGTCGGCATGGCTCTCGTCGCCAGCGAGGTCGTGCACCTTGCCCTTGGCGAGAAGTGGACGATCGCGATCGTACCGCTCCAGTTTCTCGCAGTTCTGGCAACGATGCGATCGGTGCAGCCGCTGATTCCGCAGGTTTTGTTCGCGATCGGCGAGTCGCGCCTCAACATGAACAACGCGCTCCTCACCGCGGTGGTCCTGCCGTTCGGATTCTATCTCGCTTCACGCTGGGGAATCGCCGGTGTCGCGGCTGCGTGGTTCGTGCTCGGCCCGCTGATGTTCAGTCCCCTTCTGGTGCGCACCCTGCGGCGTCTCGAGCTTCCGGCTGGACAATACTTCTGGACACTCTGGCCCGCCATCAGCGGCTGCCTCATTATGGCTGCTGCGGTGATGGCTATCAATGGAGCGTTCTTCCGCGGCGCACCGCTCTACTTGTCCCTCGTCGTCAAGATCGTCGTTGGCGCGTTCTCGTATACCGCGGCCCTGTTTGTCTTTCACCGAAGCCGCATCCGCGCTCTGCGCGAGGTACTCCGTCTCCTACGCCAGCGAGGCGAGACCCGCGCGCCTTTGACTGAAGAGGCCCCGTCTCCTGCGCCGCAGCGGCCGGAAGCGGCTGCCATCACCGCGGTCACGGCATGAAGCTACTCCACGTGGTCGGCGCCCGCCCCAACTTTCCAAAACTCGCACCGGTCCATCGCGCGGGACAAAGCGCGGGGGTCCGCCAGGTGGTCATTCACACTGGCCAGCACTACGACGACACCATGTCCGACGCCTTTTTCCGTGATTTGGGGATCGCGCGCCCCGATGTGAATCTCGCCGTCGGCTCCGATTCCCATGCGGTCCAAACCGCGAAGATCATGGAGCGAATCGAGCCGGTGCTGCTCGAGCAGCGACCCGATTGGGTGATGGTCTATGGCGACGTGAATTCGACGATGGCGGCTGCCATCGTCGCCTCGAAGCTCGGAATCCGCGTTGCCCATGTCGAAGCGGGGCTGCGCAGCTTCGATCGGACGATGCCGGAGGAGATCAATCGCATCGTGACGGACCGGCTCGCCGATCTGCTGCTCACGCCATCCCACGACGCGGACGCGCAGCTGCGCGCGGAGGGAGAGCCGGAAGAAGAGATCGAGTTCGTCGGAAACGTGATGATCGATAGCTTGTTCCATGCCTTGCCACAGGCGCGGGCGACTGGCTTCCGCGAAAAGATCGGCGTGAACGGTTCCTCGGTCGTCGTGACACTGCATCGACCGTCGAACGTGGATGATCCGGATCGTATCGAGGTCTTGGCGAACGTGCTAAGTGAGATCGCGCTGGAGCAGCCGGTGGTGTTCCCGGCCCATCCGCGCACCCGACTGCGTCTCGAGGCGGCGGGGCTCAGAATGGATCGCGTCAAAATGCTCGAGCCGGTGGGCTATTTCGAGATGCTCGACCTCGTCGAGCACGCGCACGCTGTCGTCACCGATTCAGGCGGCCTGCAGGAGGAAACAACCGCGCTCGGAATCCCGTGCCTCACGATTCGGCCAAACACCGAGCGTCCGATCACCATCAGGGAGGGAACAAACCGACTCGTGCCTGATCCAGCGAATATCATCGCCGAGCTAAGGAAGGTGCGGCGTCCGGCCGTAGCTCCGCGACCGGATGGGTGGGATGGCCACGCCGGAGAGCGCGTGATCGCCGCGCTGGCGAGGAGAGGCTGATGCTCCGCTCAACCATCGACCTTGCACGTCGGGCCCGCGATTACGCAGAGTTGCCGCCGCTTCTCAAGCGCGCGCGCAGAAGAGACCACCGCGAGGGCCTCGGTCCAGACCCGGGAGCGGAGTGGGCGATCGAAGAAGGAGTGACCTGGCTCGGACGCGCCCAGGATTTTTCGCCGACTTCAGACGGTGGCGTCGCCCGGCATTTCAATCTGCTCACGGGTTGGGGACCTTCGTATCCCGAGACCACCGGCTACATCGTACCCACCATGTTGCAGCAGGCGCGTTTGCGCGACGACAATGTTCTTCGCGAGCGGGCGAAGCGCATGCTCGACTGGCTGGTGGCAATACAACTTCCCGGCGGCGGATTCCAGGGAGGCATGATCAATCAGACGCCCGTCGTCCCAGTCACATTCAATACCGGCCAGATTCTCCTCGGACTTGCTGCCGGTGTGGCGGAATTCGGTGACAGTTACCGCAGCGCGATGATTGCCGCCGCCGACTGGCTGGTGCAAACGCAAGACGCTGACGGATGCTGGCGGCGCCACCCGACGCCTTTCGCCGGGCCCGGCGAAAAAGCCTACGAGACGCACGTCTCGTGGGGACTGATCGAGGCTGAGCGAGTAGCACCAAACAGCGGGTATGCAGAAGCCGCGCTGCGCAATGCTCGGTGGGCCCTCACACATCAGACCGTTAACGGCTGGCTCGACCGCTGTTGCCTCGGCGATCCCACACAGCCGCTCACACACACCGTCGGCTATGCGTTGCGCGGCCTGCTCGAGATTTATCTCTCTCAGCGGGAGCGATGGCTGTTGCAAGCTGCCATGCTCAACGCCGATGGAATTCTCACGGCGATTCGCGCCGACGGCGCGCTACCAGGAAAGCTGAATTCCGAATGGCGCGGCACCGTGACGTGGACCTGCCTTACCGGCAACGTCCAGATCGCTCATTCGCTGTTGATACTCTATCAGCTCACTGGACGCATCGCGTACCGGGACGCTGCATACGGCTTGAACCGGTTCGTCCGCCGCACGCTACGCGTCGATGATCCGCTCGAAACGCGCGGGGCAGTGAAGGGCGCGTTCCCGCTCGATGGAACATACTGCGCGTACGAGTACCCGAACTGGGCGACCAAATTCGCGATCGACTCATACACGCTGGAGCATGAGGTGCGCGCCAGCGACGGTGGTGAAGCGCTCATTGCCGGCGACTTTAGCGCCCGCCGCAGCGACCACGCCGATGAAAGAGAACTCTTTTCCTACGAATTACCCTCGAACCTGATCGACAGTGACCGGACATAACAGAGACTCTCGAATGAACGACGCTCGCCCTCGGCTGCGTATTGGCGTCGTGGGTGCCGGACAAATGGCCCGACAGCACGTGCGCGCAATCGCGCGGCTCGATGGCGTTGCCAAAGTAGCTGCAGTCGTTGATCCCGATGGCGCGGCGATAGAGGAAGTTCAACGCATTCAGCCGGATCTCGTCGCATTCGCGTCGCTTGACGAGCTTGTCGCAGCAAACGCCGTCGACGTGCTGCATATATGCACACCGCCGCAGACCCATGAGGTCCTTACAGAGAAAGCGCTCGAGGCCGGTCTGCACGTTTACGTCGAAAAGCCCTTCGTCGAGACCAGTCTCGCCGCTACGCGATTGATCAAGCTGGCCGAGCGAAAGGGCCTGAAGGTTTGCGCCGGTCACCAGCTGCTATATGAATCGCCGACGAGGCGCGCTCTCGACCTGCTTCCTGCGATCGGAGAGCTGACGCACGTCGAAAGTTATTTCTCGTTTAGGGCAATGAAACACAGTCCGACCGGACGCGCTCCACTCCGTGACGATCTCCAGCTGCTGGATATTCTTCCGCATCCTGTCTATCTGCTGCTGCACTTCCTGGAGTGCGCCACGGATGGCATCACGACCCTCGCGTCGGTCGAAATCGGACCGCGCGGTACCGTGCACGCAATGATTCGTCGTGGACCACTGACCGGATCTCTTGTTGTTACGCTCGAGGGGCGGCCGGTCGAGAGCTATCTGCGCCTTGTCGGGACCAACGGATCGATTAACGCCGATTACGTGCGCAGCACGGTGCAACGGAATCTCGGTCCGGGAGCTTCCGGGATCGACAAGCTCGTCTCACCCTACAGACTCGCGCGCCAGCTCCTCGGTGGCACCACCGTCGCCATGGGTAACCGATTCCTCAAGCGTCAGCGTAGCTACCCAGGCCTGGCGGAAATCTTCGCCGCGTTTTACGAGTCAATCCAGGACAATCGTCCGTCACCGGTCAGCCGCGCGAACTTACTGGGCACGGTCGCCATGTGCGAGCAAATTGGTGAGGCGCTCCGCTCGGCACACGTCGTCGCGGAACAGGCGGCATCGGTTGCGCGTCGCCCGACGGTTGTCGTCACCGGCGGAACGGGATTCCTCGGCAAGGAAGTCGCGCGAGCTTTGCTCGACGCAGGTCATCACGTCCGAGTGATCGCCAGGCGCAAGCCGCCGGAGTGGGAGAGAGTCACGGGCGTCGATTATTTCGCGGCGGATATCGCTGAGCCTCTTTCAGGTGAGGCGATGGCCGGAGCGAAGACGGTGATTCATTGCGCAGCGGAGACAGCTGGTGGCTGGGCCCAGCACCTGCGGAACTCGGTCAATGCCACCGAGCAAGTGCTGCGCGCTGCTGCCGCGGCCGGTATAAGAAGGTTCATCCACGTCAGCAGCATCTCGGTACTCGCTGTGCCACGGCGCGGAAAACCGCTCACCGACGAAGGCGCGATCGAGCCCAATTCCCGCACCGGCGGGCCGTACGCGTGGGGTAAAATCGAATCGGAGCGGCTTGCGATTACGCGCTGTGCCGAGCTCGGGATCGAGCTGCGCATCGTGCGTCCATCCGCGCTCGTGGACTACCGTCGCTTCGATCCACCTGGATTACTCGGAAAACGCGTCGGCAATATCTTCGTGGCTGTAGGCATGCCCGGGCATGAGCTAGGTGTCGTTGACGTCGTGTTCTCTGCGCGCACACTCGCCTGGATGGTGAAGCACTTCGACCAGGCTCCTCAGATATTGAATCTTTTCGAGCCCGAGCTCCCGACCAAGCGCGCGCTTCTGAAACGTCTTCGCCACACCAACCCGGATCTTACTGTCGTCTGGCTGCCTCCAGCTGCTTTCTTACCGCTGTCCTGGTTTGCGATCGCTCTGCAGAAAATGCTGCGCCCGCGCTCGCCGGCAGTCAACGTCGCAAAGATTTTTTCCCGCCTGCGTTACGACACGTCGCGCATCGCTGCGCTTGCGCCGCTCATTGAAGCGGAGGCCGCCCGCTCGGGCGCTGGTCCCGAAAGAATCGCTGACGATGCCCAGACCACTTCTCGCTTCGACGTCTTCGCGCCGAAAGAGCTTCAATCGGTTTAGAGATGCTGCAGCTACTTGAGTCAAACGCGTCGTTTCTCCGCGGCTTAGCCGCGGCGGTGCTCGGCGTTGCGGTGGCTGTTCTCTGGCTGCCGCTGCTGTCGGAGCTTCTCTGCTTGCTGCCACGTCGGCACACAACGTCGCCGGACGAACCGCGTCGCCCGAATGTGCCGCGACTCCTGTTCCTGGTGCCGGCCCACAATGAGGAGCTCCTGATCGCAGCGTGCGTGCATTCCCTTTCGCGCATGGTGTATCCCGTGCTGGCGAAGCACGTGATCGTGATCGCCGACAACTGCACTGACGCGACCGCCAGCCTGGCGCGGGAGAACGGCGCTGAAACACTCGAGCGGTTCGATTCGGAACTGCCGGGTAAGCCGCGTGCGATTGCCTGGGCTCTGGAGCAAGTCGATCTGCGTCAATGGGACGCTTGCGTCGTCGTCGACGCCGACACGACGGTCGCTCCTGGATTTGCCGCCGGGCTTGCCGCCTTGGCGCCGCTCAACGACATCGTCTTCCAGGCGAATTTCGCCGTCCTCAACGAGTTCGAGACATGGCTCACCAGACTCGGCGGCGTGCTGAGCCGCTGCCGATACCAGGTGACTTATCCGCTCAAACAATCAGCGGGTTTGAATTGTCCGCTCACCGGCAACGGGATGGGATTCGGAACGAATCTCCTGCTGCGTAGCGGTTGGCGGGCCTTTTCCATTACGGAGGATTCCGAGCTCTACGCGATTTATACCGAATCGGGCGTTCCAATTCGCCACGCTTCTTCAGCGAGTCTTTTCTCGCAGGAAGCGCGTTCTCTCCAGCAGGGCGCGACTCAACGCCGGCGCTGGTTGGCGGGACGTCTGCGCGTGATTCGCGAGTGGGGCGCGCGATTGATCCGCAGCCCGCACATCGGCTGGCACCAGAAGCTGGACGCATTCGTGGAGCTCGGACTCTCCAGCCCGGTATTGCATTTGATCCTCGCGTTCGCGGTTGTCGTGGCGGCCCCGCTGGTCGTCGGCGGCGGTACGGGAAGATGGATCGCTTTCATGGCCATCGCCTCGCTGTCCGGAATTGCGGTAACCGCTCTCGTCGTGCTGAGCCGTCACCCCCAGCCATGGAGAACACTCTCATCCTTCTTCATGCTGCCGGCGTACGCAGGGTGGCGGGCTTTCGTCGCGGCGGGAACGCTCTTCACCCTTCGCGATACCACGTGGCGGAAGACCGCGCGCACCGTTCCAATCGATGGACCGGGAATCGTGTCGGCGCTCGGTAATCGCCGATAGGCGGAAAAAGACATGTGCGGCGTTACCGGATTCTTTAGCAACAGAAGTTGGGGTGCCGAGGAAATGCGGCACATCGCTTCGCGAATGGCGAGCACGATCGCGCATCGCGGGCCCGATGATAGCGGTGTCTGGCTCGATGCCGACGCTTGCATCGCGCTTGGCTTCAGGCGACTGGCGATTGTCGATCTGTCGGAGCAGGGCCACCAGCCGATGCTGTCCGCAAGCGGGCGGTACGTGATCGTCTTCAACGGTGAGGTCTACAACCACCGCAGCATGCGGCGTGAGCTCGAAGCCGCGGGCCACGTCTTCAGAGGCTCGTCGGACACCGAGGTGATCCTTGCTGCGTTCGAGCAGTGGGGAATCGCTCACGCCGTTCGGCGTTTTGTGGGCATGTTCGCAATCGCGGTGTGGGACGCTTATCGGCGCGAGCTTTCGCTGATTCGCGATCGCCTCGGGATCAAACCGCTCTTCATCTACCAGCACGAAGGCGTCGTGAGCTTTGGATCCGAGCTCAAGTCACTCATCGCGGGTCCCGATTTCGATCGAGCGCTGGATGTGGCCGCGCTGGCGTCGTATCTACGCTATCTGTACGTCCCGGCGCCCCACAGCATTTTCCGCCACACTACAAAGCTCGCGCCCGGCCACATACTCACCATCTCGGATCCCGACGCCCCGCTTCCCGCGGCAACGCCGTTCTGGTCAGCGAATGACGTGGCCAGAGATGGCCGGCAGCACCAGTTTGCGGGCGGAGATGAAGAGGCGGTCGCCGAGCTCGAGACGCTTCTCACCGATGCCGTTCGGCTGAGAATGCAGGCCGACGTTCCGCTCGGCGCGCTGCTCTCCGGTGGAATCGATTCCTCCACCGTCGTCGCGCTGATGCAGGCGTCCGCCGATCGACCGGTCAAAACGTTCACGATCGGATTCGATCACGAGGAGTTCGATGAAGCGGAACATGCGCGCGCGATCGCGCGGCACCTCGGCACCGATCACACCGAGCTTTATCTGACCGGCTCCGACGCGCTCGCCGTCGTTCCTCGCCTGGCAGTGATGTTCGATGAGCCGCTGGCCGATCCGTCGCAGATCCCGACTTTTCTCGTGTGTGAGCTCGCCCGCCGTGAAGTCACCGTCGCATTGACCGGTGACGGCGGAGACGAGCTGTTCGGCGGCTATAATCGCTACCTGCAGGGAGAACGACTCATCTCCGGGTTCCAACACTGGCCGACGGTGTTGCGGAAAGTCTCGGCATCCGGGCTGACGAGTTTTTCGCCGCGCGCCTGGAACCGCATGCGCGACGCGCTGAGGCCGGTCTTCCCCTCGGCGGCTCGCACCCGATTACTTGGCGAAAAGATGCACAAGATCGGCGATTTGCTGCGCGCAGACTCCGCGCCGGACATGTATCGCTCGCTGCTTTCAGCGTGGCAGGATCCGGATGACATGGTGATTGGTGTTACCGGGAATGGAAAACCGTCCAACGGATTCGGTCATCCTTCTCTCGCACTCATGGAGAGAATGATGCTGTCCGATCAGACTACTTATCTGCCCGATGATCTTCTCGCAAAAGTCGATCGTGCAAGTATGGCGGTTGCCTTGGAGGCGCGCGTCCCGATCCTCGACCATCGCGTCGTGGAGTTTTCATGGCGGCTCCCCCGCACGTTCAAGGTGCGAGACGGTCGTGGCAAGTGGATTCTGAGACAGATTCTCTACAAGCACGTGCCCCGCTCACTGGTCGATCGGGAAAAAATGGGATTCTCAGTTCCGCTCGCGCAGTGGCTCGCCGGCCCATTGAAGAATTGGGCCGGGGACCTTCTCCTCTCCAGTGATACCGACGGGTATCTGCGTGGAGATGTAGTGCGCAGCAAGTGGGATCGTTTCATCGCGGGGGATTCAATTAACGCTGCGGGTATTTGGGCACTCGTGATGTTTCGCGCGTGGCAAGATCGTTGGACGACGACCGTCGGCGAACCGAATCGAAGCACTGGCGCTTATGCGCGACTATAACTCCGAAGACAGGACAATATCTGCATGTTGAGGTTCGTTCTTTCGAGACTGAGCAGTTCTCAGAAGGCTCAGCTGAAGGCGCTGTATGCGGCGAGGAAGCGACTCTTCATCGCATGGTTTCTTTCTTACGGGTCGGACCAGCTGGAGTCCCTGCTGCGGTCTCTCGGTGTCGCAACTGGCGATACCGTGTTGGTCCACAGCTCGTTTACCTCGTCTGGCTTTCTCGGATCGCCGAAGGAGCTGAGCGACGTGTTTCTGAGAACCATCGGTCCGAACGGCAACCTGCTGATGGTCTCCCTTCCATATTCGGGGTCGACGTATGAGTACCTGAAAAAAAAGAAGACCTTCGATGTGAGAACGACGCCATCACACATGGGGATAATTTCGGAGTCGTTCCGACGGCGCGAACACGTTCTCAGAAGTTTTCACCCTACGCATCCGATTCTCGCCTTGGGACCAAAAGCGGATTGGATAACAGCGGATCACGACAAATGCCTGTATGGGTGCGGACCGGGATCTCCATTCGAGAAATTCGCGCAGCTCGGAGGGAAGATTGTATTCTTCAACGTACCTTTTACAACGATGACCTTCTTTCACTACCTCGAGCACCTCGTCGAGGGAAGGTTGCCATTTCCACTCTATCGCAGCGAAACGTTCGAGGTCCCTTCGATTGATTCGAGCGGCAACACGAGGATGATCAAAACGCGCGCGTTTTCTCCGGACACGCTTCGTCGTCGGCGTCCCCTCGTTCTGATGGAGGAGATGGACAAACAACGTCTGGTCAGACGGGCAAGATTGGGGAACAGTCGCGTCATATGCGTCGCGGCGACGGATGCGATCGCGTGTACCGAGCAGATGACCCGGTCCGGCAAGCTTTTCTACGATCTCACTTGACCGTGCGTGTCAACGGACCGCCGTGAAAGACCGGCCGCGTGAAGGAGTCTCACGCGCCGGTCTTTCTCTTTCGATCAGGATCCGCTCAGGTAGACATGGTCCCAGTCGAGAGTCATCGTGGCGGGTACGTTCGGACCGCCAACGCCGCCCCACACCGGTCTAAACTCAAAAATATTCCACGTCGTCGCGCCGCTGGTGTACTGATAACCCTTGTGGCTGCCGACGTGTACGCCATCGAGCCACCAGTCGAAAGATCCGTCG
>JBKPDS010000119.1:0-9460 GCA_046727995.1 Gemmatimonadota bacterium
TGGTGCGTTGGTTGAACGGTGCGCTCGGCTTCAAGCCGGCATCGAGTCGGTAATCGAAATGCGCGCGGCACTCAGCAACCTGGCCGCGATTTGTTGCATTACCCAGTTCGCCGTCACGCCCCTCCCTGCGCAAACGCTTCGCGTCGAAGCGCTGACAACTGAGTATCAACAAAACCCGATCGGCATCGATGTCCGCGCGCCCCGTCTCAGTTGGCGGATTCAATCCGACCGACGCGACACGATGCAGAGCGCCTATCAAATTCGTGTCGCGACCGATTCCGGTTCGCTGACGCGCGCACCGTTATGGGATTCCGGTAAGGTTCCGTCTGAGTCGTCAATCTTTCGGCCGTACAGCGGCCCCGCAGTGCGCTCCGCCACTCGCTACTACTGGCAGGTCCGAGTCTGGGATAACCAGGGCGGAACTTCCCCGTGGAGCGCACCAGGATTCTGGGAAACTGGTCTGCTCGATCGCTCGGATTGGACCGCGCAGTGGATCACTCCTGACTTGAGCGAAGACACCTCCCGCGCCAATCCGAGCCCGATGCTGCGCCGTGAGTTCACCCTCGCGCAAGACGTTGCGTCAGCTCGACTCTACGTTACGAGCCTTGGTCTCAACATCGTCGAAGTGAACGGCCAGCGGGTGAGCGATCACCTCTTCAGACCTGGTTGGACCAGTTATGACAAGCGATTGCAGTACGACACCTACGATGTCACTCCCCTGCTTCGCACAGGCGCGAACGCCATTGGCGTGACGCTCGGCGACGGATGGTATCGCGGGCACATGGGCTTCGAGGGCAAACGGAACAACTACGGCACCCGACTCGGTCTGCTCGCCCAGCTCGTCGTTCACTACTCAGATGGCCACACGCAGGTCGTCGGCACGGATCGACAGTGGAAATCGTCGACCGGACCGATCCTGATGTCCGACATCTATGATGGCGAGACTTACGATGCGCGACTGGAGAGACCACGCTGGAGCCGCGCCGGCTACGACGATCACTCATGGACCGGCGTGCGAAACCTTACTAGTGTCGGCGCAGCGCTGGTCGCACCTATCGGTCCTCCCGTCCGCCGCATGCAGGAGCTGAAGCCGGTTCGCATCATCCACACGCCAGCTGGTGAGACCGTGTTCGATCTCGGGCAGAACATGGTGGGCTGGGCGCGCCTCAAGGTGAGTGGTCCTGCGGGAACGATGGTTCGACTACGCCACGCCGAAGTGCTGGACAAGACAGGAGATTTTTACACGGCGAATCTGCGCGACGCCGCGCAGACGGTGCGCTACACGCTGAGCGGCAAAGGCGCCGAGGTCTTCGAGCCGCATTTCTCCTTCCAGGGATTTCGCTACGTCGCTGTCGATGGCTTCCCGGGAACGCCGACACTCGATGCAATCACCGGCATCGTCGTCTACTCCGACATGGCGCCGACGGGCACCTTCGAGACATCGAATGCGCTCGTGAATCGGCTGCAACAGAACATTGTGTGGGGGCAGCGCGGGAATTTCCTCGACATCCCCACCGATTGTCCGCAGCGTGACGAGCGACTCGGCTGGACGGGTGACGCCCAAGTTTTCTCGCGCACCGCTGCGTTCAACATGGACGTATCCGGATTTTTTACGAAGTGGCTCGCTGATGTCGCGGCCGATCAGCACTCCGATGGTGCGGTGCCCTGGGTGATCCCCGATGTCCTGGGGCGCACCAATCCGGGTTTCGCGGCGAGTGCGGGCTGGTCAGACGTGGCCGTCATCGTCCCATGGAATGTCTATCAGGCCTACGGCGACACTGCCGTTCTCGCGCGGCAGTACCCGAGCATGCGCGCATGGGTGGAATACGAGAGAGCACAGGCGGGTCCGAGTTTTCTCTGGACGAAAGGTTTTCACTTTGGCGACTGGCTGGCGTTCCAGACGACCCGCGCCGACTATCCGGGCGCGACGACGGATAAGGATCTGATTGCGACTGCCTATTTCGCACACTCTACAGATCTGCTGGCAAGAACAGCCGAGGTACTCGGACGTGCAGACGACGCGCGAAACTATCGGGCGCTGTTCGAGAACATTCGGGCAGCGTTCCAGCGCGAATACGTCACCTCGACGGCGCGGCTAACGTCGAACACCCAGACCGCCTACGTGCTCGCACTCGATTTCGGTCTGCTTCCCGATGCGATGCGCGCCCAAGCAGCCGGGCGACTCGCCGAGGACGTGCGACGGATGGGACATCTCACGACGGGATTCCTGGGCACGCCAGCACTGACGCGGATGCTCAGCGAGAATGGCTACGCCGACGACGCGTACCACCTGCTACTCAATGAGAAGTATCCGTCGTGGCTATACGAAGTGAGGCAAGGGGCAACGACGGTGTGGGAACGCTGGGACGGGCTCAAGCCGGATAGCACCTTCGAGGAATCGAGCATGAACTCATTCAACCATTACGCGTACGGCGCCGTCGGCGACTGGATGTATCGGGTGCTGGCGGGGTTGAACAGCGATCCCGCGCAGCCTGGCTACAAGCACATTATCGTGCGACCACAGCCGGGCGGCGGCTTTACGTACGCGACAGCCACGCTGATGACGGCGCACGGCGAGGCGGCATCGGGATGGAAGCTCGATGGAGGTCGGTTGCGTGTAATGGTGCGCGTTCCCCCAAATGCGCGAGCGACGGTTTATTTGCCAGGCGCCCATCTTCAGGATGTCCGCGAGGGAAATTCGCCGCTTCCCTCGACTGCCGGCGTCACGCGGTCGACGCAAGTTGGCGACACCGTGCAAGTCGAGTTGGGATCGGGTAATTACGAGTTTGTCTACCCTATCGCTCGCCTGGCGGCCGGTACTTGATCGACGAGGCCTTCTTCATCGCGGCGACCGTCTCGTCAACCGTGAGCAAGACAGTCGTCTGCAGGGAACTCACCGCCGCGCCGGCGCTGATGGCGATCGCCGTGGCTGCCATCGAGACGTTGTCCGGAGCCTCCCACAAGGTGTATCCGTCCTGATCGCCGAAGGCATACCAGAAGCCCTGCAACTTTCCGCCGACCGATTCGATGTAGGTCTTGGCAGCCGCCCGGCGATCCTCGGGGTTTTTGATAAGCTTGCCCCACGTTTCTGGCGTGTAACTGAACCGCGTCAAGTATAAGGGCATGGTCTCCCTCCTCCGGCTTAGGCGGCCGGTGATTGTGTGTCTACCCCATCTCGTCTACTGGAATCGGTGCCCACTAGCGCCAATATTGGGCATTAGCATAGAACCGCAACCAGTGAGTCACCACTTTCTAATGGCTCTCAGCTGGCGATGACCGATCCGCAGACCGCGTTCAGCACTGAAAGTGGCCGCACCTATCAGTTGAACAAGCTGATAGGCAAAGGCGGATTCGGCGAAGTCTACCTGGCGACGGCGACACCTCAGGACGGACTGCCCTCGCAGGTCTGCATTAAGGTCACCGAGCGTCTCTCGGCGTGGCTGCGCGAAGCCTACTTCGCCGAGCTATTGTTCCGTGAGCCGCGCGCGCTGCGGGTGTACGACAGGTTCGTCGAGGTGGATGGTCGTCATTCGCGGTATTGCATTGCGCTGGAGTATGCCATACACGGTGACCTCGGCGTCTGGCTCACGAAGAGCGGGCCGCAGCCCGAGCGGTTCGTGCGTCGCGAACTCGCCGCCATCCTCAGTGCGCTCGACATACTGCACCGCGGCCAGGCGATGCACCGCGATCTCACTCCGTTCAACGTCTTCGTCTGCGAAAATGAACAGCTGAAACTGGGCGATTTCGGCATCGCCATGCACCAGCGCAGCGCACGCGGTGTGACTGCCGACGCGTTCAACATGTTCAACGCGCCGGCGGAAATTGCATGGGGACGAGTTCGCCGCTGGCAGCAACGTGATGACATCTATCAGATAGGACTGATCGCGGCGATGCTGTTGCGCGGCGATGTCAACAGCCCAATGAACAGCCGCGATGTGCGCCGTCTCCCCTGCAGTGATCATCTCAAGGAAGTCATCTATCGCTGCCTCGGCGCGCGCGGCAAGCGTTACCAAGCTGCCGGCGAGTTGATCAAAGCGCTCAGACATCGACCGAAGCAACCCAAGCTCGGACGGATCGTGAGCCTCGAGGGGAAACGCGTCTCCTTCACCGGTTTCCTGACCCGGCCGCGCAGCGAAGCAATCGCCGCCGCCAAGAAAGCGGGCGCGATTTTCCAATCGAAACCAGGAGCGATGTCGGATGTCCTGGTGCGCGGGCGGCCGAACGCGTTGCAGATCGCCGGTGAAGACGGCGGAACGAAACTTCTCGAGATCCGTCGGCTCGCTGCGAAAGGTCACGTAATCAAGGTGATTGGCGAGAGCCAGTTCTGGAAGCTGGCCAAGCCCGCGAAGCGGTCGCGCAATTCGAAGCCCGCGCCGAAGCGAGCCCGCAGATCGACCTCCGCTTAATCCGACGGTACCGCCGCGCGTGAACCTCCCCGTCAATCCACCAGTTCTCCCCATGCTCGCCAAGCGGGTCAGCGAGCTCCCACCCGGCGAAGGCTGGATCTTCGAGCCAAAGTGGGATGGTTTTCGTACTCTGATTTTCCGCGACGGCGACGAGATCTACATCCAGAGCCGCGACGAGAAGCCGCTCAACCGCTACTTCCCCGAGCTGCTCGAGCCGCTCAAGGCCCAACTGCCCAAGCGCTGCGTCCTCGACGGCGAGATCGTCATTGCGTCCGGCGAAGGTCTCGAGTTCGACACCCTCCAGATGCGACTCCACCCGGCCGAGTCGCGCGTCAGGAAATTGGCGGTGGAGATACCGGCATCGGTCGTCTTCTTCGACATCCTTTGCGATGGCGATAAGAGCCTTTGCGATACGCCGTTCGCCAAGCGACGAGCGCGACTAGAAGTGGCCCTCAAAGGCGCGGAGCCGCCGCTTCACCTCACGCCGGCGACCCGCGACAGGAAAACCGCCGAGGATTGGTTCAAGAGGTTTGAAGGAGCAGGACTCGACGGCGTGGTCGCCAAAGCCGAAGACGGAACCTACGAGCCCAACAAGCGCGTGATGCTCAAGGTGAAGCACGAGCGCGAATGCGATTGCGTCGTCGCCGGATTTCGCTGGCACAAGCGCGGCGAGAAAACCGCGGTCGGTTCTCTGCTACTGGGTCTCTACGACGATGACGGGAATCTCCAGCACGTGGGAGTTTGCGCCAGCTTCACTAATGAAAAGCGAAAGGAGCTGGTGAAATTTCTTCAGCCCTATCGGAAGAATGCGCTCGACGGACATCCCTGGCGGGCGTGGGCGGAGGAAGAAGCGGCCGAGGGTCAGCCGCATCGCATGCCCGGTGGTCAGAGTCGGTGGAGCTCGGGCAAGGATTTGTCGTGGGAACCGCTACGCCCAGAGCTCGTCGTCGAGGTTGCGTACGATCACATGCAGGGCGATCGTTTCCGGCACACGGCACAGTTTCGCCGCTGGCGCGAGGACAAGCGGCCGCGCGACTGCACCTACGAACAGCTCGAGGTTGTGCCGCCTCACGAGCTCAAGGCGATCTTCGCTACTGCTCGTTGATTCTGCCTCTGCGGCCTGGAATCCTTCCTCCCAAGCAAATGCTCTGATGACCGCACAGGGTCGGCTCGAGTCTGATGACGACACCATCGCTCGCGGATTGCGCGGATTCGGTCCCCTTGGCATCCTCGCGTTTCTGGTAATAGCCCTTGGCGGAATCACCGCGGCGATCAGTGCCGTGCTCGTGCTACTGTGGGCCTGGCGATCGCACACACCATGGCGCGACATCGGTTACGTTCGACCACGAAGCTGGGTCCGCAGCACGGCAATCGCCGTCATCCTCGGCGCCGCGTTCAAGCTGCTGATGAAAGCGATCGTCATGCCCACGTTCGGTGCTGCTCCTATCAATCCGCGCTATCACTACCTGGCAGGAAACCCTGGCGCGGTGGTGCCGATGATATTTGCCGTGATCATCGGCGCCGGATTCGGCGAAGAAACTCTTTTCCGAGGGTACTTCTTCGAGCGGCTCGGCAAGCTTCTCGGCACCGGCGCGGCGGCAAAGACCGCCATCGTGCTGCTCACGTCCCTGGCGTTTGCCGCGGTACATTATCGCGAGCAGGGGCTTGCGGGCGTAGAACAGGCAATGATCACCGGCCTCGCATTCGGAACGACGTTCGCGATTACTGGATCGCTATTCCCGATAATGATTGCTCATGCAGCTTTCGACCTGACCGCGATCGCAATCATATACTGGGATCTCGAATCGGCCGTTGCTCACATCATATTCAAGTGAAGCTCGGCGTTCCACATTTTGCGGCATCTAAAAGGAGTCCTGCTGTGAAAACCAAGAAAAAAGCACCGCGACCAGGTAAGGCGAGCAAAACGACGGGCAAGTCGAAGCGGAGCCGCCACGCAGAGCCGACAACAACGGTAAAGGCCGGAGCTTCAACTCCTGCCTACGCCGCGCAGTCTCCGAAAACACCGCTCGCTCCTTTCAACATCCAGCGGCGCGACGTCAGACCAGACGACGTCCAGCTCGAGATTCTCTACTGCGGTGTGTGTCACTCCGATCTGCACATGGCACGCAACGAGTGGGGTGTGACTATCTACCCCGTCGTTCCCGGACACGAGATCGTCGGTCGCGTCACCGCCGTCGGAAACAAGGTCACGAAGTTCCGCACCGGCGATCTGGCCGGCGTCGGAGTGATGGTGGATTCCTGTCGCGAGTGCGCCAACTGCGTGAAAGGCCTCGAGCAGTACTGCACCAAGGGGATGGTCCTCACCTACAGCTCACGCGACCCACGCACCGGCGAGTTGACGCAGGGCGGCTACTCAAAGCGGATTGTCACGCACCAGGATTTCGTGTTTCGCATCTCTGACAAGCTGCCGCTCGCCGCGGTCGCACCGCTTCTCTGCGCCGGCATCACGACGTACTCGCCACTCCGCCACTGGAAAGTCGGCAAAGGCACCAAGCTGGGCATCGTTGGACTCGGCGGACTCGGTCACATGGCGGTGAAGTTTGGCGCTTCGTTCGGCGCCGAGGTGACGATGCTCAGTCATTCGCCCGACAAGGAAAAGGATGCCCGCCGACTCGGCGCGCACAAGTTCGCGCTCACCAGCGATCCCGCCCAGCTCGAATCGCTTGCCGGCTATTTCGACTTCATTCTCGACACCGTTTCGGCCAAACACGATTACAACAAGTATCTCAACCTGCTCGGGCTCGATCGCTCGATGGTCTGCGTCGGCATTCCGCCCACGCCGATGGAGGTGCAGGTGTTCGCACTGATGGGAGGGCGGCGCAGCCTTTCATCGTCAGGAATCGGCGGCATCCCCGAGACCCAGGAGATGCTCGACTACTGCGCCGAGCACGATATCACTTCAGATATAGAGGTGATCGACATCGATTACGTGAACAATGCCTACGCGCGCATGCTGAAGAGCGACGTACGCTACCGCTTCGTCATCGACATGAAATCGTTGAGATAAATCCGAAACCGGAGACTTGGCGCGCCGCCATACTGCGCCGGCTTCACAAACTTCTCGACCAGTTTGCCACCATTCGCGACGATGACTCGCTGCGACGCGATATTGGTTTCGTCGGTCGTGAGCTCCACATAATCGAGTCCCTCCTGTCGTGCGTCGGGCAGCAAACTGGCGAGCGCGCGTGTCGCATACCCGCGCCGGCGCTTCCACGGAACGACAGAAAACCCGATGTGCCCCAGACAGTACGGAGGCAGATCATTGCCTCCCGGCTGCCACCGAAAACCGATCGAGCCGCAGAATTCCCCGTCCCACATCCACTTGTGGTAGCCCGGCAATCGCGGAACTATGCTCCCGTCGGGTAGTGTCACGGGACCGGCAGCTGCGTCCCGGTCGACCTGGCGCGCGACAAAGGCGGCGGGATCACGAGCGATTTGCGCGAGCTGCTCGTCTTTCACTTCTGGCCGCAGGTTGTCGGGAGACCAGCCTCTTCGAAGCGCGTCAGCATAACTCGACAGATACTCCGCCGCCGGCCAGACGAGCTCCATAGTTATCGCAGATAACTCTTGGGGATCATCATGTGGACGCCGACATTGCCGTCCACCAGCTCGGTGATGTGGAGATCCGCCGCCATCGACGCCGCCTGATACGCCTGCGTCTCGGTGAGTCCCTTCTTCTCCTGAAGCAGCTTCACCATCTCTCGAATCGCTGTCTTCGTCGCCACAACGAGTGACGTGTCGGTTCCCATCGTGATCCAATGCGTCGGCGTCTCGCCCCGCGGCCAATCGAGCTTCATGTCCTTGCGCACTATCAGCTGCAGACGTCCGTGGAGATTGGTCTCGATCGCAGTCTGATCGACTTCACCATCGCCCTGCGCCGCGTGTCCATCACCAACTTCGAGCAGCGCGCCTTTTACGAAAACCGGAATGTAGAGCGTGGTTCCGGCGACGAGCTCCTTGTTGTCGAGATTCCCGGCGTGACGCGACGGAGGATTGCTGCTCACTCGTCCAAGTGCGGGCGCCGGAGCGACGCCCATCGAGCCGAAGAACGGGCGCAGCGGTACGACAACGCCCGGCATCACCTCCGCCGTCATGTGCTGACGATCGAGATGGACCAGCGTGCTGACGCGACTTTGCGGCGGACCGCACAGCTCGGGAACGAATCCGCGGCAGCCGTTGTAGGCGTAGTCGATCGGCAGCGTGATCGACTGGATGCGAACCTCGAGTACGTCTCCAGAATCGGCGCCTTCTATATAGATGGGACCATTGAGTATGTGACCGCCCGGCCCGCGCAACGTGCCGGTGTCCTGAGCCACGATGTCGCGCAGCGCCTGCGGAATGTCCGCCGGCTTGACGCCGATCCGCTCCAGCCCCGTTGGCGTGTTCGTGAGCATCGTCTCGACTTCGACGATGTCGCCCGATTTCACCCGCAACACCGGCTTGGCCTCAGACCAGTAATACCCGTACGCTACAGTTGTCGGAGTTGCGGGGAGGTGATGGACAGTCTGCGCGTTCGACGAAGCAGTGAACACAACGACGGCAAACAGAACAAAAACCAGGGTCAGGCGCATGATCGGATCCTCAAGGCGAATGCCAGAAGATTGTCACCGTCGCAGCGATCTCCACCAGTACGCGTAACTTTGGCCGGTCTGACACGTAAGGTTGAAATATCGAGGTAGGAGTTCCTCATGAGTCGACGCTCCATTCTCTGGCGAGTGGGCGTGACAGCCTACGTCTTCATCAACCTGGGTGGCGCCGTCTTCGCCGCGATGACGGGTGAGATAATGCACGCCAGCGTCCACGTCGCGCTGCTGTTGGCGGTGTATCCGGCCATGGAATTCGCCGCGCGCAGGCGGGAGGGGAATCGCCCCGACATCCAGCTCGCCGGTCAGCAGCTCGATTCCCTTCAGCAGTCAGTAGATAGCCTCGCCCTCAACGTCGAGCGGATGGGCGAGTCACAGCGATTCATCGACAAACTGAGAGCGGAGACAGAGAAAACGTCTCCGCCGAAGAAGGAGGAATGATGAAAACAC
>JBKPDS010000120.1:0-27953 GCA_046727995.1 Gemmatimonadota bacterium
ATCTCGGACTAATCGAGGATCACGGACAACCGAGGACGGTCAGCAATGGTCCTCGGTTATCAATTAGTCCGAGATTATCAATGCACTTGGTCCTCGGCCCTCGGTCCTTCCACTAACGCGCCTCTGCGCCAGGAGCGGACCTCGTCTCCGGCATCGGAGGTGCTGTCGCCGCCCGAAATCCTGGTTGTCGCTCCGGTTTCGCTTCAGCGAGTGCCCGACGAACTCCCGCCGCATCGAAATCGGTCCCGTACACCGGCGTTCCCGGCTGCTGCTTCCACGATTCGTCCAGCGTTCCGGCATCGATGCCGTCGAAGCCGAGCTCGTCGATCAGCTTGATGATCACCGCCTTCGCCGCTTTGTCGTCACCGGCAACCGGCAACGCAATACGTCCGGGCGATCCCGCGGGCTTCGCCATCTCGAGCAGATGCTGCGCGTAAATATTGTTGAACGCTTTCACCAGCGGGCGGCCTAACTGCTGTGAAGTCCATCTGCTCTCGGTAGTGCCGGCCTCGATCTCGGCGATATAGCCGTCGCGACGCGGATAGTAATTACCAGTATCGACAACAACGACGCTGGCGGGTGTTTTCGCGAACAGATCACGCGGCAGTTTGGGGATGTTCTTGACTGGAATGGTGACGATGACGACGTCGCCCGAGCGCGCCGCTTCGCGAACGTCGACTGGAGTCGCACCAGTCTCGCGCGCCAGATCAGCCAACGTTTCTGGTCCGCGTGAGTTGGCGACGAACACCTGGTGGCCGAGCGCGGTGAACCGACGGGTGAGAGTGCCTCCGATGTTTCCGGCGCCGATGATTCCGATCTCCATATGTCCCCCTCCCGTCCTGACCCTTGTGGCTAAATACTGCTCGACGGGCAGATTTCGTTCAGGGTGCAGATCGCGCACTGTGGCGATTTGGCGAAGCACACCCTGCGGCCGTGGAAGATAAGCACGTGCGCGAGCATCGCCCACTCATCACGCGGGAAGAGCTCCATCAGGTCCTGCTCGACTTTCACCGGATCAGTTTGCTTCGTCAGACCGAGCCGAACGCTGAGTCGTCCGACGTGGGTGTCGACGACCACGCCTTCATTCCTCTGGAAGGCGTTGCCGAGGATGACGTTGGCGGTCTTGCGACCAACACCGGGAAGCTTGACGAGCAGATCCATCGAATCGGGCACCTCACCCTGGTGACGCTCGACCAACGCCTTTCCCAGCGCGATCAGACTCTTCGTCTTGTTGCGGAAGAAGCCGGTGCTCTTGATCATCTCCTCGAGCTGGTCAGGATTTGCATCGGCGAGTGATTGCGCGGTCGGAAAACTCCTGAAGACCATCGGGGTCACCATGTTGACGCGCTTATCGGTGCACTGCGCGCTGAGGATGGTGGCGATCAGCAGCTGGAGCGGGGTTTCATGATCGAGCTCGCAATGCGCGTCGGGATGCGCGCTCTTGAGACGCGAATAGACCTCGGACGCGTATGCATTGAGATCGCGCGGTTTCGCTCTAGGCTTGCGCGCGGTTCTCACTCTCGCCTTGCCTTTGACGACGAGCGGCTTGCCTTTCTCGAGTTTCACCACTGTGCGTTTCATTTCGCCCGCCGCTTGCGCGCGAACGCGATCACGTCATCGGCGCTCCGCGTGTTGAGAATCTCTCCCGCTTCCAGCCACGCTTTGCGCGCGAAGCCGATTCCGAAGTGGACGTTGTCCAGAGCCGCTGTCGAGTGCGCGTCAGGACCGATCTCGATCGTCACGCCCAGCTCTTTTGCCTGCCGGCAATAACGCCAATCCAGATCCAGCCGGTGTGGATCGCAATTCAACTCGACTGCTACCCCGACCGCCAGCGCTTTCTCCAATACTGCTTCGATGTCGATTGCGTAAGGCTCACGCGTGAGCAGCAGTCTGCCGGTCGGATGCGCCAGAATCGTCAGGTGCGGATCGTCGAGCGCGGTCAACACCCGCTTCGTCATCGCGTCCTCGTCCATGCTGAAGCGCGAATGGATCGACCCGATGACGTAGTCGAACCGCTCCAGAATCTCGGCGTCGTAGTCAACCCGACCGTCGGCCAGAATGTCGGCTTCGATTCCTTTCAGAATCCGAAATCCCGACATCCCTCCATTGAGCTCGTCGATTTCGTCCAGCTGGAGCTGGAGCTTGTCGCGTTTGAGCCCGCCGGCGTAGAACGCTGACTCCGAGTGATCGGAGATTCCGATGTACTCCCACCCGCGCTTCTGGGCCGCCCTTGCCATTTCCTCGATCGACGCCATTCCATCCGAGTACTGGGTGTGGCAGTGCAGCGCTCCGCGGATATCGTCGTACACGACGAGATTCGGCAGCTCTCTCCGCGCGGCGGCGTCGATCTCTCCCATCCCTTCGCGCAGTTCCGGCGGAATGAACTCGACGTCGAGGGCTTTGAAGAAGCTTTCTTCGTCGGCGAGCTTGATCCGTTTCCCATCCTTTCCGATCAGCGAGTTGCCGCTGATCTCGAACCCGCGGCTCCGCGCCAGGACGTTCATCTCCTCCACATGCGCCGTACTTCCGGTCGCACACCAGAGGGCGACGGGGTAGTCGGCTTTGCTGACGCAATGCATGTCGAGATGCGTCCCGTCGACGAACCGGATGTGGACCGAGCCGGGATCGGCTTTCGGCTTCGCCTCACGGACGCCGGGCGAGCGGCCGAACGACGCAGCCACTTTCACCGGGTCTTTCGAGCATTCAGCGACGATGTCGAGATCGGCCACCAGCTCGTTGTGGCGGCGAATCGAGCCGGCGACTTCGGCGTGGGTGACGTCGGGATGTTTCACCACGTTGGCCAGCAGCATGTGGGCTTCGATGGCCGCGGCGGGGAAGCGCTGGAGGTGCGCGTCACGGCGAGCGATCTCGATTCCGCGCAGGATCTTCTCCGCCGTCTTCTTGCCGAACTTAGGTAGCTCGGCGAGCTCGCCACTTCTGGCGACCCGTTCCAGGTCCTCGAGGTTCTGTACGCCGAGCTGGTCGTGAATGAGCTGGATCCTGGCGGCGGTGAGGCCGGGAACCTCCATTAGCTCCCGCATTCCCTCCGGCATCCCCTCACTGAGCTGATTCAGGTACCGCGACTCGCCGGTTTCCACCAGATCCTTGACCACCGAGAGGGTTGCTGGTCCGATGCCGGGGGTGTCTGCCAGCTCACCGGAGCGGAGAAGGGGGGCGAGATCATCGGTGTCCAGCGCGATGAGAGCGCGCGCCGCGCCGGCGTATGCGCGCGCCTTGAATCTCTGTTCGCCTTTTACCTGGAGGAGTGCGCCGATCTGGGACAGAACGTGCGCGGCGGAGCGGGAATCCATTCCCCCAATTTAAGGGAGACCCCATTCACGGGCTTTTCCGAGAGTCGCGATCGCGACGTCCAACGCCTTCCCTTTCGAGAAGGCTCCGACCTGGATCAGGTTGCTTCTTCCACTCCGGCGTGGAAGGGAAGAGTCTTTACGATCTCTTCGATCTGCTTCTGAATCAGCTCGAGCTCCTGGCTGGCGCCCTCGCTGTCGAGCATCCCGTGGCGCATCGTCACTGCGACGCGGTTCATGTACTTGATCTTGGTGATGATCTCTTCGGTCGCGCGACGGAGTCGGATGTAGCGTCTCTTGTCGGCGAGAGCGCGATGACAGCGGCGCTCGAGGTCCTGGGGGGTCAGCTTCCTGGCGACTTCAACCGCCTCGGCGATGGTCCGGCCCGGAACGGCACCATGGTCCGGGATTCCCATTTGATCGCTGTTGGGATCGCTGAACCAAAGCCTTCCGATGTACTCAACGCCGTCATATGCGAGACGGAGCGCCACCCTGTATTCCTTGCCGTCGACCGTGATCGAGCTGATCGCGTGCTGTGTTACGCCGGAGTCTGATGTCATTGCTGAATTTCAGCGTCGTACGGGCGGATTTGTCTCTTCCAGGAATGGGTCCAGTGCCGCGAAAAGCCGTGCCGGTTGTTCAACGTACGGCACATGCCCGCACTCGTCCAGAACCACGGGGGCCATTCCGAGCGCACGGGCAGCTTCACTGGAAGACGCTAATGGAATCGGATCGTCACGCCCACAAATCACAATTGATGGTATTCGAATGCCCTCCAGGTCCCGGATGAGGTTGAAATCCCCCAGACTTTCCCAGACGGATTGCTGTATCCTGCCGACGACTCTGAAGGGGGTCAGGTCGGTCGCCTTGTGCGGGTCCGAGAAGTAGCCGGCGACACTCAGCTCGAATGCGCGCTGCCGATATGCCTCGGGATCCCGCTCTCGCAGCCCCGACGCGGCGAGCTCATCACGTAGTTTCTGGATCTCCGGGCTAGCCTGACGACGCGCGAATTCCGCCTCGAACTGGCGGCGATATTCTCTGGTCAGGGGCGCTGGATTGATCAGCGCCAGTCGATAAATCGCACGGAGCTGGGGGTTTCTCCGCTGTTCGATCGCGTACAGCAATGCGAGCATCGCGCCCCATGAATAGCCAACGATCGAGAGAGGTTCGAGGCCGAACTCTTCGACGACCGCAGCAAGGTCTTCGACGTGCGTCTGCCAGGTGATGGGCACGCGGGCGTCCGATTTGGATTTACCTCCGCCGCGCTGGTCGTAAAAGAGAACGTTGTATTTCTCTCCCAGACGTAGCATCTGTGGCAGCAGGTAGCGATGGTCTGCCCCGGGCCCGCCGTGCAACACCAGCAAGTGCGGTGCGTTGATCTGTCCGTACTTCACCCAATACAGCGGCGAGCTCGTGGTCGCGGTGTAGCCTTCCTCGCGCGGCGCGGGGATCGGTTTCGGCATCGAGCGCGCTCAGCGCGCGGTGAAATCGGTCTTGCTCGTGATCGCGCGGCAGGTATGGGCGATCAGCTCGGCGGCGTGGTCGACATCCTGGATGCTCACCAGCTCATTCGGCGAATGCATATACCGATTGGGCACTGAGATCAGCGCTGTCGCTACGCCTTCACGAGCGATGTGAATCGCGTCGGCATCGGTACTGGTGTCGCGACCGGCGGCGTGGAGTGAGAACGGGATCTTTCGATCTTCGGCGGTTTTGCGCAGCAGCCCGAAGACTACCGGTGAAATGATCGAGCCGCGCGTGAGCACCGGACCCGCATCGATCGCCGCTTCGCCGTATTCCTTTTTCTCGACGCCGGGATGATCGATCGCGAAGGTGACGTCGACGACGATCGCGGCCTGGGGTCCGATGCAAGTCGCACAGATGCCGGCGCCGCCACCGCGGTAGCCGATTTCCTCCTGCGTTGTCGCGACGGCCACAACCCGCGCCGCGCCCGGTTTCGCGGCGTAGCGCTGCAAAGCCTCGAGCACGACGAAGGCGCCGATTCGGTCATCGATCGACCGAGAGACGAGTCTGCCATTCGGGAATTCAATCGTCCGCGAGTCGATGACTCCCGCATCGCCGACCGACACGGCCTTGTCCGCTTCCTTCTTGGACTTGAAGCCGAGGTCGACCCATAGATCGGTGAACTTCGCCGCCTTTTCGCGCTCTTCCTGCTTGATTAGATGCACCGGCTTTTTGCCGACGACGCCGAAGGTATCGCCATTGCGTCCGCTGAATCTCAGGCGCTGGCCGATCAATACCTGCGGATCCCAACCACCGATCGGCTGGATGTACGCGTAGCCCTGGTCGTCGATGTAATTGATGATCACGCCGATCTCATCGATGTGACCAGCCAGCATTATCGTCGGCTTGCCGTCGCTGTTCACCTCGGCGAGGCTGTTGCCGGCGACATCGCTGCTGACCTTCGCGAATTTTTTCGCGTGCTCACGCCAGACCTTTGCCGGCGCGGCTTCGAAGCCCGACGGCCCAGGAGTGTCGAGGAGCTTCTTGAGGAAATCGAGGGATTGAGAGGAGATCATCAGTTCGGGTGGTGTCTAGGCCCGAATATAGCTACTAAAAGCGCGGTCTTCCTGCATTTCACCGCCAATGAGAACAAAAAAAATCGTACTGCTGCTCGCACCAGTGCTGGCGGCGGTTCCGATATCCCGCGCGCCCGCACAGGGCCCTGCCACTTCCGCGCCAATCACCGACATCAGCTACGATGTGACGTTCACGCGCGCCAACGGTGAGCGGCGCCAGGTGACATCCGCGATGACGTTCACCGTCGGCGGCACCGCGCCGGTTCTGCTTTCATTGCCCGAATGGACTCCCGGCGCGTATGAGATCGACAACTTCGCGCGCAACGTCGCCAATTTCGCTGCCGAGGAAGCAGGCACTGCGCTCAGCTGGGACAAAGTCGATCCGAATACGTGGCGCATCAGACCGCGAGGTGTCGGGCAGGTGACGGTGCGATTCGACTACATCGCCGACAGTTTGGACAACGCCAACACCTGGGCGCGTCCGGATTTTCTGCTCTTCAACGGCACCAACCTTTTTCCATACGCCGAGGGCAAGGGATACGATTTCCCTGCGTCGGTAACGGTGAACGCGGAAGCCGGTTGGAAGGTCGTCACTGGAATGACGCCGGCTGGTCCGCGTCGCTACTCAGCCTCGAATTACCACGATCTCGTCGACATGCCGTTCTTCGTCGGACAGTTTGACGTCGATAGCACCCAGATCTCGGGAACGTGGGTGCGATTCGCCTCTTATCCGGCGGGGAGCGTCACTGGTGTAGCGAGGATTGCCGTCTGGGAAGCGCTGAAGCGAGTGATTCCCGTCGAGGTGAAAGTCTTCGGCGAAGTCCCGTGGACGAACTACAGTGTGATGCAGATCTCGGATCCTTCCTATGGCGGAGGATCGGGACTCGAGCACCAGAGCTCGCACGTCGACGTGCTCGGACCGGGGATGATAGGGTCGACGGTGATGCCGTCGCTCTATGCGCACGAGATCTTCCACGCCTGGAACGTCAAGCGGCTGCGACCGAGTGATCTGTGGCCCTATCGGTACGACGGCGAGCAGCCGACGACTCTTCTCTGGATCAGCGAGGGAATCACCGACTACTACGCGGACCTCGCCGAAGTGCGCGGCGGGATCGTGGATGCGAAGGGGTTCTATGCGGCGACGAGCGACAAGATGTCGCAGGTGGATCAGTTGCCGCCGACGGCGCTCGAGGACGCGTCGTTGTCGACGTGGGTCCATCCTCGCGATGGCACCGAGTACATCTACTACCCGAAGGGATCACTCGCCGGATTGCTTATCGACATCGCGATCCGCGACGCCAGCGACAATCACAGCTCTCTCGACGACGTCATGCGGGCTCTGTACAACGCCGCCTACAAGAACGGACGCGGATTCACGTCGGACGAGTGGTGGGCTACCGTGACGAAGCTGGCCAACGGCAAACCTTTTCGTGATTTCTACGCGCGCTTCATCGATGGACGCCAGCCTTTTCCATACGATCAGATTTTCCCGCTGGCCGGACTTCGCGTCGCGCGCGATACGACTCGCGTCCCGCAGCTCGGAATCGCCAGCCTGCAGGACTCCACGGGTCTGCACGTGACGCAGGTTCTTCCCGAGAGCTCCGCCGCGGCGGCGGGGGTGCAGCCCGGCGATCAGCTCGTTTCAGTCGGCGGCTTCAGCGCCGAGGATCCGAACTGGACGGACAATTTCCGCTCGCGTTACGCGCGCCAGGCCGAGGGAACGTCTTTGCCGGTGATAGTGAAACGAAATGGCGCTGAGCAGACGCTGACTGCGCATCTGCACTTCGTGCTGCGGATCGAGTCACGCGTCGTTGAGGACGCGAGAGCGTCGGCGAAAGCGAAGAGGATACGGGCGGGACTCTTAGCTGGAACAACCACGCAATAGGCTGCGAGCTGCGAGCCAACTGATCGGTCCGAGCTGCGGACTAGTTCCGAAGTGCGAGCTAACTGCGAGATGAGAGCCGCTACGAACTTGCCGCGAACAAACCGAGAATGGAGGCTAGCTCGCAACTCGGACTTAGCCCGCAGCTCGCAACTAGATCGCAGCTCGGAACAATCTGTTGGCTCGCAGCTCGGAGCAGTTACTTGAGAATCGCTTTGGCGATGGTCTGCAACTGCATATTCGATGTCCCCTCGTAGATCGTCCCGATCTTGGCGTCGCGATAGAACTTCTCCACCGGGTAATCCTTGGTGTAGCCGTAGCCACCAAACAGCTCCACGCACAGCGAGGTGACGCGCTCGCACACCTGCGATGAGAACAGCTTCGCCATCGCGCCCTCACGCGCGATGTCCTTGCCGGCATCCTTGAGGCGCGCGGCGTTGTAAACCATCAGTCGCGCCGCTTCGAGATCGGTTGCCGCCTGCGCCAGCTGGAACTGGATCGCCTGAAAGTCAGCCAGCGGTTTTCCAAACTGCTTGCGCTCGTTCACGTACTTGATGGTGGCGCTGATCGCTCCCTGGCCGATGCCTATCATCTGCGCGCCAATCCCAATCCGGCCTTCATTCAAGGTATTGATCGCGATCTTGTAACCCTGACCGACCGGACCGAGGACGTTCTCCTCGGGGACCTCGCAGTTGTCGAGCAGCAGCTCGGTGGTGCTCGACGCCCGAATTCCGAGCTTGTCCTCTTTCTTGCCAACCTTGAATCCGCTGAAGCCCCGCTCGATGATGAATGCGGTGATGCCGCGATAGCCCGCTGGCGGATCGGCGTTGGCGAATACCACGAAGATCCCGGCCTCGGCGCCATTGGTTATCCACAGCTTCTGTCCGTTCAGAACCCACTTGTCGCCGCGCTTCTCGGCGCGGGCGGCCAGTCCGAACGCGTCAGACCCTGATCCGGATTCCGACAGCGCATAGGCGCCGACGATCTCCGACGTCAGCTGCGGCAGATACTTCGCTTTCTGCGAGTCGTTGCCGTAGCGAATAATCGGGTAGTTCACGAGCGTGTTCTGGACGTCGCAGACAATCGCCGCCGCTGCGTCGATCTTGCTGATTTCCTCCACCGCCAGCGTCACCATGAACAGCGTGCCGCCAGCACCGCCGTACTGCTCGGGGACTTCGATGCCCATCAACCCGAGGTCGAAGTACTTGGGCAGTAGGGCGGGATCGATCTTCCCCGCTTTTTCCATGTCCATCACCCGCGGGCGCACTTCCTCTTCCGCGAACGCAGCAACTGCGTCGCGGAACATCGTCTCCTCTTCGGTGAGGAGCGTCAGTGCGGAAGACGTGGTGGTCTCAGCCTGCATTTCTACCAGATTCCCGCGAGAGAGCTGTCTGGCGTGCTGTCCTCGCACGACACGCATCGCCACAAAGTGTTTCGGAGCAATTCGGATCCCAGCACCGATCGGCTTCCGAGCCCACGAAAGCCTTCACCGGTTCGATTCCCGCGCGCTCCAGAATCAGCTCCGCCAGTTTTTCGTGCACGCCGAAAGCGGGTGTGACGCTGAAGGTCACGTGCGGGAACGTCTTCGCCGCCTGGCCGACCATTCGTGGAATGTCTTTCGTGGAGTGGCGTCCAGGCGAAAGCATGTAGGGGAAAACCGTGACGTCCGTCGCGCCTGCTTCCACGCAATCGGTAAATCCACGCGCGATGTCCGGCTGCGCCAGCTCCATGTGAGCGTGGCGCACGACTACGTCGGGGCCGGTCATCGTCTGGAGCAGGTTCGACATGCAGACGAGCATGTCGTTCGCCTCGGCTTTCACAGAGCCATGATCGACGATCAGAATCCCCTTCATATCCTGCAAAATGGCGGCGGAATCACCGCCGGACTAGTGCGGTGCCTCGTCGAGGCCGGTTCCGATGTGCCAGGTGGGACGGGCGAGGCCGCCGGCATCCTCGTAGAAACGGATTTTACCGGGCGCATACATTTTGGTCAGAGTGATGATCTGACCGGTGTGCATCGCGAAGTGTTCGACGACGTGGTAGATCGCGGCAAGAACGGTCGTATCGCGGTCCTGAATTAAGAGGGATCGCTGGAGATCCTGCTCGCTGAGATTGGCGAGAACCGAATCCGCCTCCTTGAGAACTGAATCGAGATTGTCGAGGAGCTTCAATCCGTCGGCCCCATCCCGCTGCGTGAACTCTCCGGCTCGGTAGCGCGTGATCGAGCGTCCGCCAACACCGCCGAGAATCCATTCACTTACGTTCCCAGTCAAGTGCACGATCAGATTGCCGATGCTGTTGGACGACTGATTGGGGCGCGCCCAAATCACCGCCCGCGGCAACGCGGACACACAAAGCCGAATCTTGATCGGGTACTCCTTGGTCAGCCAATAGCGCGAGCGCGCGACGAAATTCTCGCTGACGGTCATTACGCCGTCTTGGCCTCGGCGGTTGCGAGAGTGTCCCTGAAAACCTCGAGTGCCAGCTCGACTTTTCCAAACGGCGCCGAAACCTGAACGCCCTGCACGTGCGGACGAACCCGCTCCAGCATCTCGCGCGCGATCGCAATTCCCTCGGCGACGCCGTGCTCCTTGGATTTGGCGCTGGCGATGCGCATCCGCTCGATGATCTTCGGCGGCACGACGACGCCCGGCACTTCGTTGGCCAGAAATTCGGCGTTGCGCAGCGACACCAACGGCCAGATCCCGGCGACGATGGGAATGCGGACATGATCGATGGTGCCGAGGAATTTCTCCAGCTGCTTGACATCGAAGACGGGCTGGGTAATCGCGTACTCGGCGCCCGCTTCCACCTTCCACTCGAAGCGTTTCAGCTCCTGCGCCGGGTCGATGGCGGCCGGATTGACTCCGACGCCGATGGTGAATCTCGTCGGCTCCCCGATCGGATTGCCTCCGGGATCGAGCCCGCGATTCAGGTTGCTCACCAGATTCGTTAGTCCGATCGCATCGATGTCGAACACCGCCGTCGCATTGGGATACGGCCCCATCTTGGGCGGATCGCCGGTGATGAGCAGCATGTTGCGCAGCCCAACGGCCGACGCCCCCAAAAGATCGCTCAGCATGCCGAGCAGGTTTCGATCGCGGCAGCAGTAATGAATGACGGTCTCGATGCCGATTTGCTGCTCGATGAGGATGCTGCACAGCAGCGCACCCATGCGACTCTGCGCGCGCGGTCCATCAGGGACGTTGACGGCATCGACTCCCGCATCGCGGAGGGCCGCCGTGTCACGAAGCATCTTCGACGCATCGACGCCGCGCGGCGGCACAATCTCCACCGACGTTACGAATTCACCCTGCGCAATCTTGCGGCCCCACTTCGATCGCTCGGCGAGCGGAACCGGGGTTACGCCGGGATGCTCAGGTGGCTGATCCGAGTGTTGGATGCGACGCTCCTTCATCGGCACGCGGGGCTGGCGCGGTGACAACGGGCGCACTCCTTCGACCATTGCCGCGATGTGCTCTGGCGTGGTCCCACAGCAGCCGCCGACGATCTTCGCTCCCGCCTGAACCAGGTGGTGCGCGTAGGTCGCCATGTACTCGGGACTCGCCATGTACATGCTGCGACCGCTCACATCGCGCGGCATTCCGGCGTTGGGTTGCGCGCTGAGCTTGCGCCGCGTCTTCGGCGCCATCTTCTCGATCGCGTCGAGAATGATCTGCGGTCCGACCGAGCAATTCAGACCGATGACGTCCGCGCCGTACGCGTCGAGCGCCTGCGCCATCTCCTCAACCGACAACCCATAAGGAGTGTGACAGTCGGCGCCGATCGTCATCTGCGCGATGACGGGAATGTTGGGATCGACCTCCCGTGCGGCGAGAATCCCCTGCTCGATCTCGTGCACGTCGGCGAAAGTCTCGAGGATGAAGACATCGCAGCCGCCATCCCTGAGCGCCTCCAGCTGTTCGCGAAAAGCAGCGCGGGCTTCATCCAGACTCGTCGGTCCCAGAGGCTCGATGCGGACGCCGAGCGGGCCGACCGCGCCGGCGACGAGAAGATCGTCTTCGGCGACCTCGCGGGCGATCCTGGCGGCAGCGCGATTGATCTCGGCGACCTGTGCCGATAGCCCGTACTGCTCGAGCTTGATCCGATTCGCGCCGAAGCTGTTCGTCTCCAGAACTTCAGCGCCCGCCTTCCTGTACGCCTTGTGCACATCGCGCACGAGATCGGGCGCGCGCAGGTTCAATTCGTCGTAGCACTGGTTGATGAAGACGCCCTTGTTGTAAAGCATCGTCCCCATCGCACCGTCGAAGACGATGACCTGCTGCGGGTCGAGTAATCGCGTGACCAGTGGATTCTCAGGCAACGGCGGCCTCCGCTTCCGTTGAAGCACCAGAGCTGGTGCCACGAACGGCGTAGTACTTCGCTTCCGGATGATGAATGATCACCGCAGCCGTCGACTGCTCGGGCATCAGCTGGAATGCTTCGGTGAGCTCCATGCCGAGCGCTTCTCTTGCCGGCAGCAGCTTGAACACGGTGGCGTGGTCATCGAGGTCCGGACACGCTCCGTAACCCCACGAGTAGCGTTTGCCGGTCGCCACGCCCAGCTCTTTCTTGATGCGCTGGTGCGCCCACTCTGCCACTGCCTCGGCAGCTTCGACCGACAGGCCGTGGGAGTAGAACGCCTCGGTGTACTCGTTCTTCGCCTGAAGCTGCTCGAATCGCTTTGTGGCTTCGTGGCCGACTGTCACTATCTGCAGCGGAACGACGTCTACGTCTCCCGAATCGACGCTGCGCACGTAATCGGCAAGACAAAGCCGCTCACGTCCGACCATGCGCGGGAAGTGGAATCTGGCGATCTCGCGCAGCGAACCGCCATCGCTCGAGTAAGCGGCCGGATCGTAGATGATGACGTCGTTGCCCTGTGATTGAGCAGGGAAGTAGCCGTAGACGACCTCGGGTCTGATCCACCCGTTCTTCTTCGCGTCTTTCTTGAGACGCTCGAGCGTCGGCTCAAATTCGTTTTTCACCGTCGACTTGTACTGATCTCCCGACCCACGCGCTCCCCACTGCAGGCGATAGAGCTCGTCGAGATCGAGTAGCTCGAAGACTTCGTCGAGCGGGACATCGCGGATGACGCGCGTCCCCCAGAATGGCGGCGACGGAACAGGATTGTTGGCAGCGACCTCGCTGCGCTCGCCGGCGGCATCGCCGACCGCGATGTCCTTACCAACCGTCGTGCGCAGAAAGACATCGTTGCGCGCGTCATCCAGATTCTTGACGACGAATAGCTTCCGCTTCTTTGGATCCTGGAGCACATCCATCGTCTCCAGTCCCTCGAACGCGTCCTTGCAGTAGAAGACCCCCGACTCGTACGGCCGCTCGCCCTCGACGAACAGCGCCCGCCGTCCAAAGCGCCGATTGATTGCCGCGCCGCCAATGAGCACCGGGATCTGCATGCCGCGCTTGTCGAGCTCCTGCACGCAGAGCGGCATCTGCTTCGAAGTCGACACCAGCAACGCGCTCAAACCGATTGCGTCCGCGCCCACCTCGACTGCCTTGTCGAGAATCGTGTTGACGGGCACCTGCTTGCCGAGGTCGAAGACGGTGTAGCCGTTGTTGGAGAGAATGGTGTTGACGAGTGATTTGCCGATGTCGTGCACATCACCATACACGGTCGCCAGCACGACCTTGCCCTTCGTGAAGCCCTCCGCTTTCTCGAGGAACTGCTCGAGATGCTTGACTGCTTTCTTCATCACTTCGGCCGACTGCAGCACGAAGGGAAGAATCAGCTCGCCGGCGCCGAATTTGTCACCGACCTCCTTCATCGCCGGCAGCAGAACATCGTTGAGCACTCGCACCGGATTGTCACGCACGCCGGCGGCATCGAGCTGCTCCTCGATTCCTTCCTTTTTGCGATGGAGAATCATCCAGTGGATTCTCTGGTCGGGACTCAAGCCGGCGGTTGGATCTTCCTTCTCGGTCTGCGCGGTCGTGGCGCCGCCACCGACATTCGCGAAATGCTCGATGTAGCGCTGTAGAGCGTCGGATCTTTTGTTGAATACCAGATCGTCGGCGAGCCCGCGCTCCTCGGTGGAGATCTCGGCGTATGGGTGAATGTGGGCCGGATTCACAATCGCTGCATCCAGTCCCGCCTGCACGCAATGGTGCAGGAACACCGAATTGAGAACGGCGCGGGCCTCCGTCGTTAAACCAAAGCTGACGTTCGAGACGCCAAGTATGGTCGACACGCCAGGGAGCTCGCGCTTGATAAGTCGGATGCCTTCGATGGTTTCCTTGCCCGACTCGATCCACTCCGCGTCACCAGTCGCCAGGGTGAAAGTGAGCGCGTCGTAAATCAGATCCTCGGGTGCCAGGCCGTACTCGCCGACGACAATGTCGCAAATCTTCTTGGCGACCTCGAGCTTCCGCTCGCGCGTCTTGGCCATGCCGATCTCGTCGATGGTGAGCGCGATCACCGCCGCGCCGTGTTTCTTGACGAGAGGTACGACGGCGTCGATGCGCTTCCGGCCGTTCTCCATGTTGATGGAGTTGACGATGCCGCGTCCCGGGATGTGCTCGAGGGCCGCTTCGATGACGTTGGCTTCGGTGGAGTCGATGACGAGCGGTGTCTCGACACTCATCGACAGCAGCTTGACGACCTTCGACATCTGGTCAGCCTCGTCGGCGCGCTCTGTGAGCGCGACGCAGACGTCGAGCACGTGCGCCCCGGAGTCGACCTGGTCGCGCGCGACCTCGAGGATTCCCTCGTAGTCGTCGGCGAGCAGCAGGCGCTTGACCTTGCGTGAGCCCTGTGCGTTGACGCGCTCGCCAACGAGAAGCGGTGGCGGGTCCTGGTGGAGTGTGATGGCGCGCATCGCGGAGCTGACGCGCGGGACGTGGCTCCGGTGAGCGGGCTTCGCTTCCGGCTCGGCGGCATGGACGGCATTTACGATCGCGGAGAGATGTGCGGGAGTCGTCCCGCAACATCCGCCGACGATGCGCACGCCGAAGTCGCGCACGAATTCCGAGAGCGCCGTCGCCATCGGCTCCGGCTCGAGCGGATACACTGCCTCACCGACACCCGTGTTCAGCGGGAGTCCGGCATTCGGAATCACAGATAGGGGCAGCGTGGCGTGCTCGGAGAGATAACGCACCGGCTCGCGCATGTGTTCGGGCCCCGTCGAGCAGTTCAATCCGATGACATCGACTTTGAGTGCTTCCAGCGTCGTCATGGCGCTGGCGATGTCTGTGCCGAGCAGCATGCGCCCGCTGACGTCGAGGGTGACCTGGGTCTGGATCGGGATGCGTCGGCCAAGCTCGGCGAAAAGTTTCTCGATGCCGGCCACCGCGGCCTTGACCTCGAGAATGTCCTGCGACGTCTCGATCAACAGCAGATCGACGCCGCCCTCGACTAGATACTTCGCCTGCTCGTAGTAGTTCTGCGCCAGCTGGTCGTAAGTGATTTGCGAGAGGACCGGATCTGAGCTGGAGGGCAGCATCCCGGTCGGGCCCATCGAAGCGGCGACGAATCGGGGGCGATCCGGCGTCTCGAACTTCTGGCAGGCGGCGCGCGCGAGCTTCGCGGCGGCGATGTTGATGTCGCGGACCTTGTCACCCAAGCCCCACTCGTGGAGACGGCGTGGGGTCGACTGGAAGGTGCAGGTCTCGACGACGTCGCAGCCGACGGCCAGGAAGGACTCGTGAATTCCCTGGATGACGTCGGGGCGCGTCAAAACGAGATGGTCGTTGCATCCTTCGAGCGCTTTTCCGCCGAAATCTTCGGCGGAAAGGTTGTGGCGCTGGATGTTCGTCCCCATCGCGCCGTCGTAAACCAGCACGCGGCGGTTCAGTTCGTCCAGGTAGCGTGATTCGATGTTTCGTTCAGCCATTTATTCGCAGCTCCCGCCCACTAACTGAGCGGTAACAAAAAAGCCCGCGCGGAAGCGCCAGGCTAGCGCTTTAGCGGATTGTTTAACGTGGCCGCAAGTTGCTTTAAATCGCCACGAATTTCGTTGTATGCCTTCACTATAGTAGTGATGGTGACAGGCTTCGGCAAGCGAGGAGTCCGGAGTTCTGACGGATTAAGGGGTCCGGACCAACTGCCCAGTCCGGAGCGCGGACTAAGTGAGGGGTCCGGACTAACTACGGATTAAGGACACTTCTCCGCGCGGTGCGACTCTCACGGTTTGGCGGGCCTGATAAGCTTGCCGCGCTCGCGCGGGATTATCGCCAGCAACATGCGCCGGATCTCCTCGAGTTTGTCGAGCCTTTCGCGCGTCAATGATCCGAGGACTGGCTTTGCTGCGTGGTACCAGATCATGCTTTCTCGGACAGATCCTAGCGCATACTCAAAAATGCGGGACCGGTCTTTGCCGGAGCTTCGCGAATATCCTTCGCCGAGGTTTGCTGCGATCGATCCCACCGCCGCGTAGAGCTGACCAGCAATCTTCTCAGTCATTTGGTTATTGGCGAGCTTCTCGGCATCGGCCGACGCCACTTCCAGAATCTCTCGCGCAAGTTGATAGGCCCGCATCCGCGAGAGCGGGTCGCGACCAGTTTCCTCGGAAACGGCTGGAACTCCGTGAGACATTCAGCATGCTATCAGTCGGCAATCGACGTCACGACATCCTCGTACGATGAGCCGAATCTTTTCACTGTCGATCGGGTCGGGACTGCATTTGTGGCCGATTCAGCAGTCCGGTCCTCAACCCGTAGTTGGTCCGGACCCCTCACTTAGTCCGCACTCCGGACTGGCAGTTGGTCCGGACCCCTCAATTAGTCCGGACCCCTCAATCGCCAAACGAAATGATCTTTGCCAACCTGCGCACGCTGACGTCTCCGTGCGGAGCGAGTGGCCGCCAGAACTTGTACAGGAATTTGTTCCATCCATGCAGTCCTCGATCCGCTTTCCTCGCCACCGGAATCAATTTCCGCGATGGAATCGCCAGCAGCCGTCGGCGCCAACGGAATCGCTCTCCGTCGCGCGGACGGTATTGCGCCCAGCCAATTGATCCACTGAATCCTGCCGGCCCGAAATCGTCGGAATCCAGAACCCCCTCGACGAAGACGCGCAGTGCGCCCTCGAACGTTCCGAGCACGTCGTGCATCGCCACGATCGCGCCGTCGACCAGGAACGGCTTGAACATCTGCAGGTCGGCCTTCGCCCCGTCGTAAGTGTGATCGCCATCGATCCACAAAAAACGAATCGGGTCCTTCCACTCGCGCGCTAGATCATACGAGTAGGCGCGCTTGATCTCGACCCGATCGAAAACCCCCGCGGATTTGAGGTTGGTGACGAAGTCGTCGTATGACGTGGTCTGGCCGCTGCGTCGAAGATCCGGATCGGTGCTTGCCGGCGACGTGTGGGGATCGACGGCCACCACTGTGCCGAGTCCCAGCTCGCGCGTGACGAAGGCAATCCCGACGGTGGACCTGCCCTTGAAGCTGCCGATCTCCAGATTCTTTCCGGACGCCGGCGCGAGCGCGGCGGCCGCCATTACGAAGCGCGCCTCGCGCTCCGACAGATAACCCGTCGTCGCCCAGACGCGACGCCAACCCTGATCGATTATCGCGCTGATCTGGTCGAGATCGCGCATCAATTGTCAGAACTGCAGCTCGGAGTCTTCGGCTGCCTCTTCGCGTCTGGATCGGCCGGTTGTCCGCGATCGGATGTCGAACGACTGGACAAGCGCGATGAGCCTCTGGCGCTCGAGTGGAAGAACGAGATGCGCCAGCGTTGCGCGCTGGAGCTTCGGCGGAAGGAACGGCTTGTCAGTGTGCGATTTTCCGTAGACGATGATCGCGCCGCCTGGCGTGATGGGCAGAGTGGTGCCGAGTCCTTCGTCCTCCAGCGCTTCCGAGGAGACGACCGCCACCGCCGGTCGATCTTCGTTGAGCGCGCCCGCTACTTCACCAACGGTTGCTGCAAACAACACTTCGTGTCCGAACCCGATCAGTGTCTGTGCGAGCCCTTCCAGCAGGGCCACGTCAGTGCCGACGAGAATCACTTTTGCCACTACGGAATTCCCCTCACTCAGCCAGATGTTGAACCGACTCCAGGTCGACCCCTCGGACTTCGATCACCTTGGTTCGAGAGGCGAGACCGGATACGATGCACACATTGCGCCGCGGAGTTTTGAGCAAATCAGAGATCAAATCGATCAATGCCTCGTTCGCCATTCCCTCCACGGGCGGAGCTGTGACGCGCACCTTCAATGAAGCGCCCTGCAGACCGACGATCTCATTCCGTGATGAGCGCGGCTGCAGCCGAACAGAAAAACGCACCGCGTCACCGCTCAAGCGTGCGTCAAAACCATTCACACCAGTCGGAAGATCAAGGACTCGATGATATTGAGAAGGATGTACGCCACGATCGGGGTGATGTCGAGTCCGCCCAGAACGGGAACCACGCGCCGCAGAGGTTGGAGAAGCGGTTCGCTCAGCCGGTAGCTCCAGCTGACCCAGGGAGAATACGGAGAGATCGGCAGCCACGAGCTGATCACGCGCACCACGATCGCCGCCTTCAGGATGGTGAAGGTCCAGCTGACCAGCAGGTGGAGAATCCCCGCCGAGCCTTCGGAGCCGGCCATGATCGTTCGCACCACCTCGAGCCTGATGATGTCCAGCAGCGTCAGCAGCAGGATTCCGCCGATGACGACTGCCACCAGCGCCCATAGGGCGGCCGAGGCTGGTGAGCCACCGGCGCGCACGACTCTGCGCTCGATCGGCGCGATGATGGGGTCGACCGTCGAGCGGCAAAATCGGGCGACGGCGTTGAAGGGACTGATTTTTCTGGTGCGGACCGCCCAGTCGAGCACGCAGATCACGCCGAACACGACTGCGATCGACAGCAGCGCGGTGCGCAGTATTGCGATTACTGCGTCCGCGCCGGCGAGAAATGTCTCCATCTACTGCAGCGTAGGATTCATGTGCAGCTCCTTCACCAGGAACGCAAATCTATCAGCTGCTTCGTCGATCAGCTTGGTGGTCGGCCGCCCAGCCCCGTGTCCCGACTTCGTCTCGATTCTTACCAGAATCGGATTGGGGCAGCTCTGCGCCGCTTGCAGCGTCGCGACGTACTTGAAGGTGTGGCCGGGTACGACACGGTCGTCGTGATCGGCGGTGAACGCCAGAGTCGGCGGATAGCAGCTGCCCGGTTTGATGTTGTGGAGCGGAGAATACGCCCGCAGGTACTGGAACGCTGTCGAGTCGTCCGCCGATCCATAATCGGAGGTCCACGCCCAGCCGATGGTGAATTTCTGGAAGCGGAGCATGTCCATCACTCCCACTTCCGGCAGCGTCGCGCCAAACAGGTCGGGTCGCTGATTCTCCACCGCGCCGATGAGCAAGCCGCCGTTGGAGCCTCCACGAATTGCGAGCTTTGGTGTCGATGTGTACTTCTGCTGGATCAGGTACTGCGCCGCGGCAATGAAATCGTCGAAGACGTTCTGCTTCTTCGACAGCATCCCGCCCTCGTGCCACGCCTTCCCGTATTCACCGCCGCCGCGAAGGTTGGCGAGCGCGTACACGCCGCCCATCTCCAGCCACGCAACATTCGCCGCCGAGAACGACGGTGTCACCGAGATGTTGAATCCGCCGTAAGCGTAGAGCAGCGTCGGATTGCTCCCATCGAGCTTGATTCCTTTCTTCGCCGTAATGAACATCGGCACCCGTGTGCCATCTTTGCTGGTATAGAACACCTGCCGCGTCTCGTACACAGTCGGATCGAACGCCACCTTCGGCGCGCGGAACACTTCGTTTCGCCGCGACTTCAAATCGAACCGATAAATCGTCGTCGGATTCAGAAATGACGTGAAGCTGTAAAACAGCTCATCGTCGCCCTGTCGACCGTGGATTTCGCCGACGGTTCCGATTCCGGGAAGCGGGAGCTCGCCGCGCATCGTGAAGCCACCGCCGAGCGCCTGACCTCGCTCGCGCATCACGATCGGAGCGGTGCTGGTATCGTCGTAAATATTGCCCGGATTCTTTGGCGGCTGTTGCGGAGGCTGCTGTCCGGGGCGCGGACCCCTGACGTCGCGACGATCGTCGCGTCCGGCGGTGAAGAAGCGAACGCTGGAATGCGCGTCCTGCAGGTAGTTGGCGACAATGTCATCGCCCGCCATCGTCGCGCTCTCCAGCGCGTCCCCGTTCTCGGGGACGATGGTGTTCCAGCGTTCTTCACGAGGATTGTCGATGCTGATCGCTACGATTCGGCCCTTCGGCGCGTTTCGATCGGTGCGCACGTAGAACATCGTCCCTCGATTTCCAATGAACGCGTACTCGGCATTGAGGTTGTCTATCAGTCGCACCACCGGGTTGTCGACTTGCGGTTTGCCCGGGTTGTCGAGATCGATAAAGTAGAGGCGGTTGCGCACATCCGTCCCCTGCGAGACCGTGATTATCAGGTACTGGCCGTCGTCGGTCACGCTGCCGTTGAACAGCCAGTCCGGCTGATCCGGTCGATCGTAAATCAGCTCGTCGCGCGATTGCGGCTGACCGAGGCGATGGTAGTAGAGCTTTTGGTTCTTGTTGGCGTTGGTCATCTTGTTGCCCGATGTCGGCTCATCGTAGCGCGAATAGAAAAAGCCTTTGTTATCGTGCGTCCACGAGATGTCGGAGAACTTCACCCACTTGATGATGTCCGGGAGATCCTTGCGCGTGTCCACGTCTCGCACGTGCAGCTCCTGCCAGTCTGATCCACTGGTGGAAAGACTGTACGCGAGATACCGCCCATCGTCCGATACGGCGGTGCCGGACAGCGCGACCGTCCCGTCACTCGACAGGACGTTGGGATCCAGCAGCAGTCGAGGCGTTTCGTTTCTGTCGTCCTGTACGTACAGCACGCTCTGGTTCTGCAGGCCGGTATTCTGGAAGTAGAAGTAGCGACCGTGTTCCTTGAACGGCGCGGAATAACGCTCGTAGTTCCAGAGCGTCGTCAGTCGTGTCCGGATCGCTTCTCGTTGCGGGATCGACGCCAGAAACGAGTCCGTCAGCCTGTTCTCGGCGGCCACCCATGCCGTGGTTGCGGGTGCGTCGACGTCCTCCAGCCAGCGATAAGGATCAGCGATGCTGACGCCGTGATAGACGTCCACCTGCGTGCCGCGCGCGGCGACAGGATATGTCAGTGGTGCGCTCGTCTGGGCGCTGAGGGAGCCGGCGACGAGCAAAATGGAAGCGATGGACGCGTGAGAGGGCAGCGTCCGGAAAGCGTGGCGATACATGGGGCACCGACCTACAGGCTAAATGGTTAGGATGTACTCAATCTACGGCGCTTCGGCAGTTAGGTTCCACTGGCACCGCCCCTACCTCGCGATGGTGAATTGAATGGCTAAGGTTACTCAATCCGCGCAAACGGACAGGCAGTACTGGCTTCTCAAGTCGGATCCGGAGACGTTCGGCTTCGATGACCTCTGGAACGCCCCCAACCGGACGACCCACTGGGACGGCGTGCGGAATTTCCAGGCGAGAAACTACCTGCGTGATGAGATGAAGAAAGGCGATCTCGCTTTCTTCTACCACTCCGGCGGGGAAGATCCGGCGATCCTCGGCATTGTCGAGATCGTTCGAGAGGGATACCCGGACACAACGGCACTGGATCCCAAGAACCCGCACTACGACCCCCGCAGCAAGGGCGGGGAATCGCAGTGGTCGATGGTAGACATTCGCGCCGTCGAGCGGCTGGCGCGACCGGTTACGCTCGCCGAGATGCGAACCCGCCCCGAGCTGGCCTCGATGCCGTTGCTTCAGAAAGGACAGCGGCTCTCCGTCCAGAAGGTCGGGGCGGCCGAGTGGAATGCCATCCTCGGTCTGGCCAAAAAGGGCGAGCCAGACGCTTAAACTGCAACTTACGACTACCAGCTAGGTGCTTTGGGCCGAGCGGTTGGGGGCCACGAGCCGGCTCGGAGCCCCGAGCTGCTCCGCTCACCGCCCCCAGCCGGTAGTCGTAAGTTGCAGTTCAACGGTAGCGTGTTACTTGATCCTCGTTTAGGTCTTCCCTAGGCTATGGCGGCACCCGTCAAAATTCTGGTGGCGGGCCTACCCGCGGAAATGGTCCGCGAGATCGGACTTCGCTTACGTGGCGTATCCGTCAGCGAGTTCGAGAACGCCCAGCAGATGGGCCGTGCCGCAGCCCACGCTGAAACCGGCCTCGTCATCCTCAGCGACGCGCTTCCCACTGAAGACGCCATCTACATAGCTCGTCGCGCCAAGGACGCCAGCGACGAAATGCGAGTCGCCTTCTGCATCTCCATGCAGCAGGCTGAGAATGCGCTGGTGGCGGTCAAAGACATCGCCATCGATCGGTTCTTCCTGATGCCGGTCGACAAGGAAGAGATGCTGCTCGAGCTGTCGAAGATGTGCCGCGTCGAAGTCCTTCCGGCCAACGCTTCGCACGGGGAGCACATCGCCGCGGCGGTCTTCGAGGCGTGGGATCGCGTCAAGCCCCAGACTTTCCGGAAGATCGACAAGCTCGACGACGCGGCGATTGCATTGCTCGACAACAATCTCTCGCCAGACCTCAAGGCGACCGCGGAGCGCGATGCGCAAAGCATCGCCGGGACGGTCGAGAAGTTCGGCTTTCAGAAAGGAGCGCGCCTCGCCAGAGATCTCGCCGAGCGACTGGGCAGTCAGTCGCTTTCAGCGGTCGACGGCGGGTCGATCTCGGAGCAGCTCCTCGCTTTGCGCGACAGTCTCCTCGGCCCTCCTTCCGCCCCTCGACCCGCGACGCTGGGGGCAGAAAAATCCCGCCTCGCCACGCCCGGCGCGGTGGATCATTCGGACGAGTCGCAGTTGGAAGGTCGCCGCGTTCTCGTCGTCGACGACGAGCCCATGGTCTCGCGCGGACTCACCTCGCTTCTCTCCCGCCGCGGACTGGCGGTGTCGGCGCTCAACGATCCGCTTCAATTCTGGCACGTGCTGGAGGGGACCAAACCGAACTTAATTCTGCTCGACCTGGAGATGCCCAAAATCAGCGGCGCCGAGCTGTGTCGTGTCGTCCGCAACGACCGTCGCTGGAGTGAGTTGCCGGTGATTTTCCTCACAGGACACACCGATCGGGCCAGCATCCAGCGAGTGTTCGCCGCCGGCGCGGACGACTATGTCGGCAAGCCGTTCGTGCCCGCGGAGCTGATGATGCGCATCGAAAGCCGATTGACCGGCGTCAAGTCGCGCAAGGCACCGGTAGAGACCGACCCACTCACCGGCCTTGCCACTGCGCTCAAGGCGACCGAGCTGATCGACCGCTTCCTGAGACTGGCGCGTCGAAAATCTGATCCGTACTCGATCGCCGTTTTGCAGATCGATGCGTTCGCCAGTCTGACGTCGAACTTCGGCCGCGCCATGACTGATTCCGTGCTGCGCGCAATCGGTGACATGCTGCCGAAATCGTTCCGCGCCGAAGACGTGCCTGGTTGGTGGGGCGGTCCCGATTTCACCATCGGGATGTACGGGAGCACCAAGGAACACGCCGCGATCAAGCTGGCCCAGATCTGCGCCAAAGTCGCTGAGCTGAATTTCATCGCCGAGGATGGACGCCGCGTTCACGTCGCCACGAGCGGCGGAGTTGCGCAGTACCAGATCGATGGTGAGACCGTGGAAGCGTTGCGCGAAGAAGCGCTGAAGGCGCTGGAGACGGCGAGAGCGACCGGCGGCAATCCAGTCGGCGTCAAGGGATTCCGGCCGGCCCCGAGCCACGCGCGGCGCACCACAGCTTGATCGCGGCGGCAATTGCTGCCAATCTCTGGTCAGGAATCCCCAATCGGAGAAAGTGATGCCACGCGCCGTGCTGATCCTTGCAGCGTTTGCTGCTTCGACAATTGCTTGCGCGAAAAAGCCCCCCGGGACCGAGCTGACCGCGAGCGACTTCGATCTCCAACCTCTTGTCGGTGTCTGGCGCGGGGCCTACACCAATCCCCAGGCTGGAAGACAGGGTACTATCGCTTTCTCGCTGCGGGCCGGGGAATCATTTGCGTCGGGCAATGTCGTGATGATTCCCAAGGCGGACTCGCTCCTCACTCCCGAGGAGCGCGGGCTGGTGAGCGATGTCGGTCCGACGGGCCGGTCGGTGATTCCCATCCGTTTCATCAGAAAGGAAGGTGGCAATCTCAATGGAACGCTCGACCCTTATCGCGCTCCCGATTGCGACTGCATGGTCACCACCACCTTTCAGGGTTCGTTCATCGACGCCAACACCATTCAGGGGACGTTCACGACGGTTCCATCCCGGGCGGGCAGCACCATCACCAGCGGCACGTGGAGGGTGACGAGGGTGAAAAAGCTTTAGCTCACTCGGACTTTTCCGCGTCGTCGCGCGCGGCGATCTCCAGATGGAACCGATGCAGGAAGCGGTGGATCGCCGGTCCTAATAAGTAGCCCACCATGGTGATGAAAGTCACCCCGCTGAACAACGCGTAGAAACCGGCGAAGATGTGTAGGCGCACCAACCTCTCGCCGGACAGTATTGGATCGGGCGGTGGGCCCTCACCGGAGAGAATCATCGACGAGTAGTAGAACGATTCTTCCCAGCTGAGTCGGCCGATCCAGTGGTAGCCGATCATGCCGATGAACACTCCGGCGGCGATTACGCCGACCGCGACGGCAGTGCTGTGCAACATCCGTAGCACGAAAGCGCGACGCGATGGAATCGGAAGCATCATGATTTCAGGATCGGGCAGCGCGCCCGTCATTCTGCGATAAAACGGCATTAGCCTCTCCCTGTTGCCATCAAGATGGTTATCGCCCGGGTTAGCGTTGCGCTAAATTTGATTATCACCCGGAGAACAGCATGCCCAAGTCTGGTACGACCGCACCGCCCAGAAAGAACTCCACCAAATCAGCAGGGACTTCCTCAGCAACCAAGAATTCCGCCAAGCCGTCTGCTCCCGTCGCGCCTGCTCCTGACGCCGCAGCTTCAGGGAGCACGCTCGAGATAAAGGACACCCGCACCAACAGGACTTACTCGGTTCCAATCGCTGAGAACGCGATTCGCGCCCCAGAGCTCAAGAAGATAAAGACCAACGATCCCGATGATGTTGGGCTTGTAAGCTACGATCCAGCTTTCCTCAACACCGCTTCGTGCCGTAGCGCAATCACGTTCATCGATGGCGACAAAGGCATCCTGCGCTATCGCGGGTATCCCATCGAGCAGCTGGCGGAGAGCGCGACGTTCCTCGAAGTAGCATGGCTGCTGCGCCACGGCGAGCTGCCGACCCAGCCTGAATACGATCAATTCGTGCACGACATCACGTACCACACCTACGTGCACGAAAACTTCCGGAAATTCCTGGAAGGCTTCCGGTATGATGCCCACCCGATGGCGATGCTGAACAGCTCGATCGCGGGACTGGCCTCGTTCTATCCGACAGCGCGCAACATCTTCGACGAAAACGAGCGCAACATCTCGATTATTCGCCTGCTGGCGAAGACGCCGACGATTGCTGCGTTCTCGTACCGGCACGTGAAAGGATTGCCGTTCGTTTATCCGGACAATCGGCTGTCGTACGTCGAGAATTTCCTGTCGATGGTTGCCCGGATGAGCGAATCGAAGTACGAAGCCAATCCAACCTTCGCGCGGGCGCTGGAGATTCTCTTCATCCTCCACGCCGACCACGAGCAGAACTGCTCCGCCAGCGCTGTGCGCGGTGTCGGCTCGTCGCACGTCGACCCATTCTCGGCGGTGTCGGCCGGAGTGGCGGCGCTGTTCGGACCGTTGCACGGCGGCGCCAACGAGCAGGTGCTGCGGATGATCACGGAAATCGGCACCGTCAAGAACGTGCCCAAGTTCATCGAGAGCGTGAAGAGCGGGCAGGGCGGCCGCCTGATGGGATTCGGCCACCGCGTCTACAAGAGCTACGACCCGCGCGCCAAGATCGTGAAGAAGCTGGCCGACGATGTGTTCAAGGTCGTCGGCGTCGATAAGGATCTGGAGATCGCTCTGGAGCTGGAGCGCATCGCTCTATCCGACGATTACTTCACTTCGCGCAAGCTGTACCCGAACGTCGATTTCTATACCGGGCTGATCTATCGGTCGATGGCGTTCCCGATGGACTTCTTCACCGTCCTCTTCGCGATCGCGCGGATGGCCGGGTGGCTGGCGCAGTGGGAAGAGATGCTGCTCGACAAGGAGCAGAAGATCGCCCGGCCGCGACAGATCTACATCGGGCCGGCGGAGCGGCCGTATCGAAGCAAGTTGACCAACAAAGGGAACTAAACGGCAACAGAACGGGGTGCGCATCTCGCACCCCGTTCTTTTGCTTTTCTCACCACGGCCTGAGAGCCACCAGCATCAAATCGGGACGCTGATCGCGATTCCCGTCGACTAGCTCCGCGACTGGGTACGGCCCCGAGTTTACAAGCAGCACAGTCGGACCAGTCGCGTCGCTGCGCCAGACTCCCGTTAGTGGATCTGTGTAGCCCAGCGTCAGAGCGTGAAGCGCAAGCCTGTCGAACGCCACCGGACCGAGCAGGTTCAGCAGCGCGTTCTCGGCGAGCGTCGTCGTCGTCACGGGGCGCACGTAGACCAGATCGCCAAGGTCACGCGCGGCAGCCCACTCCACGTTTGATGCTGTTCCGAGACCGAACCCTTTCTCGAGGCACCACTGGCGCCCCCAGACGGGATGCCCGGCGCCGGATCGGCAGAAGCTGGGCGCTCCTTCCTTGACCGGTTCTGCCAACGGAGAGACTTGCCACACGCCGAGATTGCGGGCGCGATCGTCGTCGAGAACGAGAAGCGGCTGGCCGCGCTTGTTGCGCACCCAGACGTCGTTCCCCGACGGCGCGATCACCAATGCATTTTCAGGAACACCGCGAGCGAACGCGTACGCGATCGCGCCACCAGTCACATGCTCGGCCGCGCGATTGCTCACCACAAAGCGTTGAGCTGAGGGACGCACCTCACTTTGATTCAGGTCGCGGGCAAAACGGCTGATGTCTCGTCCGCGATTAGGGGCTGAAGCAACACTCGCCCGCGGAGAAGCATTGGCCGAGGCGGGGAGATTCTCACGCGCCGGATTGTTTTTTAACACGACAGCAGCGCGTCCGGGAATCCCATGTTCTTCCCGATTCTCGGCTGCGCGAGCCTGACCAGTATTGGCAGGCTTGCCATGCTCCTGTGCCATCGTCGGACCCTTGGCTACAGGTGGCGTTGCTTTCGTCTGCTCCGGCTTAGGGCCAGCGCGCTCCTGACGCTGACTCGCTTTTTCGGCGCCCTGTCCTTTACCCTTTCCCTGTCCTTGAACGCTCGTACCCAGCGCCGCGAGGGCGAAGGGGAGCAGAACCATTTGAATCCAGCATCGCTTGTTCATGTTTAAGGCCCTCATCGAATTAGGCGCGTGCTCCGGCAGGTCACCGAGGGCGCAAAGAGCTAGCCAGAAGTGGGTTGAACAAATGGGGAATCGGAGCGGTATTTCCCATGTCAAAGTCGGAAGCGTTCATGGATGCGATGAGTGTCAACGACACACGCGTACGGCGCCTGAGACTGTTTACGATCTCAGTTGGCGCCTGGGCAGGAATCGCCGCGCTTTTTTCGATCCAGCGGCTTTTTGGTCTCGCCGTTAGGGGCGTTGATCCCGCCTGGGACAGACTGGCGCTGGAGATGAGCATCACCTGGGGCAGCTGGGCGATTCTCACACCAATCATCTTCTTTGTTGTCCGGCGCCTTCCGCTTCCGTCGGAGAATCCATGGCGAATGGCGCTTCACCTTCCAATCGGAATCGGCGTCGGTCTGCTGCATTCACTGATCGTCGCCACGATAACTCCGCTGTTCATTTGGCGGCCATCGCTTTTGCCGATTCGCGACATGTTCACGGGTCGGCTCGCCAGCGCCATCGCGTTCGAGACGCTGATCTATTTCATGGTAGCTGGTGTGGTGTACGCCTACATCTATGCGAGCGAGGCGAGAAGCACCCGGATTGCATTCTCGCACGTGCAGTCTGAATGGGCGAGGGCGGAGAGTGATGCCAGAAGGCTGGCCGACGAACGGCTGCGCCTGGCATCGCACCTGGAAGAGATCACCAGCCACGCTTCGCGGTCCGACTCTTTGTCAGTGCCGTTGCGTGACGGCCTGGTGAAAATCCCTGTGGCATCTATCGACTGGCTGCAGGCAGAGGACAACTACGTCCGGCTACACGTGGCTGGAAGGTCCCATCTCATTCGCACCACGCTCGCCACGCTCGAGGAACGATTGGCGGCGATGAACTTCGTCCGCATCCACCGTTCCGCCATGGTCTCCGTGCCGAGGATCGCGCGGCTCAAGCGCATCACCTCGGA
>JBKPDS010000121.1:0-2829 GCA_046727995.1 Gemmatimonadota bacterium
ATCGCGCCCCACGAAACCTCCGATTCGCAGCTCGGAGCAATCGAGTCATGGGCGCGGGCGAGTGCCTTGACGCTGGCGCGTCTCGATGCTCAGAGCGCCATACGAGCCGATGTGATTCTCATCGACCGCTACGGGATTCTGGGCGACCTCTACTCGCTGGCTGACGTCGCTTACGTGGGTGGTGGATTTCAAGCCGCCGGTCTGCACTCAGTGCTCGAGCCGGCCGCTTTTGGAGTTCCCGTATTATTCGGGCCGCGCAACGAAAAAAGTCGGGATGCTGCCAGGCTCGTTGACGACGGCGGCGGTGCAGAGATCAAAGGCGCCGTCGACCTGGCGATCCGTCTTGCTGACTGGCTCGGCTCGAGCGCAGCGCGCGATTCCGCCGGCTCGCTGGCGCGGGGGGTCGTCGAGAACGGTCTGGGTGCCGCCGAGCGTTCCTACGACCTGGTGACTACTTTGCTCCTTCGGCGAGAGCAGGCGCCGGGTGCATCGGCGGTCGGTAGGTAACTCCGCTCGTACTCGGCTTATGCACGAAGAAACCCTGCACCAAATGGACGCCGAGTGATTTCACCATCTCGTACTCTTCCTTTCGCTCGACGCCCTCGGCGATCACCATCGCGCCGTGCTCATTGGCAAAGCGCACCATCGTCTCCACCAGATTTTGCTTGATGAAGTTCTGGTCGATGCAGTTGATGAGAGACATATCGAGCTTGATGAAGTCAGGCTCGAGATTGGCGATCGATCCAAGGCCGGCGTAGCCGCTGCCGGCATCGTCGACGGCGAACCGAAAGCCCTTGTCGCGGAACTCCTTGAGACGGCCGCGGAATTTCGGGTAGTCCTTGATCGCCGTTCTCTCGGTGATCTCGATCACCACCTTGGTCGGATCCTTGACGTTGAGGGTGTTCACGTCGAACGACGGATCGGCGAAATCGGCGGGATCGACGTTCATGAAGAGGAGCTCGCCGTCCTTGAGCAGCTTCCCCATCCCTTCGATCGCCCGCTCCCGACAAAGCCGGCTCAGATCCCAGATCAGATCGGATTGCGCCGCGATCTCGAACATCACCTCCGGGCTTCGCATGCTGCGCATCTGCCCGCGCGCGAGCGCCTCGTAGCCGAAGACTTTCTGGCTGTCGGTGATGACGATCGGATGGTACTCGATGTAGAGTCCCCGATCGCGCAGCGTCTCGCGGAGGTCGGATAGTTTCTTCGCCTGCTCCCGGTGCTCGAGGCTCTTCGACGCGTTCGCCGCCTCGCGAATCCCGCGATAGATCTGGCGCTCGAGTCGCAGCTTCGGATTGTACACCACCAGCGCCCGTCCAACGAAGATGTCGAACAGGGCGGCGATGTCTTCGCCGTGGACGCGCTCGATCTCGGTGGAGACGGCGTCCTTCAATCCAGCAGTGAGCTCGGTGATCTCAGCGTCGGTCGCTGCCGGCGTGTCGTCCTGAGGAACGTGGAAGAAGACGAAATCGTCATCGTTGGGAAACGCGACCATCAGCTTCGACGATGCCAGCGGACTCTTGCTCAAAAACTCCCGCATCGCCGCGCCCGTGGTCTCCAGTACGCTATCCAGTTTTTCCCAGCCGTAGACCTCTTCCACTTTCGAGTACCGATCGAAGTTGAAATAGAGGATGACGACTTCACCTCGGTCCTGGATGGCTTTCCGGAGGCTGTCGATCGTGGCGGCGACGGTCGGCAGGCGCGTCAGCGAGTCGCGCAATAGCTGATGATAATCCACGCTCAGCGGCTTGGGGCGGAGGTTGGAGCGGCCGAAGCAACGTTCGGCGCGAGCAGCTTGACGTTGCGCTCGACGGTCGCCGCGAGTCTCGACAGCTCGAAGGGCTTCTCGACGAAATCGTCGGCACCAGTTTGCAGAGCCTGGCGCTTGTTGACCCAGTCGTCGAGTGCGGTGACCATCACCACTCGGACGTTGCGACCAAGCGTCGGATGCGCTTTGATCTCGCGGCAGACCTGCCAGCCGTCGCGACCCGGCATCATCACATCCAGAAGCACCAGCGACGGCTTCACTTCCTCGAACGCCTTCAGCGCGTCATCGCCGTTATAGGCGACGGTAATCGGAAATCCGCGCGCCTCCAGATAATCCCGAATGATGTGGGCGTTATCGGGATTGTCGTCGACCACCAGAATCGGTGGGTGTGATGTGTCTGCCATAAGCGATTGTCTGAAATGGTGTTATGACCATTTCGGGCGCAATTCGCAAGCCAGCCGAGCCCTCTGCAACAAGGGTATAAAAGAAAAATGAAGTTCGATGCGACTCCCTCTTCGAGTTATGGCCTGCCAGCGCGAGTCTACTCGATTCGCGTCCAGATCAGCATCGTCCCGCATTCCGCACGATAGGACGCGTACTGAATCGGAGTTTCATCGCGGCTCGCGTAATACTCGATCCCCTGGATGGTCGACGGCGGGATCGAGTTGATGTTGAAGAGAGCTTCGTTCACATCTGATGAGAACACCCGCACGTTGTCGATGTAGACCTGCGAGTAGCAACCGCGCGGGGCGCCCTTCCTCCGGTCCATCGCATCACCACCGCGCGACTGCTGCGCGGCGGAGTATCGTGAGCTGGCGACGGCGCTCTCCGCGCCGTACCGATTGTCACGGACGCCAGGAAGCTTCGCCAGTATATCGCCGAGTTGTCGGTCCTTCTCCTTGTGAATGTCAGCCCGTGTAAGGAAAGCCCCACCACCGTGAGCGCGTCGCTCCTCGAACTCGAGAAACTTTCCGTGCTCCGTGCCCGCTCCGCCGACGACGTTGACGGTGTCTAGAGAAACCGCCACGGCGGTCAACGCGAAGTCGGCGGCGAGTGTATCC
>JBKPDS010000122.1:0-45923 GCA_046727995.1 Gemmatimonadota bacterium
CTCTGGCTCTACGTCGCCCGACAAAAGGACACTCAAATGCCAGGGGTCGGCGCGTTTTCCGCGGGGCATCAGATCGCCGCCCGATTCCTCGAGCTCCTTCAGCCGGGCGAAGGGAACGATGAATCTGCCGAGCGCGCTTCGATCGGGCCCATCGCGATACGATGCGTAGTTCTGGAGCGCCTCCCTCATGCCTTCGCCGGCCGGCGGAAAAAGTCCCGCGTAGTCGACCAGCCCGGCGAGTAGCGCCTCGACCGCTTTCATCTCAGCGATCTTTCACTCTCCGCACGAATTTGAGTCCCGACCATGTGTCGTCGATCGCACAAACCTTGACATCGACGAGGCCTGACTGCAGCCCGAACTCGCGCACTACGCCTTCGGTGAGATCAGTGTCGACGCCTGACGTTTTCTTCGGCCAGGCGACCCACAGCATTCCGTTGGACTCGAGCCGATCGCGCAGCCCGGCGAAATCCTTTGCCAGCGCCGACCGGCTCTTCACGAAGAGAATGGCGAAATCGAGAACGCCTTTGTCGGTGACGAATGTCGTTTTCGGCAGCGGACCGAGCAACGCGGGCAGATTCCTCGGCGCGGACACGAAAGAGATCCGCGAGTCCGGCTTGATGCCCAGCTTCCTGATCAGCGGCGTTCCCGAATAGCCGAACGTCTTCGGCGCGCGGGGAGTCATCTCCATTTCGCGGTTACTTTGGCGTCGAGCGCTGCCGACAGCCTTGGCGCGTGCGCGCTGAGCAGGTCGCTGCGCGAAATCATTCCAACGACGACGCGTGGCTGTTCGCGATTCACCACCGGCAGTCGACCGACACCCTCCAGGACCATGTGGTCGGCTGCATCGCGAAGTGTACTATCCTCGTAGGCGACCGCCGGCGCGCGTTTGATCGTCTCGGCAACACACTCATCATCGGCGTACCCTTCATCGAGGATGTCTCGTCGCGTCACGACGCCGATCAACAGCGAAGCCTCGTCCAGCACCGGGAATCCCTGATGGCTCGACGGGCCGCCAACACCATTGCCGCCGGTATGCAACCACCTGCGCACTTCACCGAGGGTCTGGTTCGCGCGCAGCGACACGACGTGTCTGCTCGCCGCCTGCCTGACGAGGACGTGAGCGAGGTGGTCGACCTCATACTCGGTACGCACACTCCCCTCCCGCCGGGCAAGCTTCTCAGTGAGCAGAGAGTGTCGGTTGAAGAGAAGTGAGACGAGATACGCTGCCGCGCAGCCGAGTAGCAGCGGCAGCAGCCCGACTGGCTGGCGCGTGGTCTCGAACGCAAAGACAATGGCGGTGAGAAGCGCGTGGGTAGCGCCGGCGAAAATCGCCGCCATCCCGACGAGAGCCGCAATTCGCGGGTCAATGCCGATCGACGGCGCCGCGGCGGCAACGATTGCGCCGAGCCAGGCACCCAGTCCGCTGCCGATGGTGAACAGCGGAGCAAGCACTCCACCCGAAGTTCCACTCGCCAGATAAACCGCCCAGGCGATGAACTTGAGCAGGACGAGGACGATCAGCGCTCGACCAACGATCGAACCCGATAGAGCTCCGATGATGTTCGGGTATCCGACGCCAAGAATCCGTGGCTCGATAATTCCGAGCGCACCGACGACTACTGCCCCGATCGCCGGCCACCACATCCAGTGGATGTGAAACCGCTCGCCGAGGATCTCGAACGCGTCCTCGATGCCGTACGTGAGTTTCGTTATCCCGACTGACACCAGGCCGACTACCGCGCCGAGGAGAACATAGAAGGCGAGCGCGGAATCAGTCGGTTGCAAGAGATCGGCGATCGGGAAGACGGGCGCCGAGCCGCTGAACGCGACGCGAATGCTGGCCGCGACGGCGGAAGCAAGCGCCACGGGAATGATCGAGCGCGGACGGTATTCGAACAGGAGTAGCTCCACGGCCAGCAGCACCGCCGAGACGGGAGATCCGAACGTTGCGGCCATGCCCGCCGCCGCACCTGCCGCGAGCAGCGTCTTTCGCTCGTCTGCTGTGACGTGCAAATGCTGGCCGACGAGTGAGCCGAGCGCGCCACCCGTGGCGATGATCGGTCCCTCGGCGCCAAATGGGCCGCCGGTGCCGATGGCAACCGCCGCCGACAGCGGCTTGAGGAGAGTCACGCGGGCCGGAATGCGGCTCTCGCCGTAGAGGACTCTCTGCATCACTTCCGGGATGCCGTGACCGCGGATCGCCGCCGAGCCATAACGCGCCATCAGCCCGACGATGAGCCCGCCGATAACGGGAATGATCAGTATCAGAACGGGCCCGCGAATGCCGCCGGCAGGATCGACGAAGGTCGCCGCAAATTTCCCGTAAAACGAAATATTTGTGGCGAGCCCAATGAGGCGGACGAAAAACTGGGCGACGAGTGCGGCAACACCACCGATGAGGACCGAGAGCCCGGATATGAATACAGTGCGAGCTCCGAGCACCTCGTAATCACGAGGTGCTCGGATGTCCCCGCCTTCCGGTGAGGCCGCTTCGATTTCCGTGCTTTCGATCTCGGAGGCGAGTCCAGCCGCTATCGGAAGAGAGCCTTCCTGCCGCGAGCCGTGTCCAAGATCAGATTTCAATTTTCAACTCTTCAAATCACCGTTATGCGAATGTGCTCGACCAATCAGAGCAAGACCATACGCAAATTAACTAGATCCGTCGCGTAGAGCCTCTTATCAGCCGCAGGATGAAGAGAAGCACGACTGCGCCGATGAATGCGACGAAGATCGTTCCCCCCATGCCGCCAAACGGTGACGAAATTCCGAGGGCGCTGAAGAGCCATCCACCGATGAAAGCCCCGACGATGCCGATGACAATGTCACCGATGATGCCGTATCCGGTGCCGCCCATCACCAACGATGCAAGAACTCCGGCGACGAGACCAACCACGATCCAGGCGAGTATCCCCATTGTGTCCGTCCTCGAAAGAGTTTTTGAGCCCTACGGTGCGGCGTGGGAGAGGGTTCCAACGACGATAGCATAACAAAAAAGGAGCGCTCCGACGAGAGCGCTCCCTTCTTGCAGGCAGAATTTGAAGCTGTCGCGAGGCTTACCGCTTGTACTCGAAGGAATCGAAACCGCCGTTGCCGTTGTCCTCCGAGTAGTTGATGGTCATCCTGCCATTGGCGTCCTCGGTTATGGTTCCGGTGTCGGTCAGCGCCGGGAAGCCGTTCTGGGCCGGCTTGAATAGCGTCAAGTCGGTGCCGTTCAGCGTCCAGTTCCCCGTGAACTGAACCGTGCCATTCTGCGCGGACTGGCCGCTCGGAGTGATCACGTAGTCGTTGATCTCGGTAAACGACCCGTCGTTCCTGAGGATGAACTGCCCGTCAGTAATCACGTAAGTCGCACCGTTGGGATAAGCGGGATAACTGGGATCACCCGGCTGAATCGTATAGGTGGCAGGCAGAGTCTTGCCCGCGTACACGGTGAGCGTGTAAGTCCCCGCTGCATTGTTCAACGGATTGAAGATGCCGTTGTCGGTGCATGCAGCGATGAGCAGGATTCCAATGAGGCTCAGGAGTCTCTTAGACTGTCTCATGAGCAAATCGACCTCGCGCGTTACTGGTTGAGGGAGGAGCCGCTGAACGCGTGCGGCCCGACCGCTAAATTGTATGCAATTCCTGGACGTCGCTTTGACGAGGCGTCGGCCGTTGTTCCGGCGTTCGCATCGCCAAGAGGTAAGTGCCGAAACCGTGCCGGACGGGCTTTTCAGTTGGCCCCGTCGTAAGACGACTGAGGAGCGGATAATCAGGCAACAGTGACTCTGCCGTCCGGAAAAGAGGACGCGGTTTTACTCTAATCAGGACAGTCCGCTCCCATGCAGTGGCGGAAGGTGTCGCGTCGCGAGCCACTCGGAGAGGCGACGTCGAAGCGCTGAATCATTCGCGCGCGCGCTCGCTCGTATTCGTCTCGAGTTGACATTTACTCGTATCAAAAACGTCCTTCACCGCGTGCAATGAGTCACTCGCCCCAATGGCGAGTTCCTCCGCCTGCGCATGACTCGTCTCACCATCGTGAAGGCATAGCTTCTACCCAGCCGACGAGGACACCCTTTCGAGGCGAAAGCCCGAGGAGACCTCAATGATTTTTCGCTCACTACAACTTGCAAAGCCGCTTGCCGGCATTGTCGCTGTCAGCATCGTCGCCGGATGTTCGAGCGACGTGATGGGCAGCAACCGACACAACGTCCAATTGTCTTTCACCACCAATGCCACGGTAACGGGCGGAGCCGATCGTATTGCCGCCGACCTGGTGGTGGGAGCGAATAACGAGCTCGTGCTGCAGAAAGTTCAGCTGGTCTTTGGAAAGATGGAGCTCGATCGTCGCGGCGATGCGAATTGCGTCGGTGACGTCGAAAACGAAGACGACGACCGTGGGGGCGACGACCACGCAGATGTGAACGACGACGATTGCGAGGAGGTTTCGCTCGCTCCCGTTCTCGTCGATGTCCCGGTTGACGATGCGCTTCACCCCGTGATCAACGTTCCTCTTCCCGACGGCACGTTCAGCCAGCTCGAAGCCAGACTCGAGCCGGCCCCGGCGCGCTTCACCACCTTCAACACGAACAACCCGAATCTGGTAGGTAAGAGCGTTCGCGTCGAAGGTACCTTCAAAGGAACTCCGTTCGTCTTCACTACGCCGGTTCGGGCGAAGCTGGAGATGGAGTTCGATCCGCCACTGGTCATCGATGCGACCACCAGGAACGCGACGGTCGCCATCGACGTCAGGAAGTGGTTCCTCAACTCATCCAACGCGGTAATTGATCCGACTACGGCAACACCAGGCAGCTTCAGCCTGGCGCAGATCGAAAACAACATTCGCCGATCGTTCCACGCTTTTGAGGACGACGCGGAGCGCGGCGAAGATCACCATGAGGGGCATGACGGCAACGACGACGGCGGGCACGACTAAGCCGGCGTCGGGGGTAGCAGGTACCTCGTCGGCCTGCTACCCCAGCCAACTCCAAGCCAGCAGATTCAATTGATGCAGTTATTCGCGACGTCATCGTTCGCGCCGCCGCAGAGCTTACGCCTTAGACGCGATCGCGCGGAACGAATTCTGAACGGCCTCCGCGCCGCAGTGGTTTTCCTGCTCACTGCGGCCGCGCTGATGTACGCGCCCCACCTCTCGCCGGCCCTCAACATCGCGAATGTTCTGGTACTCGGCCCGACGCTAATGTGGACCGTTGGGCAGTACCTGATCTGGTATCGGCGTCCGGAGCTGCCCGACTGGTTGTCGGCGGTTAACCCGATCGTCGATGTCACCGCCGTAACCGCAATCATCGGCGGCTACGCAGTGGCGCAGTCAGGCGTGCTCGCGCTGCGCTCACCGATCTTCCTGATGTACTTCGTCGTCCTCGCCGGACGGCCCGTCGCGTCCTCGGTGCGCAAGGCAGCACTCATCTCGGTGCTGGCCGTTCTCGAGTACTCGATTCTCCTCGTCTGGCTATGGTCCACGCAGCGAATTCCGTTAGTGATGAATCCCATCGACGCCGTTCTGACCGCGAGAGTGACACCGCTCGACGAAGCGGCGAAGCTGATCTTCTTGGGCGTCTTCGGGATCGTTTCGACATACGCGACGCACTGGGTCGAGCACCTTGTGCGCGAGGCAAGCAAGGAGTCGGCGGAGCGCCAGCGGGTGGTGACGCGACTCGTTCAGTCCGAGCTGGACACGCTCAAGCTGCAGCTCAATCCGCATTTCCTTTTCAATGCTCTCAACAGCGCCATGGCGCTCATCGCCACCGATCCTCCGGCCGCGGAGCGCATGGTGTCCGAGCTGAGCGACTTTCTGCGTCTGGTGCTATCGACGTCGAGCGAGCAGGAGGTACCCCTCGAGCGCGAGCTCGGCCTGCTTGATCGGTACGTGGCGATCCAGCGCGTCCGCTTCCAGGATCGTCTGACGGTCAACTGCAACATCGAAGACGGCGTGCGCGCCGCGCTGGTCCCGAGCCTGCTGCTGCAGCCGCTGGTCGAAAACGCCATCCGGCACGGAATCAGTCCCCGCGCGGGCGCCGGTTATGTCCAGGTCACGGCCAAACGCGTTGGTGACAAACTGTCGATCACGATTCTCGACGACGGCGTCGGCGTGCGCGCGCGCAGATCACGCGAGCGCTCGCGTGGAACGGGTCTCGGTCTCACCAATACCACGACGCGACTGATCCACCTTTACGGTGATAATCACGAGTTCGAGAGTGGGCCGCGCGAGGAGGGGGGTTATGCAGTTCGCATCACGATTCCCTTCAGGCTCGGGCGACTCTCACCCCTACGAAATGGAGCTCAGTTGAACAGTAACCTCGTCACGGCGCTGCACTCATGATCGAGCAACCGATGCGTGTCCTCGTCATAGATGACGAAGCGCTGGCGCGCCAGCGGCTTTGCTCGTTGCTGGCGCGCGTGCCTGATGTCGAAGTAGTCGGCGAATGTCAAAACGGTCTCGAAGCCGTCGCCGCGATTCGAGCGCACCAACCGGATCTGGTGTTCCTCGACGTCCAGATGCCGGAGCTCGATGGCTTCGACGTGATCACCGAAGTTGGCACCGACAAAATGCCACCGGTGATTTTCGTCACCGCCTTCGACGACTACGCCGTCTCCGCGTTCGAGTTCGGTGCATTCGATTACCTGCTCAAGCCGGTCGACCACGTCCGCTTTCACCAGACCCTCGATCGGGCCAAGAAGCGTCTCCGGGAATCGCCGGGGCCGAGCGTCTCGACGCAGCTGAATGCACTTCTCAAGTACGTCGGTCAGCTCGATGCGCCGAAAAATCGGATCGGCGTCAAAGTCAATGGCAAGATTCTGTTCCTCGATCCCGATGAGATCTACTGGATCCAGGCCCGCGATGACCTCGCCAGAATCCACCTCGCCGAAGTCGCGTACGACGTCCGTGAACCTCTCAGCAGGCTGGAGGCGAGGCTCCCGCACAATCGATTCCTGCGTGTTCACCGCTCGACTATCGTCAACACCGCGCAGGTGCGCGAAGCGCAGCCATTCGATCAGGGCGATCAGCTGCTGATCTTGCGGAACGGTAAGCGAATCACGACCGGGCGCAGCTACCGCAAGGCCGTGCAGGAGTTTCTCAAGCGCGCGACCTAGGTTCGTGGTGTGCGTTGCCTCTGATGCATCGCGCGGGGTCGGCGCGGGGTATCCTCTTCGGCGGCTCGTCGCTTACACGCTGCGAGACTCGCGCCCTCAACTTGAACAGATCTATAGTCGCTCACGCGCGAGGCTCGCAGCGTGTAAGCGAGTAGCTGCCGAAGAGGATGCCCTCGCCCGACTGACCGGCGTTGCAGTCCGAAAACGATTACTGCTTCCCAGCCCGCAAAGCCTGGAGGGTCGCGCCAAGCAGCTGAATCTCGCGGCCGTATTCCGCCCAGTTCCCCGCTCTCTGGGCGGCGATCGCCCGGTCGTAGTGCGTCTGGGCCTGGCGCAGCAGCTCGCTGACTGCGCCTGAAGGCGGTGCTGCAGCAGGCGGCGCTGCAGCTCCGCCGCCGATCACGGCCGGCTCCTGAGTGGCGAGCGCGCTCACCGAATCCTGCACGGCGGTTCTGGGTTGAGCCGCTCCAGCGCCGAAGAGCGCGTTGAGCCCTTCTTCCAGCGTCTCGCCCATCACCACGCGGTTCTCGTGCGCCACAACGACCCGTTTCAACTCGGGAATGTTGCCTCCTTCGGCGCGCAGATAGATGGGCTGGACGTAGATCAATGACTCCTCGATCGGAATGACCAGCAGCTCGCCCCGAATCACCTGTGATCCCTTCTGGTCCCAGAGCGTCAACTGGCGTGAGATGTCAGTGTCCTGGTTGATGCGATTCGCAATCTGGCGCGGCCCATACACGAGACTCTGTTTGGGGAAGCTGTACACGGAAAGCTTGCCGTAGTTGTCGCCATCCATGCGCGCCACCATCCACGCCGCCAGGTTGTCCTTTCCGCGCGGTGTGAAGGGCGTCATGAAGATGAACTCGGGGTTTTTCTCTCCCGGCAATCGCATCACGATGTGACGCATGAACGGGTTTTCGTTGGTCGAGTTGGTTACGGCGCCCGGGATCTGCCACTGGTCTTCCCGGTGGTAGAAAGCATCCGGCTGGGTCATGTGATACGTCGCGTGCAGCGACGTCTGGATTCGGAAGAGATCGCCGGGATAGCGAACGTGCCGCCGGACATCGGCCGGCATCGCGCTGAGCGGCTTGAAGATCCCGCTGAAAATCCTGGCGTAGGTCTCAACGACCGGATCGGCAGGATTGGCGATATATGCGTCCACATTTCCGTCGTAGGCGTCGATCACGACCTTGACGCTGTTCCTCATGTAGCTCGTTCCGTCCGATCGCCGCGCCGCATAAGGGTAAGCGTCGCTGGAGGTATAGGCGTCGAGAATCCACTTAAGCTGGCCGGCGTCGGTGACGATCAGGTATGGGTCGGCATCGAAATCGAGGAACGGCAGCGCTGTCGTCGCCCGGTCCAGGATGTTGCGGCGATATAGAACGCGTGCTTTGTCCCTGATGTCGTCGGAAAGCAGGATCTTCAGCGACCCGAACTGGAACGCGTAGAGGAGCTTCCGCAGGAACGAGCCAATGGGAACTCCACCGCGACCCGCGTAGTTCGAGTAGATGTTCTGGTCGCCGGCGGGATAGTCGAACTCCTGCTGCCGCGTCCCGACGAACACATAGTCGTTGGTGAGCTCGCCGTAGTAGATCTGCGGGCGGGTCAGCTTGATGGAAACCGTCGACACTGGTGGAAGATCCTTCACGAACAAAACCGGCAGCCCTTCGCTCGTCACCTGGTTCACGGGCGCCATGGTGATACCCATGCCGTGGGTGAAGGTGAGCCTTTCGTTGATGAAAGTCCTCGTCGGCAGCGATGCAGCGTTCAGCTCACGCGCGGCGACATGGACCTGACGGTAGTGTGCGTCGATCGTGTACCGGTCGTCATCGACGGATACGAAGTCATAGTAGGTGCGGATTTCCTGGAGCTGCTTGAAGGTCTGCATCAGGAGATCACGCTCCCACAGGCGGACGTTGTCGACGGTGGCGCCGTTCGCCTTGATGTCTGCAATTGACAACTGCACTTCTCCCGACAGGTCACGACTTTCGACTTTGTCGAGTCCCCACGCTCGACGAGTGGCGTCGATGTGGTAGCGCAAGTACGGTGTCTCGCGCGCCAGCTCATTGGGTGAGACGACCAAGCGCTGGAATGCCGCCGGAACGAGACCGCGCGCGATGACACTCACCACGATGTAAAAAACGGTGGCGGAGACGGCCGACCACACCAGCTTATCGCGCACGACGCCGAAGACGATCCACGCGGCGGCAAGGAGCGCTGCGATCGCCGTGAAGTAGAGACCCGGGAGTGCGACGTGGACGTCGGTGTAGCTCGCGCCCGTCAGTGCCGGACTGGTGGTCGAGTAGAGCAGTCCGGCGGTGCCGACGATCAAGTGCCGCAGCGCCAGCAGCAGGAACCAGAAAGCGAGCAGTCCGCCCAGATGTCTGGCCGCTCGCGGCTTCGCCGACGCTCGGCGAGGCGGCAGGATGATGTCACTGCGGAGCCAATACATCACCGTCGTCGCGATCAGCGACAGGAACGTCAGCGTGATCAACGTGCCGAGGATCCCGGAGATTACGGGCAGACGGAACAGGTAGAAAGAGATGTCGCGATTGAAGAGCGGGTCGGTACTGCCGAGAGCAACGCCGTTCATCCCTTTGAGCAGCGTCAGCCACCAGGCTGACAGCGAGATTCCCGTCAAAAAAGAGAGGAGGAGCGCCGCCGGGAAAAAGAGACGCGTGATGGTTCTCGAGATGTCGACGTTGACGCCATCGCCGCGATTGACGTAGAGAACCGGAAAGCCGGTTCCCGCTCCACGAGCCAGTCTCACGTTCCCGTAGAAATAGGCAAAGGCGAATGCTGCCCCGAGAACGAAGAGACCGACGCGCCAGACGAGCGAGGTTACGAAGACAGTCCGAAAGCCGATCTCACCGAACCACAGCCAGTCGGTAAAGAAAGTGGCGAGCCAGGGGACGACGACCATCGCCAGGAAAACCGCAGCCAATCCCCACAGCACTATGCGCCGCAGAGATCGTGGTATTGGCGGCAGCTTCGCGGGTGACGGCCGCTCGAATGGTGAGCTCATGAGGTCATGAAGTTGTCACCCGGCGCGAGACCATGCCACCAGGTATCAGAGAAATCCTGATACTGGCGGTATACCATCTGCACAATTTTCAGAGAAATCACAGGAGGAAAAGATGCCACGCGGAGACAAATCCAAATACACAGACAAGCAGAAACGGCAAGCTGAGCATATAGAGGAAGGCTACGAGAACCGCGGAGTGCCGGACAAAGAGGCCGAGCGTCGCGCCTGGGCCACGGTGAACAAGGTTTCCGGCGGTGGGGAGAAACCCGGAGGCAGCGGCTACGGCCACGAGGAAAGTCACGAGTCGATGCGCAAAGGCGGGCGCAACTCTCACCGCGGCTAATCGAGCGCGTACTTAGGGGAAACGAAAAGGGCATCCGAACCGGATGCCCTTTTTCATTCTACGGACTGCGCATTGCGGACCAACGGCACTGCGGACTGCTAACTAATTGCGGATTGGGAAACTAACTGCGGACTGCGATCTAGCTCTCTATGAGTGAGGGCCAGCCGCGGCTTTGGTCGTTATCACGACAACTCCGTAAGAGGCGTCGGGACCGTACTGCTTCAGAGCCGCGTGTCCCTTGATGACTTCTACTGCGAAGATCTCATCCTTGGTCAGCGTCGGAACCTGGTCGCGCTGGAGGCGAATGCCGTCGACCACATAAAGGAGTGGTACCTGCATCATCGCCGGACTTACCGCGGCGACTGTCGTGGCAGGTTGCGGCGAGAGCGCGCGCTCGGCGGTGCACGCCGTGGCCGCTGATACGATTGCGAGAGTGAGAGTCAGATGAGCGAGTTTCATTTCAAGTTTTCCCCGAGGTGGCGTCCGACCTCATCAGTAAGCATTGGCCGTGCCAGGCGCCGTTAACCCCTTAATAATGGAGTCAAGCTCATCAGTTAGCTAGTCATGGGTTCCAAGTGCCTTGCGCGACCGCCGGGACAAAAGCCTCCAGACCGGGCGGCGGGAACTCCACCGTCTGTCCTTTTTCCGCGCTCATATAAGCCGACATGAGAATCTTGACCACCTCGAACCCGTCGTCGAAAGTGAGCATCGGCTTCTCCCCGCTGAGGAATGCCCGGGCCATGTGGCGGTTCTCGCCACTGTAGCCGTACGCCGACGCCTCGTCGGCCACGACCGGCATCAGCCCCATTTCCGCATTCTGTTTCTCGACCAGGTCCTCGCCGGCTTTACCCTTTACCTCTCGGCTAAAGAACATCTTGAGACTCGAGTCCAGTGTGTTCCACGACATCGAGTACTCCGGGCCAAGCAGCTCGGCCGACAGCCGCAATCCCGCGCCGATGAAGCTCCACGACGTCGTCACTTCACCGACCAGAGTCTCGCCGTTCTCGCCCTCGTACTCGATCGTGGCCCGGGCGAAATCCTCGGATGGACGCTTGGTATAGTCAACGTCCTTTCCCATCGTCTCCGACAGCTGTTTCGCGTAATTGCTGCGCGACCACTTGAGCGACGCGATGTGGGCGCTGATGCGCAGCGGCTTGATCGAAGAGCGAGGTGACCCTGGCTTGGTTAGAAGCTGTCGCACCACCTCAACAGAGTGACACATCATGTCGTTGAGAACGCCGCCGCCCTGAAGCGATCCTTGCCAGAACCACGGCATGTGTGGACCGCTGTGCTCCTCGGCGGCGCGTGCCAGGTAAGGACGACCGGTGAGCGACGCACCGCGCGCCCAAATGAGCTCGCGACCCCGGATGATATCCGGCGCAAAAAGCTGGTTCTCGAGGTAGCCGGTGTTGAGTCCGACGCTTTTTACCATCTCCATCACCTGCTTCGCCTCAGCGACGTTGCGCGCCAGCGGTTTCTCGCAGGCGAGCCCTCTCAACGTGCCGGCCCCGCTCTTGATCGCGTCGACGATCTCTTTGATGTTGGCAATGCGCGCGTGATTCGGGCTGCAGATCCAAAGGGCATTGATGGCGGGATCCGCCACCATATCGCGGATCGATTTGTACGGGCGCGCCTCGCCCACGTCGAGCTCTCTGGCAAGAGCGGCCGACGATGCGGCGTTCTTTTCGTTCGGACTCCAGACACCGCGAACATCTATCTCGCGGACAGAAGTCAGCGACTGGATGTGGAAGCGTGCGTTGAAGCCACTGCCGACGAAGCCGATGCCAAGACGCTCAGTGCTCATTTCAGTCGCCGAAGAGGTTCAAAAAATCAGTTGGGAGTGAGACGCAGCTTGCTACGATCGAACTTCGCGTAGGAGACGCCGAGCTTCTTCAATGCCTCGGGGGGACAGCCATTCCAATTGGGATTGAAGACGCTGCCGATGTAGCGCAGATCCTTGACGCCCATCTCGCTCGACCAGAAGCCGGATGCGGTGAGGTCGCGGAAGCGATTGAAGAAGCTCACGCCGTCGTCCATTCCCGCCGGCGCCTTGTCGGGGAATGCGATGTCATTCAGGATCGCTTCGCGCTGGGTCGGCGTCGCGTCCGCAAACGCTTTTCCGAATCGCGAATTGGATTGAGCGTCGATCCAGGCGAGGCCTTTGCGCATCCAGTCCTGGCTGCGCGGCCGATCCGTCATCGTGAAATCCATGAACTCCGGGACGCCGGCGTCGGTGGCGCTTCCCGATCGCTCGTCCTTCGGAATTATCATGTCGGCGAGGACGCCGACCGTGCGATACTCTGCCGCGGTGAAGAACTTGGGCGCGTAGACGTTTCCTTCGGCAGCCGCACGAAGCGCATTCTCGACAAAGCGGCGCACTTTCTCCTGCTCGGCGGTTGGCCAGCTGAGAAATGCCGCGACCGGGAGAGCGGCCATCAGTTGAACGGCATCCCGGCGACTCAGTTCCCTGGGCGGCATCTGTTCGTCGCGCGGGGCAGCGTCCATCGGCTCCTCATTCGAATTCGACATCAGAGCGCCCTCCTCTTCATTTCCTGGGCGATGTATTCGCTGGTCCGCATCGACAGCGCCATAATCGTCCAGGTGGGATTCTTGTCGGCCTGGGACACGAAAGGTCCGCCGTCGGTCACGAACAGATTCTTCACATCATGGGCACGGCAGTTGGGATCGAGAACCGATCTCGACGCGTCAGTGCCCATCCTCGTCGTTCCCAGCTCGTGGATGATCGATCCGCCGGTGGCGATGCCGTAACCCTTGCTCTGTTCGGGCATCTTGTCGAAGACCTGGCCGCCCATCTGGTCGACCAGCGCGCGGAAAGTCTGCTGCATGTGGCGAACCTGATTGTACTCGTAGTCGGTCCACTGCCAGTGGAAGCGCAGCACCGGGATGCCGTATTTGTCTTTCATCGTCGGATCGAGCTCGCAGTAGCTCTTGTCGTTGGGAATCATCTCGCCGCGTCCGGAGAAGTACACGTGCGCGCCGTAGAGTCTGCGGTATTCATCCTTCAGCGACTTGCCGTAACCACCACCACCCGGATACCGCTGGATACCGCCCATGAATCCGTAGCTGGGCGGGTTGAGCCCTCCGCCGACTTCGATGTGGTAGCCGCGCGGGAAGTCGAGCTTCTTGTTGTCGACCCACCACGGCATATAGATGTGGTTTCCGCCAACTCCGTCTTCGTTGTGCGGAACGTGGTCCATCATCTTCGGGATGAAACCGGAGACGTCGGTCCCGGTGGTGTCAGTCAGATACTTGCCGACGACTCCACTCGAATTCGCCAACCCCTGCGGATATTGCGGGGACTTGGAGTTGAGCAAAATGCGGGCGGTCTCGCACGCGCTCGCCGCCAGCACGACGACGCGACCGCTGGCGTGCCGCTCGGCGCCCGTCCTGGTGTCGATATAGGTCACTCCGCCGGCAATGCCTCGAGTATTCAGCGTCACCTCGCGCGCCATCGCGTGGGTCACCAGCGTCAGTCGCCCGGTGCGGAGCGCCGGCGCGATGAGGACGTTCGTCGACGAGAAATTGGAGTTAGTCCTGCAGCCCCGATTGCACTGGCCGCAGTAGTGACACGCCTGCCGGCCATTGTGCGGCTTGGTGATAATGGAGAGCCGGGCGGCGACGCAGGTGATGTTGAGACGGTCGGCGGCATCCTTGACCATCAGCTCGTAACAGCGCGGCTGCGGCGGAGGCAGGAAATATCCGCCGGGATGGTTGGGAAGATTGTCGTTATTGCCGAAGACTCCAATCAGCTTGTCGATGCGATCGTAGTAGGGAGCGATATCGGAGTAACCAATCGGCCAGTCGTCGCCGAGTCCGTCGCGGCTTTTTGCCTTGAAATCGTCGGGGCCGAAGCGCAGGGAGATGCGACCCCAGTGATTGGTGCGTCCGCCGACCATCCGCGCGCGCCACCACATGAAATCGGTGCCTTCGGCTTTGGTGAACGGCTCGCCTTGCAGCTCCCACCCGCCGATGCAGGCATCGAACTCACCGAACGGACGGTCCGGTGTGGACGCTCCGCGCCGGGGCGAAGTGTAGGGCATGCGAAGCATCGCGGAATCCTTGGTGTTGTCCCACGGTCCTCCAGCTTCGAGGAGAAGGACATCAGCGCCGGCACGCGTCAGCACGTAGGCAGCCATTCCACCGCCCGCGCCGGAGCCAACGATCACGACGTCGTACGTCTTGCGCTGCAGTGGGAGAGAGGAACCCAGAAGCATCTCAAATCCGCCGATTAAAAGACACGGGAAAGTACCCCCGGCCGGCGCGCCGCACTAGGGCCCAAAAAGCATCATCTTTGTGTCATCTCCGGCGGGCGTTCTGGCGCAAACGGATGGCTATTTCCACCGAAAAAACGTGACTACGCAGGCCAGAAAACCGTCTTCTTACCGAGCGAAGTATCCACGCCCAACCCATTCGCGCGTGCCCATGCAATTTACAAGTGACAGCGCGAACCTCTACCGCATCGAGACGACTCGAAAAGCGGTCATTCTCACGATGGTCACCGGTGAAGAATTGAGAGGAAACGTTTTCATCCACCTCTCTTCATACCGGCCATTCGAGCTAGAGGATGTCTCCGAGCTATTCAACGCCGACAGCACGTTTTTCCCGCTGGAGCTCGAAAGCGGAGAAGTCATTCTGGTCGCGAAAGAGCGGGTCGCCGAAGTCGCAGCCAACCGCGGTGATGGGGCGTCCGACCAGCATGCTGGAGACGGCCCGATACCGACGGCGCTGCTGCAGATCATTCTGATCGGCGGCGAAGTTCGACTCGGCTCGATCCGATTGGAAGTGCGCCCAGATCGCGCGCGCGTGTTGGACTATCTCAACGCGCTTACCTCGCGCTTTCTGACACTCTACACATCAAACGAAGCCCGATTGATCAATCGTTCTCTGATCGATCGCGTTCGTCCACTGGACTGACATGGCCCAGCTAGATCGCTTTCTCAACCTCCTGGTTACCAACAACGCCACGGCGCTTCTCATGACCGAAGGAGAAGTCGCCACGGTGACCATCAAGGATTCGCCGCGCCCGGTGATGAAGCAGCCGCTCACGAGCGCGCAGATCCTGACGCTGGTCCGGGAGATCGCTCCGCAAAACCAACCGCATTCGTTGGATGCGGCCGGCAGTGTGCGGTTCGAGTATTCGTCGGCCGACGGGACGTTCGAGGTTTCACTCACCCAGAATGGCAAGATCGCCGCGCGGATAGAACGTCGTGTGGCTGCCAGCAACGCGCCGAGGCCGAATGTCACTCCGGCCCAGGCGGCACCGCCGCAGAATGGGTCGGCCAAGTCACCTTCGACGCCAGCACCCCGAAACGAAGCACCGCGCGCTGAAGCTGCCGCCGCTGCCGCGCCGCGCACAGCAGCGACTGGTAACCGTGCGCTCGACCGGATGGAGAACCTGCTACGCATGCTGGTGGGTAACAAGGCATCCGACCTCCACCTGCGCGCGGGATCCCCGCCAATGCTTCGCGCCAGTGGCGAGATCGAGGTGATTCCGCACGAGCCGCCGCTGACGTCGGATGACATCGAGGCGATGCTGCACGCGATGATGCTCGACCACAACCGGCAGGAATTCAAGGAGCTCAACGACAGCGACTTCGCCTACGAGATTCCGGGGTTGGCGCGTTTCCGCTGCAACGCGCTTCGTGACCGCAAGGGCACCGGCGCTGTGTTCCGCGCTATTCCAGCTGCAGTTGTCACGGTGGAGCAAATGGGAGTTTCCCCGGAGGTTCAGCGTCTCTGTCACCTCACCAAGGGGCTGGTGCTCGTCACCGGTCCCACGGGCTCAGGAAAGTCCACCACTCTCTGTGCACTCATCGATCTGATCAACCGCACCCGGTCCGATCACGTCATCACCATTGAGGACCCGATCGAGTTCGTCCACGAGAGCAAGAAGTGCCTGATCACACAGCGCCACGTCGGCGTCCACACGTCTTCGTTCAAGCACGCGCTGCGCGCGGCGCTGCGCGAGGACCCGGACATCGTGCTAGTAGGTGAGCTCCGCGACCTGGAGACGGTCTCAATGGCGATCGAGACTGCCGAGACCGGTCACCTGGTGTTCGGAACGGTGCACACATCGACCGCGGTGAGCACCGTCGATCGCGTCATCGACCAGTTCCCGCCCGATCGACAGGCACAGATTCGCGTCATGCTTTCCGAGTCACTGAAGGGCGTCATCTCACAGGTCCTCTGCAAGAAAATCGGCGGAGGTCGAGTCGCCGCGCGTGAGATCATGCTGTCGACGCCGTCGGTCTCCAACCTCATTCGCGAAGGAAAGACCTTCCAGCTGCCGTCGGTGCTGCAGACTTCGCGCAGACTTGGAATGGTGACGATGAACGACGCGCTGATCGAGCTGGTTGACTCGAAGCAGGTCGAGCCGCAGGAAGCGTATCTGAAGGCGACCGACAAAGTCGGCATCATCAACATGCTGAAGCAGCGCGGCAAGGACGTCAGCTTTGCGGACGCGGATGATGCCCGCGCAGCCGGCGCAGCGGCCGAAGCGCCGGCGAAGGCAACGGGCAAGCGGTAAGAGCTGCTCGCGTCTCGCAGCGCTTTACGCGTTACTCCATGACGTGCTGGGCCCCGGCCGCGGCCCTGGTGTGCCGGATCAGGATGAGCAGGGGAATCAGCGCCAGAATCAGAGCGGCGCTCAGCACGTAGATCCGACTATAGGCGATAACGCTCGCCTGCCCCATCAGCTCCCGATCCATTATCTCAAGAGCGCGCTGGCGCGCCGTCCACGGATCGGCACCGCGCCCGACCAGCCCCCGTGTCAGCATGTCCAGTCTGGTCATCGTCGTCGGGTCGCCCAGCGATACGTGCTCGGCGAGTATGGCGCGGAATTGCGCCGTGTAGTGCGACAGCAACGTCGCGATCGCCGCAATGCCGAGAGAGCCGCCCAACTGTCGGAAGAAGTTGTAGAGACCAGTACCCTGCGGCAGCTCGCGGTGACTGAGCTCGGCGAGCGTGATTGTTGTCAGTGGGACAAACATCATTCCCAAGCCGATGCCACGCATGATGAGGGCCCAGAAGAAATCGGTGCTGCCGCTCTCACCGGTGATCCGGGAAAGCCGAATCATCGCGGCCGCAAATAGCAGTGCTCCAATCGCGATGAGGATGCGTGGGTCGAACTTGTTAGTGAGCCGCCCGACGATTGCCATTGAGAATGCTGTCGCGAGCGCGCCGGGCAGGAGGACGATACCAGTCTGCTGAGCGGTCATCCGGAGATTGCCCTGCAGAAATACCGGCAGCGTGAAGACCGACGCATACAGGCCGACACCCATCACCACGCCGAGCAAGGTACCAACCCACATTTGCCGGTGCGTGAGCACTCGGAAATCGATCACCGGTTCTTCAGTGGTCAGCTCTCGCCAAACGAGAACGATACCGGTGACTCCGCTCGTCACGGCGAGAAACGTCATCAGCCTGGAGTCGAACCAGTCATCGCGCTGTCCGTACTCGAGCAAGTACTGCACGGAGCCGACACTGACCGCCAGCAGCGCTATCCCGATGTAGTCGATGGTGCGCGGCCGCTCCTGGTGCTCCGGGTCGTGGACGTAGGCGATGATCATCACCGCGGCGAGGACGCCGACGGGAAGATTGACGTAGAATATCCACGGCCAGCCGTAATTGTCCGTGAGCCAGCCGCCCAGTGTCGGTCCAATCGTTGGCCCGACCATGACGCCAAGGCCGAAGAGTGCCATCGCCATTCCCGCCTCGCGCCGCGGAAACGACTCGAAGAGAACGGCCTGGGAGACCGTCATCAGCGCGCCGCCACCCATTCCCTGCACGATGCGCCAGAACACCAGCTCCGAGAGCGACGTAGACGCTCCGCACATGAAGCTGGTGACGGTGAAGATGATTATCGATCCGACGAAGTAACGCTTGCGGCCGAAGAAATCGCCGAGCCACCCCGTCATGGGAATGACGATGACGTTGGCGAGGATGTAGCCGGTTGAAACCCAGGCTATCTCATCGAGGCTTGCTCCCAGGTTTCCCATCATGTCCGGGAGCGCGACGTTGACGATCGAGCTGTCGATGACCTGCATCAGCGCCGCCAGGACTACGGCGAATGCAATGAGGTATTTGTGCGGCGCGCCTTCGGGAGGCGCGGCGATCGGCTCTACTAGTGGTTTCTCTTCAGGAAGATCGTGTTCGACAGCTGTTGCAACTGACATTGACTACAGTCAGTGCAATGGTCGGCCCGTTTTCAAGTCCTAGGGATTCTGTTGAGATGTATCGATCCGAGCTTGTCGGGCCGCTGCAGAATCGGCGACGGTCATCGTTTTCTTGACCGCTTTGGCGCCGGGGATCTGTGAGCCAGCAAGGATGCTGTCCTTCTCGCGTTCGGTGCGCGTGGTGTTCTGGGTCGTGTCCTGCTGGGTGCACGCGACGAGCGTCACGGAAAGGACGGCGCCGAATACGACTCCGCGTTTGGACATGTCTTCCTCGACGTCAGGTTGGGGTACGTGATGGCAATTGCTCGGCGTTTTTCTGCCGCGCTTGCTCGCTCAATAACTTCGTCGCAAACCGCTGGCCCTCAGAAATGCGCTCCACCTCGAGTGCAATCGCATCCACAGCGTGCTCGAGCCGCTCCAACCGCGCAGCAGACAGGGGATCCGGCGGATTCTTGCTGGCACGACGGCCGGCAATCAGCTTGGCGACCGAAACGACGGTGTAAGAGATCGAGCTGACGAATACAATCCCGACTACTGCGGTTGGTGGATCCATAGACTCCTGCGGTGGTATGGTCTCGAGTATCTACGTGGTATCCGGGGAAAATGGTTACGATTGCACACCGGTGCTACGCAGGCGCCCCGGCCGGTACTCCTTCTCCGGTCGGCACCGTGTCTCCTCCACGTGGCCGGAAGAGAAGTGCGAAAAGAATAAAGACTATCAGCGCGCCAGCAGAAGGAACGTACCAGATCGAGTGCCAGTCGTGCGTCACCTTGAGGCATTCGTGCGCCGCGGCTGCGGCATCGCTGCAAGCAGGATTCGGCGTGGCAAAGCGATTCACGACCGCTCCCGACACGAAAGCGCCAATGAAATAACCAAGACCGTTGGTGACGAAATTGATCAGGCCCTGGGCGGCAGCACGAATCCTCTGCCCCGCTCGCTGGTCGGTGTAAATCTGACCGGCAACAAAGAAGAAATCGTAGCAGACGCCGTGGAGCAAAATGCCGAGGTAGAGTAGGGCCATCACCGGACCCACCGCTCCCATACCGAACGCGAAATAACGTATTGCCCACGCCGCCATGCCGACCAGCATGATCACCTTGATACCGAACTTGCGCAGGGCGAACGGCAGCAGGAGCATGAAAAAGATCTCAGACATTTGACCGAAGGTCTGAATGAAGGCAGGATCAGGCGCCTTGACCTCGTTCAGAAACGGATTGGCGAAGGTGTAGTAGAACTGAAGTGGAATGCAAAGCAGGAACGATCCGGCGACGAAGATGAAAAAGTCCCGATTCCTTAGCAGCGCGAGCGAGTCCAGTCCAAGTGCATCGTGGACGCTGAATTTTCCCCCAGCATTGGGCGGTGGAGTGTGTGGCAGCGCGAGTGAATAAACCGCCATCACGATCGACGCCCCGGCGGCCAGACGCATCGGCAGCACCAGAGCGTCAGCGTGAAAGACCTTGCCGACGAGAATGCCCGCCACGATCCAGCCGATGGTGCCGAGGACGCGGATGAAGGGAAAGTCGCGGCCCGGATCGCTCACATGGTGAAAGGAGATCGAGTTGGTGAGCGAAAGCGTCGGCATGTAGCAGAGCGCGTAGAGAATGAGAAGTGGATAGAACGCGCCGAACGACGTTTGCAGTGAGACGAGATACATCACCACGCCGCCGATGAAATGCAGCAGCGCCAGCAGCTTTTCGCTGGAGAAGTATCGATCCGCCACCACTCCCATGAAGAACGGCGATACCAGAGCGGCAATCGCTGTTGCCCCATAAGCCAGGCCAATCTCGCGATCGGTGAAGTGCAAGGTCTGGCCCAGGTACGTTCCCATCGTCACGAACCAAACCCCCCAGATGAAATACTGGAGGAACATCATCGTCGACAGTCGCGTTCTCGCGTTCACTTTAGCTCCCGGATGCGGACGTTGCGAATTGACAGCGTTCCATCGTGGTCACCTTGTATGCCGATGTAGCCTTTGCCGGCGCGGCCATAGTTCGGATACGCCGAGAACTTGCTCGCCTTGACCTTCTCCGTCCAATCAGCGCTCCCGAGCTCGTACTCGAGCAGCTTCTGACCGTTCAACCAGTGCTGCACAGTGTTGCCGTTGACGACGATCAGCGTGGAGTTCCACTGATCGGCGGGTTTCACTACGCCCGCGGGCGAAGGATAGAGCGCGTAATCCGAACCGGCTGCCGTCAGTCTGCTCTTGCCGTCGGGATGCCCGGCGTCGTCGAGCAGCTGGTACTCGGGCGCGCTCCAGTAGATGTGGTCGTATTCCTCGGTGCCGCGATAGAAAACTCCGGCGTTGCCGCCGGGACTCAACTTCCAGTCGAAGGCGAGCTGGAAGTTTCCGAATTGATCCCTGGTGATGATGTCGTCGACGGGGCCGGTCTTGGTCAGCACGCCATCGACGATGCGCCAGCCGGCCGGCACCGTCTGCTGCTTGTAGCCGCGCCAGGCAGCGGTGCTCGTTCCATCGAAGAGCGATCGCCAGCCGGCCGCACGCTGTTCAGCCGTCAAAGAAGTCGCTCCCGACGATGTCGCGCTCGTGCTCTCTGCCGGCGGATTGTTCCCCACCGAGGTGCAGGCGGCGACGACCAGCGCCAACTGCGTGATCATTGCCGCGCGAACCGCAGTTCCTTGACTCATGGCTTCGGCTTCCTCGCAAAGGAATTTTTCAGACCGCCCAACCGGCGCGATAGTCCCGCGTCAGGTACTGGTTGGCATCGGCGATATTGGTGACGCGCATCTGCGCCCCGTCGTACAGAATCTTTCTCCCCTGGCCGGTACGCAGCGCGACGATGCCGAGCAGCATCGTCTCGGTCAGCTGGGCGGCGTACTCGATCGGTGAGCTCGCTTTCGCCTCGCCCTTGATCGCTTTCACCCAGTTCATCTCGTGACTCCACGGAATTCGCGCGTACGTCTTCGGAACCAGCGACGCCGCCTCGGTGAGCGATATCGGGAAGAGGCGCGGATTGGCGCCATAGGTGTCGTTCATCAGAATTCCCTTCTCGCCGATGAAAATCACACCGCCCTCACTCTTCAGAGTGACGTCATCAGGCAAGACATCGGGACGCGGCGGATAAAGTCCGCCATCGAACCAGCTCAATTTCACGGGTGGTTGGGCGCCCCGGGCGGGGAACTGGTAGTGCACGGCGGTGGCGACTGGATAAGAAACCGGCTTGTTGTATCCGCGCGATTCGCGACTTCCGGCCGGCGCCTTTGGGTCGGGAGGAATCGGCATCGTTCCCCACTGCGTGGACGTCGCCTCGATGCTCTCTGGATATGTAAGCCCGAGGGCCCAGAAGGGATGGTCGATCAGGTGCGCCCCCATGTCGCCGAGGGCGCCGACTCCGAAATACACCCAGCCGCGCCAGTTGAACGGGTGATAAATCGGATGATAGGGAACGTCTTCGGCGACGGGACCGACGTAGAGGTCCCAGTGCAATCCCGGGGGAATCGGATACGACCCCATCGCCGACGCCAGCACCTGGTTCACGTAGCGGAAGCTCCACGGATTGCCGAATGGACTCGGTGGCGGAGCCGGCGGCGGTCCTCCGACCGGGCGTGGCACTCCTTGTGGCCAATACACGACGGGACGATTCGTCCAGACGTGGACTTCTCTCACCGGTCCGATGATTCCCGCCTGAATCCACTCGTTGACGAGACGCGCACCTTCGCTCGAGTGCCCCTGGTTTCCCATCTGCGTCACGATTTTTGGATTGGCGAGCGCGAGATCCCGCAGCGCGCGAGCTTCGTGCACGGAATAGGTCAGCGGTTTCTGCACGTAGACGTGCTTGCCGGTCTGCATCGCCGCTTTGGCGACTACCGCGTGCAGATGGTCTGGTGTCGCGATGACGATGCCGTCGATGTCCTTCTGCTTGTCCAGCATCTCGCGGAAATCCGAGTAGCGCGCCGCCTTGTCGAACTTCTGCTTGAGAGTGATGCCTTCCGGCCGGTCTTTCTTCTGGTCGTCCTTCAGCTTCTCGGCGACCTTGCTTTCGGAAAAAGCGAAATCGACATCGGCAAAGGCGACGAGGTTCTCGGTCTTCGCCAGCTCCAATGCGTTCTCGGAACCCATGCCGCCAAAGCCGACGACGGCAAAGTTCATGGTGTCGCTCGGCGCCTGGTAGCCGACACCGCCGAGGACGTGTCGCGGAACGATCATTACGCCGAGGCCGATCTTGCCTGTGTCCGCGACGAATTGACGACGCGTGACCTTCTTACCCGTCATGAAAGACAGCTCCTTCAGTAATTGTTATGCAGCGGCTCGATCAGTATGTCAGTGCGTGCAGATAGGTGGCGCTGTTCGTGATCGTTGCAATCGGATTCGCCGGCTGATCGTGTTCGACGAAGTAGTGTTTGATTCCCGCCTTGTCGCTTTGGGCGAAAATGGTGCGGAAGTCGATCTTGCCGCTGCCAACATCCACCATCTTGTTATCGGGCGGTCCCGCTGAGTCCTTGACGTGCACCATCTTGAAGCGGCCCGGGTAGCGGTTGAAGAAGTCGAGCGGATCACCGCCGCCAAAAACCACCCAGTAGAGATCCATCTCGAAATCGACCAATGACGGATCGGTTCCGCTCAGAAGCAGATCGTACGGACGCACACCATCGATTGGCCTGATCTCGAAGTCATGATTGTGGTAGGCGAAGCGGAGACCCTGTGATTTTGCCTGACCCGCAAAAGTGTTGAGCATGCCCGGCAGTCGCTTCCAGTCATCGAGAGTCTTTCTTCTTTCTTCCGGGAGCCACGGAAGTGTCGCCCACTCGTTGCCGATCGCTTTCGCGTCGGCCAGCACGGACGGATTCTTCTCAAACACGTCAAGCCCCAGGTGGGACGAAGGCGAAGTGAGATTGTTCTGCCTCAGCAGCGCCGAGATCTGTGCCGGCGTACGGCCAAAATAGCCGGCGAACTCGACTTCCTGATAACCGGCGGCGGCGACCTTAGCCAACGTGCCGGGGAGATCGGCCTGCATCAAGTCACGAACTGTGTAGAGCTGCAAGCCAACTTTACTCAGCTTGCGCGTTCCCGGGGCGGCGCCGGCGCAGGACGCGGGTGCGGCATTGATTCCGGCGAGGCCAAGAGCGCCAACACCGATCGTAGCTAGAAATGAGCGGCGAGTTTGGAGAGTCACGGTCGAAGGGTGAGAGTGCAGCTAGTATGCGCCGCCGCGGCGCTCTCCGCAACAAAGCTGCGCCGCGGAGTCAGACTCGCTCGGTACCCGGGAACTCAGGCAGATCAGCTTTAGCCGAAGGGGCAGGAGTCGAGTCCTTAATGGCCTGAACGTCTTCACGTCTTCGCGACGGAACCGAAAACGCGAAGACGGTGCCCGTGTCAGCGGGAAATTCCGCCCAGGCACGGCCACCGATTGATTCCACCGTCTCACGCACGATGCTAAGTCCGAGACCGGTGCCGGCCGCATCGGTCACCGTCTCGTCGTGGGCCCGGTAGAACTCCTTGAAGAGTTGCTCCCGACGATCCGCTGGTATGCCGATACCATTGTCGCTGACGCGGATGACGACTTCCCGATCTCGCTCGGTGTCCGGCCCTTCGACCGTCGCTGCGATCGACACCCATCGCTCCGGCTTCCCCTCGTCCGAATACTTGATCCCGTTGGAGACGTAGTTCATCAGACACAGCTCGACGACGGCAGCGTCGACTTCGATCGGCGGCAGGTCGTCGGCGACGCGGACGCTGACTCGCTTCGCTTTGGCAGCGTCCTCCAGCTCACGCACAGCTTCGGTGGCAGCTTCGGGCAACATGACGTTGCGACAATGCCTGGAGTCGGCCTGCGTTCGAGAGAGCGACTCCAGATTCTCCAGGGCGCGCCGAAGAGATTCAGCGTTTTTCCCGATTATCTGCTCGAACTTTTTCCTCTCGCCGGGATCGATCCACTCCTCGGCGAGCGCGGTCGACGCTGCCGCAATCGCGGAGACGTTGTTCTTGAGCTCGTGGGCGACGGTGCGGTTGAATTTTCGGAGACGGTTCTCGCGCTCGTTGATCTGAGTTGACGACAGGCGGAGGAAATGGCTCACCGTCGCCTGCCGAATGAGCTCCATCGCCTGTCCGAGTCGCTCCCAGCAGACGAGAAAGTCACGTCTGGGAAAATCGCCGGGGACCGTGTCCGCCGTATCGGTCAGAAACGCGAAAATGATCGCGCCGAGCATCTCGTATTCCTTCAACAACTCGTAGGCGTCGAAGCCCTGCGCGTGTCTGAGAGCACCGAGCTCCATTGCTTTGGCGACGACGGGCGCCTTGGCGTCGATGTCGCGTTCCGGACGCTTCAGGTATCCGGCGATTCCTTCGATCAGGAGCGGGATGTGATTGAGCAGCTCGTGGGTTGGAAAGACGCGCTTGCTGGAAATCGCCACCCGGGCATTGATCCGCGCGAGCCACTGCGTCACCAACTCCTGCTTGGCCGCTCGCAGGCGGTCGGAGAGGATTGCGGCTAGCTCGAACGGATAGTTATTGGGATCGGTCGGCACCCTGCCCCGCGTTGCTGTTGGTACACACTCCGTCAGCAAAAACGGTTCTCGCGCGCAAGTCTCCGGGTGATGGTCGGGGCGCGAACCAGAGGTCCGCGCCCCTCAGGGTTTCACCGCCCCGTTAACTCGAGTCTCGTGTAAACGAATCGGCCGTTGTAACCGAAGGGGGAAGCGGGCGGCCACGGGAAAATGTCGAACCCATTCCCCTCGTTCATCTTGTCGGGGTAGACGTCAAAGAGATTGCGGCCGCCGACCGACAGCTTGAATCCACGCATCGGCGTGAATCCGATCTCCGCATCGACCAGACTCTTGCCGCGATAATTCTGAACGTCACTGCCGCTGTAGCTGTAAAGGGCTGACGTGTATTTCCCGTAGTAGGCATAACGAGCCATTCCGTTCCACGCGCCGCGGTTGTAAACGCCAGTGACGGTGCTGCGCCACGCCGGCCTTTCCTTCGTGATCGCCAGCAATCCGCCTTCGTCGAATTTGTTGACGAGCGTCACTCCGGTTCCCTGCAGCTCTGGCGGCAACGGGATGTTGTCTTCATTCGGAATCGTCGTGCGCGTGAAATTGAAGACTCCGTTCAAGCCAATGATGCCGCCCAGGGTTTCGAGGGTATAGTTGCCGGTCAGGTCGAGGCCCCTGGTTCTGGTATCGATGGCATTAGTGAAGAATTGCGCCGTCGTCGCGCGCGAGCCGATGTTGCGCAGTATGGCGGATACGCTGTCGGTTCCATCGCCAAGGAAGCCGGTGATGGTAATCCGATCGTCGATAGCGATGTAGTAGAAATCACTGGTGAACGTGAGATTGTCAGCCGGAGTCACCGCGAATCCAGCGCTGAAATTGCGCGAAGATTCGGGTTTGAGGGGCCGCGCGCCCAGGGCTCGCGCCTCGCGTGAATTGACTGGGAAGATTCCGATCTCGAAGGGGACTGGATTCCCTGTCGTCGGATCGGCCTCGAAGTTCGTGACGACGCTGGAGTAGAAGCTCTGATTGAGAGAAGGAGCACGAAATCCGGTGCTCACCGCAGAGCGGAGCGTCAGGCGCTGGGTTGGCTGAAAACGCATCGCCAACTTACCGGTGAGCTTGCTCCCAAAATCGCTGTAATGCTCGTAGCGAGCGGCGACGTCGGCGAGGAGGCGCGGGACGAGATCGCCTTCGAGATCGACGTACGCTCCGACGTTGTTGCGAGATGAGTTGGATGCGTCCTCCGGACGGAAGCCGGGAAATACCTGGGAACCCGATGGAGCAATGCTTCCGTCCTGCGCTGGATGAAACCCGTTGATGTACGACGCGGCCTCACCAGCGCCGATCTGGTAGCGCTCGGTGCGGAATGCAGTCCCGACCGCGACGTTGACGGGCGACGCAACTCCCATCGCGTACTCGTGGCTGGCATCGAGGCTGATTATCCCCTCAGTGTACCGCAGCTCCCCAGCGAAAATATTCTTTTTGTTCGGGATGCCGGGATCGTCGCCGGTGCCGAGCGTTCCGTCAGGGCCTGGTGCACACGGTGTCGTGAGGCACGGCCCTAGCGATGTGTTGAGGGTGTTCTCAAGATTGTATTTGAATCCGTTGTGGCCCAGCGTCCCGCCGAGATCATACGCCCAACCGGAGGTGACGCCCCGCACGCCGGCCGCACCCGAAAAATCGACGACGTCGGGCGCGAACTTTGGTAGAAAGCCGTTCGGATAAATGCTCGGCCAGTTGCGCTCGCTCGATGGCGGCCTGAAATAACCGAAGCCGGCACCTTCCCGATAACTGTATCCGCCGAAGGCGTACACTCCCGCCGACTGACTCGCCGGATCAAAGGGAAACGACGCGTTAAAGAAAGTCATGACATCCTTTGACGCTCCATCTCCCCAATGGTGGTTGGGCATCGGGATCGAATTGTTTTTTGTCACCAGTTCGCCATTTACAACAGCATCGGCGTCGCCGGTGACGAACATGTCGGTCGGGTCCGGACCAGCGCGGTTCGTTGGCTGACGATCACGGTATTCGGCGAACAGCCCAAGCGATCCGCGTCCCAGTGGAACGCCCCAGCCGCCGTTGACGTCGATCGTGCGCCCGTCGTGGGGATACGCCGGCCGCGAGCCGCCTGCGTCCGGAAGGGCGGCTGGATTCTCCTTGCTCGTCATGTACTCGCCAAGGTCAGCAGTGAGGAAGGGCGCAACGTCACCCTCCTTCAAAACGACATTGACCACCCCAGCGATGGCATCCGACCCGTACTGAGCTGCCGCGCCGTCGCGCAACACCTCGAGTCGCCCGATCGCACCCGCTGGGATGGCATTCATGTCGATGCCACTGGAGCCGGCTCCTTCGCCGGCACCGTAGTAGTGGATGAGTGCGGTGTGGTGCCGGCGCTTGCCGTTGAGCAGCACCAGTGTGTGATCCGGGCTCAGCCCCCGCATGGTGAACGGCCTGACGATCTCCGTCGCGTCGGAAACACTCTGCCGCGGGAAGTTCACCGATGGCGCGAGCTGCGAAAGAATCTGCGCCGTCTCAGTCGTGCCTTGTGATTGAATCTGCTCGGGAGTGAAGACATCGACGGGCACTGCCAACTCGTCTGCGGCCGTGTGTCGCGCTCGTGAGCCGATGACGACGTCGGAGAGTGACACGGCGGCGCGATTGACGATAAAGTCGTGCATCACGGTCTGGCCTTCGGCGATGGTGATCGACGCTGTTGGCGCGACATAGCCCAGCCGACGGACAATGACCGTGTAGGTGCCACTCGGCACGTGGGTGAATACGTACTCGCCGTTATCGCGACTCCGTGCCCGCATCCCGCCCGGCTCGAGAACGAGGACTGCCTGGCCAACGGCAGCCCCGGTCGAATCGGCGACTCGACCGCGAATCGTTCCACCCTGCGCGGTAGTTGCTTTGGGAGTGAGAAGCTCTGCGAAAAGAGGGAGCGCGAAAAGAACCAGCAGCTTCCAGCGGGAGCGTCGCATAAAACCTCTCTGTCTGAGGGGATCTTGCGGACCGTGCCCACACCTTATGCCCGAATTCGATCTTGTGCAAGAAAAAACGGACGACAAGGTTTGATATTCCCTGCCTCCCGAGGACGCTATGACGAGATGGTCTACCGCCGCAGCAACACTCCTCGTTCTGACAATCGTGGCCTGCGCAGTTTATCAGAAGAAACAGACAGTCGAAGGGGATAAAGCAGTCGTCGATGCCTACATTCGCGCGTGGAACCAGCGCGACACCATCGCGCTGGATACGCTCCTCGCCCCCGACGCTATCCACGAAGACGTCGCCCAGAATTTTCGCGGCAAGGGGCCGAAGGCAGTGATCACCTTCATGCGCGGCGTGGCGGCGGCCGAGCCCGACTACAAGTGGACCGTCAACAATGCGCTCGAAGATGGCAAGCTCGTGGCTCTCGAGTGGACCTGGACCGGCACCTACAGCGGAGCGGATCCTATGGGCAAGCGAGTAGCCAACAAGCGCATGTCCGGTCGCGGGATGTCGATCGCCGAAGTCGACAACGGAAAAATCAAAAGATTTACTGATTACTACGACATGGCGAGCTACTTCCGGTAGCCGAGGTGTCGAGCGCTAGAAGGACCCGCTCTTATCGCGATGCCGCCCTGTCTCGAGCCAGGGGATGAGAGTGATGCCGAAGCGGGGCGTGCGCCGCACCCCTTGTCCCGCCGTAACTGGAACTCCGTAGTCGAGACGAATCGTCGTCCGGCCCGGCCGGCGCGGTGCGACGGCAAGGCTCAGACCAACCACACCAACGGTGAAATCTTCGGCGGTGGGAGTCGTCGACGCTGGATCCCACCGCTTGGATAGCGCACCGAAAACCGATCCATCCAGCTCGTATGAAGAACCCAACTGGTGAATATGTCTGACACGGTCCAGCGACATCGTCAGGGCTGATTCAGCCAGTCGCACCGTCGACGGGACGAAGGGCAATACCCGATCGAAAATGGTCAGTGCTCTTACATCAGGATCCGGATCGGTCAACTGCTCGGCGGCGAGGGTCAATTGCCACAACCCATTGGTGGCGGCGTGATCGGCGGAGATTGCCGCGCGTAAGCGCGTGGAGTGCCAATCATCACCGTCGTATCCTGACGCCCACAGGTCGGTCACGATTCGCGTGCTGCGACCCGGAAGCCATTCCCGGCCAACCCAGGCGTCGTAGTGAGTCATCAAGCTGGATTTGACAACGTCCGCAGATCCATCGGCGTCGACGGACGATATTGCGCCCCTTCCCAGGCCAACGACGAACTCTCCTTCGAATGTGCGTGGAACATCAACGACAGCACCGCCGGGAAGCAGCCAGGTGAGCGTGTCGTAACTGCCTGAAACCGCCAAGAGACCAACTTGCGGTCCTGTGAAGCGCCGATCGATGCGAACCGGACCGAGGACCTGTTCGTGCCGCGAAGCGGCGAGAGTCGTGTGCTCGGTCTCGCCGCCGCCGAGCAGATAGAAAATGTGGGTCGACGAAGACGGACCAAGGCGAATTCCAGCGAGGAAGCTGCCGCCGGCTCGCTCTATCTGGTCGCTATTGGGATCTTTTGGCTCGTAATCCTGATCCCAGAAGTCTGCCTCTGCCCGCCAGGGATCGGCGACGCTCGATTGACGCCGCGCCAGCGAGAGGCCGCGGAAGATTCCCTCGTAGTAGCGTTGGTATTGCGCGCGCGTGGTTATACCGGTGCCGAATCCAAACGCGTCGTATGTGGAAACTCCAACGCCGAGGGAGCGGTTATGCGAAACGACGCTCAGGGCAAACGTCTGGCCGGTTCCGAGAAGATTGCGCTCGGCGACTCCGACGCGGGGCGAGCCGCCGCCGGTTTTTATGTCGGGGTGCGTGGTCCAGGAATCGCGCGTAACGACACGCAGCGCGAGCACATCTCCGGTGGGACTCGGACACTCGCGCCCTTCAACGTGTGCACTCTCGAGAAACTGCAGCTTGCGCAGCCGCCGCAGCGATTCCGCCACCCGCAGAGTATCCACCGTATCGCCGACCGCAAAAAGCAGCTCGCGCCGAATAATCTCCGGCCGTGAGCGCACGTGTAGCCTGGCGATGGCTCGACCGCGCTTCCCGAGATTCGGACTTCCCGTCTCGACCGCGACGGAATCGATGCGGCGTCCTGACAACGCGCCGAGGGTGACTTCGGATTTGTAGGTCGAGCACTGCTGCGGCTGCTGAGCAAGCGCAAGCGTGCTGTTCAACGCAACGACAAATCCGAGGGCCGAGCGCATACGCACAAATATTACCGGACGAGCTGCCGTTGATATTACGATACTCCCATCGGCAGTTAAGCGCGCCAAACAGGGGTGTAAAAAAAATGTTAAAACGATGCGTAGCCATCCGAAGGTCAGGATCGTCCTGTAAACGAATCTTCACAGTGAATGGGGACATGCGTAGCAAAACAATTCTCTCGATTTCTCTTTTGTCGATTGCGGCGCTGAGCAGCGCTTGCTCACGACACAAGGTCGCGGCGGCTCCGACGCCGACGACCACCAGTTCCGCGAACCGTGCTGCGATCGATGCAGCAGACCGCGAGAACGCCAAGCTCCACGCGGATGCAGACGGTTCCCCGGGTCTCGATGCAGCCGCGCGGTCAAGATCGGCAGCCGGTGATCAGGCGGCGATCAGGGAGCCAGTTTACTTCCAGTTCGATCGCGCAGATATCTCCGAGGAAGGGACGCGGTCGCTCGACCAGAAGGTCGATGCGCTGCAGCGCAACCCGAACGTTCGCATTCGCATCGAAGGCAACGCCGACGACAGCGGATCGGACGAATACAACCTGGCGCTGAGCGAGCGGCGGGCAGCGGGGGTGAATCGTTACTTCACCGATCGCGGGATCGATGGCTCGCGTATCAAGATCGTGGGATACGGCGAAGAGCGTCCGGCCTGCACGACGAGCCGCGACGAGGATTGCCGCTCGAAGAATCGGCGTGACGAGTTTGTGATAGTTTCCGGTTTCTAATCTCCTGAACGAAAAAACCCCGCCATTTATTGGCGGGGTTTTTTTTGTTTGGAGGAGTAGCTGGCGCGGCTACGAAACTGACTGCGACTAGATATCACAACCACCGCGAGCTAACTCAACAACACTATGTGCGCACCGATTGGCAGAGGATCGCCACTTTCCAAGATGAAGTGCGAGAAAGGCGCTGTGATTCGCACCGATCGCGCCCGCCTTCTCGCAAATGGTTGTGAATCCAGGTGTCGATCACATGGGTGAGAGTCTCGCCAAGTCTGCAAGGAATTCGGAAGATGACGACATACCACACATAAAGAGGTGGACGATGAAGGCAATCGTTGTGACGGACCAGGCGGCAGGAGTGGCCGGGATGAAGCTGGTGGAGCGGCCCGAGCCGCAGGCGGCGATAAACGACGTCGTCGTTCAGGTTCATGCGTCGGGATTCGTCGGAACTGAGTTGGCGTGGCCCTCGACCTGGACTGATCGCCTCGATCGTGACCGAACACCGTCGATCCCTGGGCATGAGCTGGGCGGCGTGGTCACCGCACTCGGCTACGGCACGACGGGGCTGTCGGTGGGACAGCGGGTGTTCGGCCTCACGGACTGGTATCGCGATGGCACCCTGGCGGAGTACGCGGCCGTCGAGGCACGCAACCTCGCGCCGCTGCCGGGCGACGTCGATTTCACGGTAGGCGCGAGCCTGCCGATCTCGGGCCTAACTGCATGGCAGGGACTGTTCGAGCACGGCCGCCTTCAGGCGGGGCAGAGCGTCCTCGCGCACGGCGCAGCCGGCGCAGTCGGGTCGATCGTGGCGCAGCTTGCACGAGAGGCCGGCGCCCACGTCATCGGCACCGGACGCGCTGCCGACCGTCAGAAGGCGCTCGACTTCGGCGCGCAGGAGTTTGTCGACCTCGACAACGACGTCCTCGAAGACGTCGGCGGAGTCGATCTAGTGTTCGATCTCATCGGCGGCGACATCGGGAAGCGGTCCGCACGCCTGGTTCGACGTGGAGGAACGCTGGTGTCCATCGTCGGGCCGTCCGAGGCGCGGCCCGTCGACGGCCTGGCGGTCGACTTCGTTGTCGAGGCCGATCGTGCCCAACTGAGTGAGATCGTCCAGCGGGTGCGGGACGGCCGGCTGCGGACGAACCTCGGCACCGTCTCGACCCTCGACGACGCCGTCGCCGCCTTCCACCCGACCGCGCGACGCCCCGGGAAGACGATCATTCGCGTTCGTCCGTGAGCAACGCACGCTTATTCATGCGCGAAGCAGGCCGACGCTGTCCTCTGTGGTTCAGTATGTGGTTCACCCAATAAGAACGGCTCGCCGATTAGCGAGAAGACATCAATACGCGAACCAGTCTGACGGCGCCATGTCGATTCTCTATCACCCGAGTGTCGGTTTCGTATCACGCCCACCTATTGGCTCTGACGAGCCACTGACGTTCACCACGGGTTCCGTTCCCGGTGAAATGAAATCGACATCGCGTGGTACGAAAGTGACCTAGACGGCAGCGGAAATCCTCCGATACTTGGGCGTGACCTTGGGGACGGCCGAACTCGATGCAGAAAGCTGCTGACGATGTTCTGACACACCCTTAGTACGTTGCCGCCCGGGGAAAACGAACTACAAGGAGGTGTTGTGAAAACCATTGCGCCTACGTGCAGTGCTTCGTGCCGTACCCTCCGAGTTACGCGCTTGCGGTCTCGTTGGTCGCTGTGTTATGCCCTGATTCTGGGCAGTTCAACGCCAACCTCTTAGAGGGAGTAAATCATGACGCGTCCCAGCAATCGCTTTATCGCGATTCTCATTACCCTGCTTGGCTTCGCCGGCGTTTTCGCGATTGCCTATTCGGGTGCCGGCACGGACAGCGCGCCCGCGCAAGCGGCGCGTATTCTCCTCGCAACCCTCACGGCTTTTGTAGCCGGCTCGGCGATTGTCCGTCGAGATCTCCCCGGTCTGCTAATCGCCGCAGGCCTGATAGCGTGGTCGGTCGACACGTTCTACTCGCAACGCGTCCTCACGTACGTAGGGATCGCGCTGTTTCTCGGAGGGTTTTTCTTGATGTCACGCAGGTACCGCAAGACGGCCGCGGGAACGACCGGACCCTAAAACCGCATCATTCCTTTGTTTTACGCTCTACAGGGAGAGAGTCATGCCTGCCGCTGCAAAGCGTATCGCGATTGGCGCCGCTGCCCTGGCTGCTGCAATCACAGCCTGCTTCGACGCCACACGTTCCACCTCGACGGAGTCCGCTCTTTATGAGGGAGCGCCGGTCACGCTGGCCGGGGGCATCCAGGTTTCAGCCAACATCAACGGGAAGATCGTCTCCTCGGCCGTGCATCAGTGGGCCGTCGACGGCGTCGTACAAAACGGCCTAGCCGAGGCAGCGAAGGAACCGGGAAAGCATGTCGACAACATGGTTATGCCGGCCCTCGCCATCTCTGACAATCATCCTCTCGCCAGGGGCAGGCCGAACGAGAGCTACGGAACGACAGTGAAGGATAAGTCTGGTGGTACGCACGATTTCGTGTTTCGCGCCGGGAAGGCGGGCGGACCTGCGGCGACGATCGCGCATGTCGAGAACGGCAAAATTGCTCAGACGTATTCCTACGACTGGCAGAAAGTGCGCGGCGGTTGGGTAGCCAAAGGATTCTCGGTCACTGTGTTCAAAGATGGCAAGCCGGTCCTGACAGTTCGCTCGGGGAGCAAGCTAGCGCCCGGAACGATGTCGGGGATGGTTGTGGCGGACGATCCCTGTATGTTCGACGCCGAGTACGCCGCTCTGAGTGGTAATTGTTCTAGTCCGCCCGTGTTTCAAGGCGGAGGCGGTGGCTCCTACGGCAGTACGTACAACGATTATATCGACGGCTCTGCCCCCTGCTCATGCGCGAGCGAGCTCGCAGATTACCTTGCCGCGGCGTGGGCGATGGGCATGGCAACGCAAGGAGCAATTGATACACTGATGGTCACGAACCCGATCACACTGGCCGCACTCGGCGGCGGTTGGGTCTACGTGGCGTGGCTCCTCTACAAGTACAACAACTGTGTCCAGCGTTGCAGGGCGCTGAACGGCAGCGCGGGCTCAGTGATCCCATTCGGCACCGGTCGGTTCAATCCGTTCGATGTTGGTAAGCGAGGATTCGCCTAGAAGTCGCGCCAGACGCAATGGTGAGGAGACCTCTCCTTCTTTCGGCGGGGTCTCCTTTTTTTCATCTTGAGCGCTCTTCGCGATGGGACGATAGGCGGTAGGCGTTCCAAGGGGGTGAAATGGGTGACAATGCTCTGAAGGATGCTGAATCACATCTCACATCGCCGCCTGCTGGACTTCATTTTAGTAGCTGGGGCGGGACTCGAACCCGCGACCCCGGCATTATGAGTGCCGTGCTCTAACCAGCTGAGCTACCCAGCCTCGCGATCTCATAGTGAAAATCTTACAGATAACGAGCAGGCCGACCCTTTCGGGCCGGCCTGCTCGTAGTGGCGGGGGCGGGATTTGAACCCGCGACCTTCGGGTTATGAGCCCGACGAGCTACCAGGCTGCTCCACCCCGCGATGAGACCTCAAAGCTAATCATCGCGATTTCCCGCCGGAAGACCCGGAATTCTCTCCGAATCGGTAAAGAATCTCCTTGTCGCCGCGCACCATTCCGAATTCCTCGCGCGCGATGCGCTCCTGCGTCGCGCTGTCGCTCCTCACCAACTTCAGGAACCGGCCAAGCGAATCGACCTGACGCTGCAGCGAATCAACTTCGTGCGTGAGCTTGCGCGTCCGTGAGTTCAAAACGAACAGGTCACGCGTGCTGTATTCCCCACCCTGCGCCGCGAAAAACAGCGCGCCAAGAATGAGCACCCACCAGACAAATCGCTTCATCGCTCAGGAAAGACCGTAGATCGCTCCGCCAGGATACTCCGCCACCGGTCCGAGCTGTTCCTCAATGCGAAGGAGCTGATTGTATTTGGCGACGCGATCGGTGCGGCTGGCCGACCCGGTCTTGATCTGACCGGCGCCCGTGGCGACGGCGAGGTCGGCGATGAAGGTGTCTTCAGTCTCGCCCGAACGGTGCGAGATGATCGACTGATAGCCATTCGCCCTCGCCATCTCGATCGATTCGAGGGTCTCGGTCAACGTTCCGATCTGATTGAGCTTGATCAGAATGGCGTTGGCGACGTCCGACTCGATGCCGCGCGCCAGACGCTCGGTGTTGGTGACGAACAGATCGTCGCCCACTAGCTGCACGCGATCACCAAGAGCCGCCGTGATCTTCGCCCAACCGTCCCAATCGTCTTCGGCGAGCCCGTCTTCGATCGACACAATCGGATATTCGTCGAGCCACTTCGCGTAAAGCTCGATCATCCCTTCGGAGTTAAGCGAGCCAGCTCCGCTTTTCTTGAAGGTGTAGGTTCCGTTCTTGAAGATCTCGGACGCCGCTGGATCCAGTGCGATCGCAATCTCTCTTCCGGGCGCGTATCCCGCCGCCTCGATCGCTTCGACGACAACTCTCAACGCCTCCTCGTCGTTCTTGAGATCGGGGGCGAAGCCGCCCTCGTCGCCGACGCCGGTCGACAGCTTTCTCTTCACCAGCACTTTCTTGAGGGCGTGAAAAACCTCGGCGCCCATGCGCAACGCTTCGCGAAAGCTCGTCGCGCCCACAGGAACGATCATGTACTCCTGAAAATCGACGGTGTTCGTCGCGTGCGCACCGCCATTCAGGATGTTCATCATCGGCACCGGCATCGTACGCGCCATCGGGCCACCCAGGTAGCGATACAACGGGAGTCCGACATCCATCGCTGCCGCGCGGGCCGTCGCCATCGAAACGGCAAGGATCGCGTTGGCGCCGAGCTTCCCTTTGTTGGGAGTGCCATCGAGCTCGATCATGGTGCGGTCGATTGTCATCTGATCGCTCGCCTGAAAGCCGTTGAGGGCAGGTGCGATCCGCTCCTCCACGCTCTGCACCGCCTGCTCTACTCCCTTGCCGAGGTATCGCTCGGCGTCCCCATCCCTGAGCTCGAGCGCTTCGTGCTCGCCGGTGGAGGCGCCGCTGGGGACGGCAGCTCTCCCGAAGGCGCCACTATCGAGGGTGACATCCGCTTCAATGGTCGGGTTGCCGCGACTGTCCAGAATCTCGCGCGCCTTGATCTCGATTATGCCTGACATTTTTTTCGGTTGATTGTTGCGCTTATCGCGTTTCGGTGGGCAGAGTCTTCGATGGTGCCATTTCGATCGAGGATGGAAGCCGCGAGACCGTAGTCGTCGGCGAAGACTCGACGCCGTAGAGGTCGCGCATCGCGTTCACCATTCTCGTTCTCACAGTCTGCATCAGCACCTCGCGGTGATCGTAATCCACACCGGTAGTGCTGACCGGCTCGAGCAAATGTACATCAATCGTCCCCGAATGAACCCAGAAAGACGCCTTTGGCATGATCTCGATCGTTCCATGGACGATCATCGGCATAATGGGAACACCGGCAGCGATGGCGAGGACAAAGGGACCCTTCTTGAATGGACGAAGTGGATAGGCATGGCCGCGCGTTCCTTCCGGGAAGACGATTACCGAGCTTCCACCGCGGATCTTTTCGGCCGCGACGTCGTACGCGCCAAACGCCGCTTTCCTGTTGTCGCGCTGGATCTCGATCATCCCCACCGCGCGCATCCCGCTGCCAAAGATCGGCACTTTGAACAGCTCGGCTTTCGCTACGAACTTGTAGCGCGGGAGAATCTTGGCCAGCGCGGGCACGTCGAACCAGCTGATGTGGTTCGACGCGAAAATGTGCGGCCCGGACCCCAGCTTTTCCCACCCATGAACTCGTAGTTTTATCCCGGCCGCCCAGAGAACGAGTGTCGACCACCAGCGAGGCGCCTTCTCGAACAGTCCGTTGGGTTTGTCAGTAACACCCAGCATCGCAGCAACGATGACCATCAAGCCGAGTATGAGCGTCGCGAGGCCGGCAGTGATGTAAAGGAGAATCGTTCGCAGAATGGAAGTCATTTCTATCGGAAGTGATCGAAGCCGGTCGGTGAGCTGACTTGATTACCAGCCTGAAGCAGCTCCACCCCTGGCGGACCGGCAACAACCTGGCCGATCTCGGTCAGCTCGAGGCCAAACTCCTCAGTGAAGCGGCGTGTATCGACACTCGGAGCGGTGACGACAATTTCGTACTCCTCTCCCGCACCGGCAGCTTCCATCGCCGATACGCCATCCAGCCGCGGAATTTTATCGGCGTCGATCCGGATGCGGACTTTGCTCGCCGCGGCTACGTGCGCCAGATCGGCGGTGAGACCGTCGGAGATATCGATTGCCGACGAAGCCCCACGCGCAGCCAACCCGATCGCCGCGTCCACACGCGGAATCGGATGCGCAAATCGCGCTCGATCTCTTTCAGATGGCTGCTTGCCGGCTCTCCAGGCGCGCACGGCCGCCTCCGGCCCGCCCAAAACCCCAGTGACGTAAACGCGATCGCCAACCTTTGCCCCTGCGCGCGAAAGTGGACGAGCGGCGCTCCCCAAAGCCGTTACCGTCAGCGACAGCACTTTACCCGCCGAGAGATCCCCACCCACGATCGGACACATCACGGCTGATGCACCATCGCGAATGCCCGTCGCCAGCTCTCGAGCCTCGTGGCGATCTCCTTCGGGAAGGGTGAGAGCGATGACGACTCCGATCGGACGCGCGCCCATCGCCGCCAGATCACTCAGCGCCGCTGCAGTGGCGCGGTAGCCCATCTCGAAGTGGTTGAGCCATTCACGGCGGAAGTGGACTCCTTCCACTGACGTGTCGGTGGTGACGATCAGCCGCTCCCCCGCCGGAACTTCCAGCACGGCGGCATCGTCGCCGATTCTTTGCGCCGCCTTTCCCCACTCGGCGAGCAGGATGCGCACGAGATCGAATTCCTTGCCGGGTCCAAGGTCGATGTTGCGGCCGTTGCTTGGCTTATCAGTCATCGCGCTACCGCGGGCAGTGTGGTCAACACCGGTGGTTCCGGCTCCGCCTCGGGCTCGTTCCAGGCACGGGGCAGAGCGTAAAGAACATCCTCGAGCGTGGTGCCGCGGATGTACTCACAGAATTCTGCAGCACGCCCGTGAACCCAGGCGGCACAACACGCCGCGCTCATCCCATCACCCAACTGCGCCAGCAGAGTTCCCGCAATGCCGCCCAGCAAGTCGCCGCTGCCCCCGGTTCCGAGTGCGGCGGTGCCACGGGGGATGACCCATCGCTCACCTTGCGGTGAGAACACCACGGTGGGAGCTCCTTTGAGCAACACCGTCGCATTGAGCGTCCGGGCAGTGTCAGAACCAATGTCGAAACGATTGGCGATGACTTCCTTCACATCAAGACCACTCAGCCTGGCGAACTCCGCCACGTGTGGGGTAATGAGCGCCTGCCTTCCAGCGAGGAATTTAGCAAGGGAGCGAGCGTCGCCCTCGAAGACGTTGAGCGCATCCGCGTCGAGCACTACGGGAATGTTCGAATCACCGAGGACACTCTCGACCAGCGCACGGGTCTCGTTGGATTTGCCGAGCCCGGGGCCGATCAATGCGGCATCGGCCCAACTGGAGATCTCCGCCTTGATCTGATTGGCTGTCGACGGCCACTCGGAATTCAGCACCGACGGAACCGCGGCCAGAACGGCGCTCACGTTCTCCTTCGCGACGAGCGTTCTCACCAGGCCGATCCCGCTTCTGAGGGCGGCTCTGGCGGCAAGGACGACCGCCCCTGGCATTCCTTTGCCGCCGCCAACGATGGCCAGGTGCTTTCGCGTTCCCTTGTGCGCGTCGTACTGGATTGGCGGAATGCGCGAGTGAACGAAGTCTGCATCGACGAGCCCGGGCAGGCTCTGATCAGACTTGGGCTTCTTCGAGCCCGCTCCTTCATCCAGACCGATATCGATGGCGACGATCTCGCCGCAGCAATCTCTCGCCAGTAATGTCCCGCGCTTGATTGCACCGAAAGAGAGGGTGACGTCAGCGACGACGCATGAGGCGTGGCCGCCGGTAGTGGCATCGAGGCCACTCGGCAAATCGAGGGCAGCAACTCGCGCCCCTCGAGCACGCAGATCGTTGACCGTCGCGATGGCTTGTGCAATGTTGCCGCGCGGCTCGCCCTCGAAGCCGGTGCCAAGGATAGCATCGACAACAACGGGGACTCCGTCAGGCGCGGAATCGACGAGCGTCACCGATTTGATCGCTGCTTCTCGCTGGGCTATGGCATCAGCCGATTTCGACTGGCCGATTTCGATGAGGCTCACCTCGACGCCCGAGCGCGCCAGATTGCCGGCGACAACCCAACCGTCGCCACCGTTGTTGCCGGGTCCGGCGAACACAGCGGCGCCCTGGCGCAGCCGCTCGGCATAGCGGCGCTCGATCTCCCTCGCCGCACCGGCGCCGGCGCGCTCCATTAGCACGCGCGACGCAACTCCTCTTTCAATTGCTGCCCGATCGCGCTCCGCTGATTCCCTGGCGCCGACCACCCAGACGGGCATTCCGAATTGGTGAAGCTACGCTTGTTGCGCGCAGTTCCAGGGGTAGTCGCGCTCGAAGGCCAGGTCGAAGTCGAATACGTCGACGAACTCGTCGCGGGTGTCCTGCGGCTGGCTGAGGAGAAAACCGAGGTCGACCAGGCAGAAGACGATGTCGCCGATATCGGCGGTGTTGGAAATTCCCCAGTGCTCGAGGACGATGCGCGCCATCACGCCGTAACGCTCGAGCGCGAGCTCGCGGCAGGAATGGGCGAGCTCGATGCCGGTGATGTGGCGTCTCACCGTCAGCTGGGCCTGACACATCTCCAGAGCCGATAGGACGAACAAATACGCCTGCTCGTGAAAACGCGGCTCCCGGATGCGAATCCGGTCCATGATCCCTTCGCGAAATGCCAGCTCAGCCATTTTCTACTTTTTTTCCGCCATTGACGGGAAGGATTTGTAGAGTGGGAAGCGATTCGTCAAGTCAAGCACTTCCTCTTTGACTGACGACGCGACCGCTGCGTCACCGGCGCTGGAGATGACCCGGTCGATTAGCGCGGCGATCCGCTCCATCTCCGGCTCCTTCATCCCACGCGTGGTAACCGCTGGGGTTCCGATCCTGATGCCGCTGGTAACAAAGGGCGACTGCGTCTCCTTGGGCACCGTGTTCTTGTTGACGGTGATGCCGGCGGCGTCGAGCGCCTTCTCTGCCACTTTGCCGGTGACGTTCTTGTTGCGCAGGTCGACGAGCATGAGATGGTTGTCGGTGCCGCCCGAGACGACGTTGAAGCCAAGCTCGATCAAAGCGTTGGCGAGGGTCTGAGCGTTGCGCACGATCTGCCCGCAATAGTCTTTGAAGGACGGCTCCAGCGCTTCCTTGAAGGCGACGGCCTTGGCGGCGATGATGTGCTCCAGCGGACCACCCTGTGTCCCGGGAAACATCGCCTTGTCGACAACCTTGGCGTGCTCCTCTTTGCAGAGGATGAGACCGCCGCGCGGACCGCGCAGTGTCTTGTGGGTGGTGCTCGTCACCGCGTCGGCGTGGGGTACCGGCGACGGGTGGAATCCAGTCGCCACCAGGCCGGCGAAGTGCGCCATGTCGACCACGAACTTCGCGCCGATCTCACGCGCCACTTCGGCGAACGGCTCGAACTCGATGATTCGCGCGTAGGCACTGGCTCCGGCGATGATCAGCTTCGGCTTCTGCTCGCGGGCGATCTGCTGCATCCGCGCGTAATCGATGCGCCCGTCATCGCCCACGCCGTAGTGAATGGCGTGATAGAGGAGTCCCGAGAAGTTGACCGGGGAGCCGTGGGTGAGGTGTCCGCCCTGCGACAGATCGAGGCCGAGTACGACATCGCCGGGCTTGAGGAAAGCGAGGTAGACGGCTGCGTTGGCCTGCGCGCCCGAATGCGCCTGAACGTTGGCGTGCTCGGCGTCGAAGAGTTTTTTCAGCCGATCGATGGCCAGCTGCTCCACCATGTCGACGAATTCACAACCGCCGTAGTAGCGTTTGCCGGGCAGACCCTCGGCGTACTTGTTGGTGAGCGGAGTCCCCATTGCCTCCAGCACCGCGGGCGAAACGAAGTTCTCGCTGGCGATCAGCTCGAGGCCGTGTCGCTGCCTGTCGACCTCGAGATCGATGATGCGCGCGACCTCCGGATCCGACGTCGCCAGCCGGCCCTCCGGCATGGCGCTTCTGGAGATGGATTTTGTTGGAGCCTCTTTTGTCTGCGGCATCATCTGTCCTGTGTCGGGGCTTACTTCTGATCGATTTTCTTGATACGCCGTTCGTGGCGCCCACCCTCGAATTTAGCGTTCAGCCACGCCTTCATCGTCTGAACGCCCTTTTCGTCGCTCATGAATCTCGCCGGAAGCACCAGCACGTTGGAGTCGTTGTGCCGGCGCGAGAGCTCGCCGATCTCGGGTTCCCAGGCCAGGGCGGCGCGAACACCGGGATAGCGATTGGCAACGATGTCCATCCCCACACCACTACCGCAAAGGAGGATTCCACGCTTTGCCTTGCCTTCAGAAACCTCCTTTGCGACGGGGTGGCCAAAGTCGGGATAATCGTCAGGCTGATCTGGATCCTTGCTCCCGAGATCGTCCGGCGTGTAGCCCATCTTCTTCAATTCGGACACGAGTCGATCCTTCATCTCGACTCCCGCATGATCCGAAGCTATCGGAATCGTCTCGCTCATTTAGCCTCCGCCAGCCGCTGCTCCGCCAATCGGTCCGCTGCCTCGTACGTCGGAATATGCTTCGCCTCGGCGATGTCGAACACCTTCAATACCGTGTCGTAAATATCGTCGGCCTTGTTGAGTGCGCGCTGCGCGTCCCAGCCGGCGACCTCGCCATAGACGTTAATGACCCCGCCCGCGTTCGCCACATAATCCGGCGCGTAGAGGATTCCCCGCTTCTCGAGCACGTCGCCGTCGCTCTCTACCAAGAGTTGATTGTTCGCCCCGCCGGCGACGATCTGGACTTTCAACTTTGGAATCGTGGTTTCGTTGAGAATCCCGCCGAGCGCGCAGGGCGAGAAAATGTCCGCATCGGCGGTAAAGATCGCGTCGCCTTCGACGATCGCCGCGCCAGTCAGCTGCTTTACTCGCGCTGCCTTCGCCGAATCAATGTCCGACACGATGAGCTTCGCGCCGGCTTCGTGGAGCTCCTTGGCCAGATTGGTCCCGACGCTGCCGCAGCCCTGAATGGCGACGGTTTTGCCCTCGAGACTGTCCGATCCCCATCTTCGCTTGGCAGATGCCTGCACGGCGCGAAAGACTCCGTGCGCCGTCACCGGCGACGGATCACCCGACTTGCCGGCCAGCCCGGCGACGTGATTCGTCTCCAGGTGCACGTAGTCCATGTCCTTGGTGCTCGTGCCGACATCTTCAGCGGTGATGTAGCGGCCGCCCAGGCTCTCGATAAAACGACCGTGAGCGCGGAAGATCTTCTCACGGTCTTTGGTTTTGTTGTCGCCGATGATGATCGACTTGCCGCCGCCGAGATGCAGGCCGGCGACGGCATTCTTGTAGGTCATGCCGCGGGAAAGTCGAAGAGCGTCGGTGATGGCTTCCTCATCGGTCGAGTACTGCCAGAATCGAGTTCCGCCGAGCGCTGGCCCCAGTTTCGTGCTGTGGACGGCGAGGATGCCTTTATAACCAACTGAGGGATCGCTGCACATCACGACCTCCTCGTGTCCCATCTCTGCCAGCGTGTCGAACAACTTCATTTCGAATTGATCCAGAGAAAAGTTATGATTGGCTGTAGAGAGCGCGCGCGATCACGATTCTCTGGATCTCCGACGTGCCCTCGTAAATTTCGGTGACTTTCGCATCGCGCATAAGGCGCTCGACCGGATAGTCTTTGACGTAGCCGTATCCGCCGAAGATCTGCACCGCCTGCGTCGTCACCCACATTGCCGTCTCGCTCGCCATCAGCTTCGCCATCGAGCTGAATTGACCCACACTTTGCCCGCGATCCTTCGCCGCTGCTGCCGCATGCAGCAGCGCGCGTGAACCGGCAACACGCATCGCCATGTCGGCGAGCTTGAACTGAATCGCCTCGAACTCCTTGAGCGGCTTGCCGAACTGCTTTCGCTCGGCGGCGTAGGCGACCGAGTGCTCGAGAGCGGCGCGCGCGATTCCGATAGCCTGGGCGGCGATACCGAGGCGACCGTTGTCCAGCGACTGCATGGCGTAGATGAAGCCCTGAGTCTCGTCGCCGAGGAGGTTTTCTGCCGGCACGCGCATGTTGTCGAAGTTGAGCTGCACCGTCGGCGATGCGCGCAGGCCAAGCTTGTCCTCCTTCTTTCCGACGTTGAATCCTGGCAAATCCGGTGTGATGATGAACGCGCCGATGCCGCGTCCGCCTCGTCGCGCGGTACTGCTATCGGTGCGAGCCATAGTGAGGATTGCGCCGGCGGTGTTGCCGTTTGTTACCCAGCTTTTGGTGCCGTTGAGGATCCAGGATTTTCCATCCTTCACCGCCTGGGTCGAGAGGGCGGCTGCATCCGAGCCCGCGTCCGGCTCCGACAAAGCAAAGGCGCCCAGTATCTCACCGCGCGCCATCTTCCTGAGGAACCGATCCTTTTGCTGCTCGCTGCCGTAGCGAAGGATCATCTGCGTCGGAAGCGAATTGTGCACGCTCATGAGCACTGCCACCGACGCATCGGCAGCAGCAATCTCTTCCAGGGCAATCAGGTAGGTGCCGGTGTCAGTCCCGAGTCCATCGTACTGTTCCGGCAGCATCATGCCGAGGAACCCGAGCTCGCCCAGCTTCTTTACCAGCGACGGCTCGAAGAACGCTCGCTGGTCCCAGTCCGCGGTGTGAGGTCTGATTTCCGCCCGGGCAAAATCGCGCGCCAGCTTCTGGACTTCCGTCTGTTCTTCGGTGAGCGGGTGGAGGGCCCAGGACACGTGGAGGCTTACTTATTATAGGTATAAAAGCCGCGACCCGTCTTACGACCGAGCCAGCCGGCGGCGACGTACTTCTTGAGCAACGGACACGGACGATATTTGGGATCACCAAGTCCGTCGCGCAGCACTTCGAGAATCGCCACGCACGTGTCCAGTCCGATGAGATCGGCGAGCGCCAGCGGACCCATCGGGTGGTTCATGCCGAGCGTCATCACCTGATCGATGGCCGCCGGTTCCGCGACGCCTTCCATCAGGCAGTACGCCGCTTCGTTGATCATCGGCATCAGCACGCGATTGGAGACGAATCCGGGAAAGTCGTTCACTTCGACGGGCGTCTTCTCCAGCTGAAGTGCGATGTCAGTCACGCGCCTGGTGGTGTCGTCGGAAGTTGCCAGACCCCGGATGATCTCGACCAGTTTCATCAACGGCACCGGGTTCATGAAGTGCATGCCGATGACTTTGTCGGGACGAGATGTGCGGCGGGCGATCTCGGTGATCGATATCGAGCTGGTGTTCGTCGCCAGAATCGCCTCCGGCTTGGCGATCCGATCGAGGTCGGTGAAAATGCGGAACTTGAGACCGCTGTCTTCACTGGCGGCTTCGACGATGAGTGACGATTCGGCGGCCGAGTCGAGCTCCATGTTGAGATCGATGCGCGACAGGATTTTGACCTGGTCTTCCGCCGCGATCGCTCCCTTTTTGACCTGGCGCTCGATGTTCTTGGCGATGGTCGATCTTCCCCGGTCGAGCGCCTCCTGAGAGACATCGATCATCGTCACCGGGAACCCGTGCTGCGCAAAAACGTGCGCGATGCCGTTCCCCATTTGTCCCGCTCCGACAACCGCGATGCGGTCGGTCATGCCTTCCACTCCATCCGGCGCAGGTAGCGCCCGTAGAGGTAAAAGATTGCAACGAACATGAGAGCGACGGCGGCGAAGCCGCCCTCCGGGCCCCAGGGACCGCCGGTCAGCCAGTCAGGTCCCGTCTCCACCGTGCGATAGTCGACGTCGGTTGAAGCGATGCCGCTCACCGCGATGTGGAAAGCACCAGCCATCACCCAGTTCCAGGCAAAATGGGCGACGCCCGCCGCGTACAGACTGCGGGTCGCCAGCAGAATCGCACCGAGAAAGAATCCAGCCACGACGACGGCCAGAATCGATTCAGCATCGGCGCCCGGATTCCACATGTGCAGCAGGCCGAACACGACGCTGGTGACGATGAGTGCCAGACGCCAACCGCCAAACCGCCTCAGCACTGAAAATAGATAGCCGCGGATGAAAAGCTCCTCGAAGAATGCGGCGGGCAGCAGGATGAGCGCCGAGTGGCGTGCCTGGCCCCACCAGCTGCCCGGAATAGTGCGATCGATGCGGAGCATGTGACCAGCGAGGAGCACCACGCAGGCGATCCCTATCGTGAATGCGCCGAGCGCAGCTCCGGTGACCAACGTCGGCGGATTGAGCGCGGCGCGGTCCAAGCCGACCGAGCTCCACGGCAGCTTCTCCACTTTGCGCAGCATGATCCAGGTGGTGAATACGACGCTGGCCAGTGACAGCCACTGAAACAGAACCTCTCTGGTGTTGGATAATGCAGGGCCGCCGATCAGCTCCGCCGCCGTCTGCAGAATGCCGAGCGCGACGAGGCAAATGATGTAGAACCCACCCACCAGCCAGAGCGGCCGGAGCGACCGGCGGGCTCTGGAGCGTGGGGCCGAAACCGTTGTCAATCGATGCTAGTTCGCGCGCTCGACGCTGAGCGCAACCGCGTCGCCCCCGCCCAGGCACAGTGTCGCCAGACCTTTCTTCGCGCCGCGATCCTTCATCGCGTAGAGGAGCGTCGTCAAAACACGGGCGCCGCTGGCGCCGATCGGATGGCCGAGCGCGATCGCGCCGCCGTTGACGTTGACGCGATTCCAGTCCCAGCCCAGCTCTTCGCCATCGGCGATCGACTGAGACGCAAACGCTTCATTCGCC
>JBKPDS010000123.1:0-11632 GCA_046727995.1 Gemmatimonadota bacterium
GTCGATGTAGAGCAAGTCCACCTCCCCGATGTTTCTGGCCGCCTCCGCCGCATCCATTAGAAAGGCCCGCGCCGAGTGCGCTCCTTTGATCGGCAGCTCCGGAACGATCTCAAAGGCGCGGCGGGCGTTTGGTTGCCAGCGTTTCATGTACGACGCATACACGCCGGCCGTATTGGCGACTCTGTCGGCGCCTTCGATGATGGCAGCGAGAAGGAGATAGTAGTCGTCCTCACCGACCTTCCGCTCCTTTCGCCAGTTTTCCAACGCTTCGCGGGACGCATCGATGCGTCCCGCGTTCTCGGGCGTGAAATACATCCTGCCGGCGCTGGTCGTCCCACCGGCCGGCGAGAAATGTCGACTCATGAAACCGACCCTCGGCTCCGCGCGCGCCAGCTCGCTCGCCATTTCCTTCAGCAAAGGGTCCGCGACGTCGGCGACTACGTACGCGCGCTGAAACACGTACGACGACATTAGCAAATCGCTCGAGTACACGCGCCAACCTTCGGACTTGAGCGCTCTGCTTACGCTCGCTGTTCCGGCGAAGGCGTCGTGCACAGACCCGACCGCAATTCTCTCCTTCTCCAATGTGCGGAGAATGAAAGACAGCAGTCGAGTTTTATTTCCGATGTACCTCATGATGCAAAGAGGGCGAGGTTCTTGGCCTCGCCCTCGAAGCTGAATCAGCCAGATGCTACTGGCAAAGCTGCGCCTGAGACAAAACCGGCTGCGGATTGGTAGGAATCGCGAAACCGTAGGTCGCGTCCAGTGCATCCGCCGCAGCATTCGCCATCTCCTGGTAACCCTGCGCATTCGGGTGCACGCCATCGAGGCTGACATACTGCCCGTACGGATTGTTGCACGTAAACATTACAGCGACGCTGAAAGGCGCTCGCCGCTGCACCCACTGCGCCCAGACTGTCGAGAGATCCACGTACGCCCAACCGTTCGCCTGGGCCACGGACTGAATGTGACTGTTCATCCCATCGATCAGCGCATTCAAAGCCTGAATGTCGGCGGGCGTCAGAATATTGTCCTGGGCTCCCGGTTGATCCGTGCAACTGAGGGTCTGCGGCTGCCCGGTAGCCTGCGCCGTTCCTACCGCCGTCGTGACCTTGATCGGCACGAAGATGGAGTTCGTGTTGCCCTGGCAATCCGCCGCGATGATCACGCCGAAACCTTGAAATGCCACTCGATCCTGATAGAGCTCGTCGCCGGTGCGCAGCGATACGAATCCGTTCGTCTTCGGAATTCCGACGAGCATCACCTTGGCGCCAGTTTTCTTGACGCTGTCGATCAGCTGATCGTAGACCGGCTGCCAAACGGCATTGGGAACCACCGTGCCCTGGGCTGCAGCGCCGCGGTAACCCGCTTTCGGAAAAATTATTCCGGACGCGGCGCCGAGTGCTTCGTTCGCTCCGAGCTCCACCGATACCAGCGTCGGATTCTGTTGCATCATTGCCGTCACCTGAGTGGTCTTCGGCGGAAGTACGAGCCGATACTGACGCCGCCTTTTCACGCCTTCGACAGCCGTCGTCTCCGGGGTTACGAAGAGCGCGTCGTAGGTATTGGCGCCGTCGATGGCGACATCGTTGGTGGGGAGCGTAATCGAGCCGAACAACACGCAAGTCGTGTCGGGAATGCTCGTCGTTTGATTCGCGCTGGCGCTGATCCCACTCAGACGGCGATTGAACTGCAGCGGTGCGATGAGTGGCGAGAAGCATCCCGGCGGAGCGATCAACGGTTGCGAGAAAGATGCGAACGCCTGATGGGCGAGAAGCTTGGTCCAGTCATGCTGTTGACTGAAGTACACCACCCCGTCCGACTGCACCCCCATGCTCAGGCTGGTGCCGATCGAGACAAAGCGCTGGAATGCCGCTTGTCCGGCCGGACCCGTCGTCCTGTCCTGACTGCACGCAGCGAGGAAGACGACGGCGAGAGCACCAGCACAAAAAGACCAATTACGCTTCATAACAACTCCTCAGGGGTGATCGAACGAGGGAGCGAGGCCAGGCAGGAAACAGGCGGCTGATAATATCTGTAATCACCCAAAGGCGCGCCACCCCAGCGCGCGAATCGCTGCACCGTGCTCATCGAGCTTGGGCGGCGACAGTCTCACCGATCCCGGCACGCTCGGCGGCACTCCGGTGCGAGCGTTCGCATTCGAACCATCGAGAGCTTCGGCGACGGTCTTTACCAAACCACACGGCACGCTCACTGCCTGGAGTCGGTCGATCCAGTGTTGTGCGCCCATTTCCTTCACGCGCGCAGCGAGCGCAGCGACGATCGTCTCACGATTTTCGACGCGGCCCGCATTCGTTTGCAGCGATTCGTCGTCTGCGAGATCCTGGAGTCCAAGCGCCTCTGCACACGCACGCCATTGTCCGTCGCTGCCCACTGCGATCACGAATGGTCTGTCGGCCGCATCGAACAATTGATAAGGAACGAGATTTGGATGCGCGTTGCCCCAACGCTTCGCATCCTGCCCGGAAACAAGAACGTTTTGCGCGACGTTCACGAGAGCTGCGCGCGCACTCTGATCGAGTGACGTATTGATACGCCGCTTGTCCGGAGCAAGTGGTCCACTCGCGCGAGCGGCGACGGCGGCGAGAATCGCGATCGCCGCATCCTTGCCGGCGATGACGTCGGCGAGAGCGACCCCGATCTTCATCGGCGATCCATCTTGCTCGCCGGTGATCGACATCCACCCGCACTCCGCTTGAACAACGAAGTCGTATCCGGGCCGACTGCTGTCATCCCCGAATCCCGAGATCGTGCACCAGATGAGTGACGGATACCGGTCAAGAAGCTCGTCCGGCTTCAGTCCTAAGCGATCGAGCGATCCGGGCAAGAAGTTGTCGAGCACTACGTCGGCATCGCGGATGAGGTCGACCACAACTTCCCGATCGTGGGGATTCGCCATATCGACGGCAATGCTCTTTTTGTTGCGGTTGATTGCCAGGAAGTAGGCACTTTCGCCATCCGGGTCGAACGGCGGTCCCCAACCGCGTGTTTCGTCGCCCTGGCCTGGCCTTTCGACTTTGATGACATCGGCGCCAAGGTCGCCCAGAATCATTGAGCAGACCGGGCCGGCCAGCACTCGACTCAGGTCAAGGACTTTTAGCTTCATTCAGCCGCTATGTTCTATTACTGTTGTAGATATGTTCCCTAACTGTCGCATAGACCACCTAAAAAGCGCTTAACGAAAGCGTCGGCGAAGGCACCTTATCCCACCTTGTTTTAGTCACGAAAAATCATATACTTAGCGCCATTCGAGCCCATTACGGGGCTAGACCCTACTTCTGTGATTTCAGATCCGTCAGCACCACCCCTGTTCGCTGACCGGAGCCCATAAATGATAGATAAAGAGAAGTCCGCAGCTGCTACTGCTACAGCACCTGCCCCAGCTGCAGGCACACCCGGGACACCCGGCGCGCCGCCGGTCCCGCCTAAGCGCAGCCCCGGTCACCGCGGAGCCGACGTAAAAGATACCGTCGCCGAGATGGCGGCCAAGGCGCACGAGATCAGCCTCGAGGCCGGAAGCAAGATGGCCGCGGCTATGAAGGACGTGATCGGTGCCGCCGCCGGACTTACCGGCCTCGTCATCGAAAGCGCCCGCGACCTCCTGCAGTACATGGTTCGTCGCGGCCAGATGACGCAAGAGGAAGCCGACAAGCTGATGCGTGAGGTCGAAGCGTCGCACGCCAAGCGGAAGCCACCGACGCCGCCAGCGTCACTCGCTTCCAGAAGTCCGGCCGCGACGACGTCTCACCCAACGCACGCGACTCACACCAGTCACGCCGCGCCTGTTAGGCACGCGCCCGCACCAGCGAAGCACGCCACCGCGAAGCATTCAGCTCCGGCCAAGAAGCCTGCTGCGAAAAAGCCGACCATGAAACCCGCGGCGAAGAAGCACACGGTGAAAGCCGCGACGAAATCAAAGCCGAAAGCTTCGGGCAAAGCGAAAAGAAGGTAGACCGTGGCGATCCCGCGTGGCGATGCGGTCGCGCTCGCCCGCGCCCTGATAAAAATCGATTCCAGAAATCCGACCCTCGCCCCTGACTCGCCGGGGGAAGGCGAATGCGCTCGCTTCCTGGCATCGGTTCTCGATGACTGGGGGTTTTCGGTCCGGTTGCTGGAAACCGGGGTTCCGAACCGCCCCAATGTCCTGGCTAGCATCGGCCGCAGGGACGCGCCGGCGCTGATGCTCAACGGCCACATCGATGTCGTCGGCGTCGAAGGCATGGTGCACGAGCCATTCAGCGCCGACCTGCGCGACGGTCGTATCTATGGTCGTGGGTCCGGCGATATGAAAGCTGGTGTCGCCGCGATGTGTGCGGCGGCGGTCGCCGGAGCCGGCCCGCAATCCGAACGGCAGCTCCTCATCGCCGCCGTCGTCGACGAGGAATACGAAAGCCTCGGCACGCGTGCCTTGTTATCAGCCGGCGTGCGTGCTGAGGCGGCGATCATCACCGAGCCAACGAGGCTCGCGATTTGTCCAGCGCACCGCGGCTTCGTGTGGATGGATGTCGTCTTCAGGGGAAGGGCGGCGCACGGCAGTCGCTACGACATTGGCGTCGACGCCATAACCCACGCCGGGCTGGTGCTGGCGGAGCTGGAAAAAGTCGAGCGGACCCGTGAATCGGGGCCACGCCATCCATTGCTCGGCCGCGCATCGCTCCACGCGTCGACGATTTCCGGCGGCGTCGGCTTGTCTACTTATCCGGAAGAATGCCGGTTGGCCATCGAGCGCCGCACTCTGCCCGGAGAATCCACCGAGAAGGCGATGAAGGAGATTGCAGACGCGTGCGCGAGGGTGCGCGTCAGTCAGCCACCACTCGACGCGCGAGTTACATTGACTACGGCGCAGCTGCCGAGTGACGTCGCGGTGGACTCCCCGATCGTGGAGAGACTGAGCGGAGCGCTGCGGCGTGAGAAGGTACCGGTACGGATCGAAGGACTTTCCGCCTGGACCGACGCAGCCTTGCTCAATGAAGCAGGAGTGCCGACGATTTGCTTCGGTCCGGGCGACATCGCGCTGGCGCACGCCGCGGAAGAGTTCGTGCAGGTGGAAGAGATCGAGGTCGCAACACGAGTGCTGACGAGAGTCGTGACAGAGTGGTGCAGCGGCGAAGGCTGAGGGGATCGCAGTGACAGAGTGGAATCACAAGCAGTACGACTTGCTCGAGCGGGCGATCCTGAACGGAAAGCAGATCGCCGCTTTCCGTCGCGGGACCGAGTACGTCGTGGTGCCCAGAAGATTGCGCATGATCAGCGGACGTGAAGCTGTCGATGCGATGCATCCCACGACCGGCGACGAGATCACGTTGTATCTCGACGAAATGGACAGCTTCGAGGTAGTGCGTTGACTCGCGGGAAGGCGAAAACGGGCGACCTCGTCGCCATCTACGCCGACGAGTCCTGCCTTGGCAACGGCCGCGAAGGAGAGAACCCCGGCGGCGCCGGCGGCGTGATCGAGTGGCTTCATCCGAAGTCCAATGAAGTAACCCGATACGATTACTGGATCTCCGAGCCAGCGACGACCAACAATCGGATGGCGCTCCGCTCCGTCATCGAGGCGTTCCGGGAAATCTCCCGACGTGCGAATACTTACAAAGTCTTGTTCACGAGCGACTCGAAGTACATCGTCGAAGGGATGAATTCGTGGGTCCCGGACTGGAAGAAGCGCGATTGGAAGCGAAGGAGCGGCAAGCTCGAAAACGTGGAGCTGTGGAAGGCAGCCGATGAAGCGGTAGGAGCACACGAAGTGCAGTGGCGGTGGGTGCGCGGCCACGCCGGGCATCCGCAAAATGAGTATGCCAATTTCCTGGCGACGCGTGCGGCAACGGAACAATCAAATTCAGTGGGGTTACGGCAATCATCGTTTGATGCGTGGCTCGAGGAGACCAATGCGGGAGCTGTTCGCTTGAAGCCCACGGATCCTTTCCCCGATCTTCATTCATTCCGGCCGACCAAGCGGACATGGACGACCTAGACAGACTCTTTCAGCGACTGGTGCACAATATCAGAAACGGCCACGCCGAGTATCTGAGTGTGCCTTTCACTGTCCAGGAGTTGTACGATACGCTCGTCCCCTACCGTCACTATCGTCGCGACCTCGGCATCGAGACCAATCAGGATTACGAAGCGGCGGTGACCCGGCTCCTTTCTGGGGAGAAGGGATACGTCCGCGCCGACAGGGCGATGCAGGATAGGCTCAAGAAGGAAATCGAATCGCCGCACGCCGATGTCGGAGCGTTTCGTGATTACGCCGAGACGAGAATCTCTCTCGCTCCTGACGCATTGCAGAAACTGGGCGTCTCTATCCCGGCTCAGAACGCGGGCGGATTCGCCGGCGGGAATGGTAACGGCGGCGCGCCCGGTCAAGCCGGAACGACGCTCACCCTTCCCGATACGATGGAGGTCGCCGAGGGGTGCAAGTTCTGCGGCGGAACGCTTCCCGAAGGGCGCGCTGTCACATACTGCCCGCACTGCGGACAGAACCTCGCGGCGAAGCACTGCGCGGGATGCGGGGCCGAGCTCGATCCCGTCTGGAAATTCTGTATTAACTGTGGGAAGCGGGCGTAGGTGGGACTCCGGAACGCGGACTGATGCCGATTGAGGGGTGCGGACTAACCGATCAGTCCGGACTGCGGACTAATTGAGGAGTACGCACTAACTGCGGACTACGGCAACTACAGTCCCTAATGGTCCGCAATTAGTCCTCAGTGGTCCGAAATCCGTAAAAGGTCCGGATTCCTCGATTAGTCCGAACTCCGGACTGATTAGCTGGTCCGCACCCCTCAATCCGCAGTCCGAACCTCAGATGCTAACTTTAGACTGATGCCCAATCCATCAAACGCCAATGGCGTGGTTTTTCTATCTGCCGTCCGCACCCCCTTCGGCACCTTCGGCGGCAAGCTCAAGGACACGTCACCCGTCGATCTCGCCGTTCACGCATCGAAAAATGCGATCGACCGCGCCGACATCGGCCCCGACGACATCGATCAGACCATTTTCGGCAACGTCCTCTACACCACCAGCGATTCGATCTATTTCGCCCGCCACGTCGCTCTCAAATCCGGCGCGCGACAGGAGACATCGGCGCTGACCCTCAATCGCCTCTGTGGCTCCGGGTTCCAGGCCGTCGTGAGCGGGGCGCAGGAAATTCTCTTCGGTGACGCGAAGTTCTGCCTCGTCGGCGGCGCCGAGTCGATGTCGCAGGCGCCTCACGTCACCCGCGGCCTCCGCTGGGGAACTCCGCTCGGCAAGGCCCCCGTGATGGAAGACATTTTGTGGGAGGGTCTCACCGATTCATTCGTGGGACTCGGCATGGCAGAAACCGCCGAGAACCTCGCCGACCGATACAAGCTCGATCGCGGGTGCGTCGACGAGTTCGCGCTGAGATCGCAGCAGTTATCGCGTGCCGCCTGGGAAGAAGGTGTGTTTGACGACGAAGTTGTTCCGGTACCGGTGACCAATCCCAAAACCGGAAAGCAGGAGGAGCTCGCGCACGACGAGCACATGCGGCCCGACACCACTGCCGAAAAACTGGCTGCGCTCAAGCCCGTGTTTCGGAAAGGTGGCGTGGTGACAGCCGGCAATGCATCAGGCATTGGAGATGGCGCCGCGGCAATGATCATCGCCAGCGAAAAGGTAGCGCGCGATCGCAAGCTCCAGCCGCTCGGGCGGTTGATCTCGTGGGGAGTTGCCGGCGTCGATCCGTCGGTGATGGGAATCGGACCGGTTCCGGCGTCCAAGGCGGCGCTCGCCAAAGCCGGCTTGTCGATGAAGGACATGGACCTCATCGAAGTCAACGAAGCATTCGCCGCCCAGACCTGCGCCGTCGAGCGAGAGCTGTCGCTGCCGCGGGAGCGGCTGAACGTCCACGGCGGAGCGATTGCGCTGAGCCATCCGCTTGCTGCGTCCGGCGCGCGGATAACGGCCCATCTACTGCATGCTTTACGCGCTCAGGGAAAGCGATACGGACTTGGCACCGCGTGCATTGGCGGCGGCCAGGGAATCGCGGTGGTGGTCGAATCCATTCATTGAGACTGCGCTCGCCGCAGCGATCGAGGAAAATATGAACCGACAACTAAGAGCCCTCGCCCTGGCGTCGGCCGCTGGGCTGGTGGCAGCCTGCGCGACTGTTGGCGGCGGACCTGGCGGAACCGTTACCAGTGGCGGCGGAGCCCCGACGGACCAGAACGCGGGGCGGCCCGACATAATCTGGCCGGTCAAAGTCCACGAGCACGTCGACCTGTGGCTGCACGGCTTCGCCATGCTCCAGGAAGACACGACGTTCGTTCCTTTCTTCAAGCGCGGTTACGGGACCGACATGATCGTGCTCAAGAACAGAGCGAACGTCGTCACCCAGCTCGACGCCAATCGCGACAGGCTCCGCGCGCGACTCGCCGTGAATCCGCAGTTAATAAATGCGCAATTCGTTCCGCTCAACTTTTCGTCATGGACCGATCTGGCACAGACGGTGGATCTTTTCGTCCGAGCCAACGGTGATCCGCGCGCGGCGTCGTCACAGCAGCAGGCGAACGCCATGGCGTTCCTTGCCGCTTACTTTCAGACCGGGCCCGATCGTGATTGGCTTCGTCTTTTCGTCCAGTCGCTGACCGACGAGAGCAACCGCTTTTATCACTCCTATTGGCAGCAGCAGCAGCGTGAGCGCGGCAACGTCCTCGAGCTGGTGGATACTCTCTGGCAGCGCACCTACCGTCCGAAGATGCAGCGCTTCTTCAACAATTCTCAACAGGCACAGGGGGACGTTCTGCTGTCGCTGCCGCTGGACGGCGAGGGCAGAACCCAGACTAACAGCACTCGATCGAACACCATCACCGTGACGTTCCCCGATCGGCCGAACGATGCGGTCGAAGCGATCTATGTAATCGCGCATGAAGCGGTTGGTCAGCTCGCCAGCACCGCTGTCACCGACAACATTACGCCGGAGCAGCGGCGCACCGGACTCGGCGAGCGTTATCAGAGCTCGGCGGCCGTCAGGGGCGGGGCGTTGCTGATTCAACGCACCGCGCCGGAAATCCTCGACGGCTATATGAGGTACTACCTGCGCTCGGTGAACCGGCCGGTCGGCTCCAGCGTCCAGGCGACGTTCACGTCCACTTTTGCGATTCCAGACACCATCCGCGATGCTATTGCCCGCCAGCTGGACGTCATCCTGGGAGGGATTTAGCAGATATAATTCTGCAATGGCTGATGAGAAGTCTCCGCTGCCCGCGCCTGCTCCGACGCGGCAGCCGCCTTTGGATCGACAAGCACTCGAGCGCGTCCTCGCGCGAGCCGCGGAGCTGCAGGGCGCCAGCGCGATGCCCGAATCGGGAGATCTGATCACCGAGAGCCAGCTTCTCGAAATCGGAAATGAGGTTGGGCTGGCACCCGCGGTGCTGAACCAGGCGTTGGCGGAAGAGAGAACCCGCATCAACGTTCCGGAAGAGCGGGGCCTGGTGGCGCAAATCGCCGGCGCCGGATTCGCAACGGCCACCAGAACGGTCGCCGGAACGCCGCGCGACATTCTCGCCACCATCGATGCCTGGATGCAGCACGACGAATGTCTTCAGGTACAGCGACGCTTCGCCGACCGAATCACCTGGGAGCCCCAGCGCGGACTTTTCGGAAAGCTCCGACGCACCGTCAACGTCAGCGGGCACGGCTACTATCTAATGGATGCCGGACAGGTATCAGCGACGGTGCTCGCCGTGGATTCCTCGCGGGTGGTCGTCAGACTCGACGCCGACATTCACACCAGCAGAGCACGCCGGGTGGGCATCGGAGGATTTGTAACCGCGATGGGTGCCGCCGCGAGCGGCATCGTCGGACTCGGGCTGGTCGTCGCGCACCTGCCGCTCTTCATCGCCGCCGGCGCTGCGGTACTCCCTTTTGCCGGGAGCAGCTTCGCCGGCTACAAAGTCGCGCGGACGCATCGCGGGGTACTTTCCAGCGTCCAGCTCGCTCTCGAGCAGATTCTGGATCGACTGGAACACGGCGAGTTCGAGCGATCCGCTGGGCTTCTCGGCGCGCTCACTTCGCGGGCGCGGTTGCCGCGACGATAGATTAGACCGAACCGCTCCAGGGTTTAGTCTTCGATGAAAAAGATTGAAAGGGTCGGCGTCCTCGGCGGAGGCTTGATGGGCAGCGGCATCGCCCAGGTCTCGGCAGCGGCCGGTTTTCCAACGATGGTCCGCGAGATCTCCGAAGCACTGTGCGCAAAGAGCCGGCAGTCGATCGAGAAGACCCTCGCCAAAGGAATCGAGCGCGGTAAAGTGACCGAGGGCGACCGCGACAAAACCCTCGCCAACCTGCACTTCGTCACCGACCTGAAGGAGCTCGGCGATTCGGATCTCTTCATCGAAGCAGTCGTCGAGGATCTGGAGGTCAAGAACACCCTCTGGTCTCAGCTGGACAAGATCGCGCGACCGGAAGCCATCTTCGCATCGAACACGTCGAGCCTGACGATCATCGCCATGGCGGCAGCCAGTGGACGACCCGATCGAATGTTAGGGCTCCACTTCTTCAACCCGGTGCCGTTGATGAAGCTGGTCGAGGTCGTGCGGACCATCACTACCAGCGACGAGACCGAGCAGCGCGCGCTTGATTTCGTGCGAGCCCTCGGCAAGGAGCCCATTCGTGCCAAGGACAGCTCCGGCTTCATCGTGAACCTGCTGCTGATTCCTTACATGGTCGACGCGATCAACGCTCTCGAGTCGAACGTCGGCTCCGTCGAGGACATCGATAAAGGGATGCAGCTTGGTGCCGGCCATCCGATGGGGCCGTTCACACTCCTCGACTTCGTAGGCCTCGATACCGTTTACAAGATCGCCGAGATCATGTTCGCCGAGTACAGAGAGAGTCGCTACGCGCCGCCCCCGCTGCTGAAGCGGATGGTGCTGGCAGGAATGCTCGGCAAGAAGTCGGGCAAAGGCTTTTACGATTATTCCTCCAACCCACCCCGGGTCAGCAACCTCGGACTGTGAGCGTTTCCGGATTCCGCGGCTACTTTCGCGAAGACGAGCTGGCCCGCGCGGTTTATTCCGAGGCGGCTGGAATCGCCCGGGCGATTCCTTCGGCAGTCGCCGTTCCGGTCGATGCCGAAGACGTCGTGGTGCTGGTGAAGTGGGCCGCCGAATCCGGAAGCACGCTCATTCCGCGCGGCTCCGGCAGCAGCATGTCCGGTGGCGCGGTCGGATCGGGGGTCGTCGTCGACCTGTCTCGCATCAATCATCTAAGCAGAATCGACGAGCGTGACCGGACTGTCTGGGCCGAGCCGGGAGTTCTCTGGTCGACACTGGACGTGGCGGCACGCAGAAAGGGCCTACGCTTTCCCGTGGATCCGTCGAGCGGAAAATTCTGCACGCTTGGCGGAATGGTGGGAACCAATGCGTCCGGTGCCCACTCGCTGCGCTACGGATCGACGCGCGCCTGGGTAAACGCCCTCGACTGCGTCTTCAGCGATGGCGATCGCGCCGTGATCACTCGCGGTGAGCCACCCCCGAAGCGAATAGAAGCAATCAATCGATTCATGCGCGATGTCCACGGCGATATTGTCTCCAGCGACAAGCGTCGCCCGATCATGCATCTCGGAGTCCGCAAGGAATCCTCCGGTTACGCC
>JBKPDS010000124.1:0-15918 GCA_046727995.1 Gemmatimonadota bacterium
CGGCAATGGACGTGATCGATCATTCCGCCGCCGTTGACCAGCAGCCTCAGCAATTCGCGCAACGCGGACTCGTAATACAGGCAGCCGATGGCTTTCGGCGCGGTTCCGTAAGTTACTGATTCGGTGACGCCAAGCACAATCGACGCGCCAACTCGTCGAACTCTGGCACCCAGATACTTCTCGCCCGCTTTCTTGACCTGTCGAAATGCAAGCGGACGCGCGATAAAACCGGGCATGATGTGAATGATCTGTCTGGTGGTGCCCGAGATCATCTGGTACAACCGGTCGGCGACGATGCTGCCGGCGCGGGTGAAAATGCCTTCGGCGTCAGGACGTCGTCCGATCAGTCGCGCGATGCCAGCCGCCTCGTGAATCGGAATCTGCTGATTACGCTTCAGCGCATCCTTGTAGCGGCGGATCTGGGCGATGACGGTGTCGCTCAGACCGAGTCGCTTGTTGCGGTGCTCCTGCACATATTCGACTTCGTCCTCTCCCCCTTCGGGAATGTCGACAGCGCGCACTGCTTCGAGCAGGCTTAAGGGGACGATGGCGTTGACGGTGCCGGGCATTTGGTTGGTAGGCGGAGAGCGCAAGCTAACCGTCACTCGAATCGCCTTCAAGAAGCAAACGGAGAGTCACGCTGGTCAAGATCACAGCTGCCCATAACACGAACTGACGTGCTCTCTCGCGCTCTGATTGGGGCGGCCATTTCGTTGCTGGTGGTGATTGGAGCTCGCAACACGCGCACGCTTTCAATGAGTGGCGCGTTCGCGGCAGCATCGATCGGCACGCTCGCGATCGCCGCGGGCTGGAGCTGGGGCGTGCTGCTTCTTGCCCTCTTCGTTTCCGCGAGCGGCCTGTCGAAGGTCGGCGAGCGCAAAAAGACCGAGCGCGTTGGCTCGATCATCGATAAGGGTGCGGAGCGGGACGCCATTCAGGTGCTCGCCAATGGCGGCGTCTTCGCCGCCGCGGCGCTGGGACAACTGCTGGTGCCTTCCCCGATCTGGTTCGCTATAGCGGCGGGGGCGCTGGCCGCGTCAGCCGCCGATACCTGGGCGACCGAAGTCGGCACCCTCGCCGGCGGCGAGCCTTTTTCCATCATCTCGCGAAAACGCGTCCCGGCGGGGACATCCGGCGCAGTCACCTTCGTCGGGAGCGTCGCGGGGCTTGCCGGCGCACTGTTCATCGCCGCTGCGGCGACACTAGCCCGCTGGCCGGTGGCTTTCACCGCCATTACACTGGGCGGCGTAGCGGGCGCTTTGGCAGATTCCTTACTCGGAGGCACACTTCAAGCGCGGCGTTGGTGCGACGTATGCGCCATGTCTACCGAGCGTCTCGTCCACAGTTGCGGCACGACGACGCGTCCCGCGGGCGGACTCGCGGGATTCGACAACGATTTGGTCAACGCAGTCTGCTCGGTTGTGGGCGCGTTGATTGCCTTACTCTTGTCCTGATCGCGCCGGGAAACGCCAGCAAATCATGACTGCAATCGAAGAAAGAAATAGAAACGACGGAGCCCGGGTGCTGCTCGTCAGCACCAATCGCGAACGGCAACCCTACCCCGTAGTTCCGAATGGACTGGCGTGCGTAGCGTCCGCGCTCGACGCCGCCGATTACAACGTTCGATTCCTCGACCTGTGCTTCGCCCGGGACCCGGTGAAGCGAGCCCGCGACGTCGCACAATCCTTCCGGCCCGACATCATTGGTGTCTCCGTTCGCAACATCGACAACAGCGATGCGATCGCGCTGCGCCACTACACTCCCGAGGCGCGCGCAATTCTTCACGCGTTGCGGGCAGCGGCACCGACAGCGAAGATCGTAGCCGGCGGAGCCGCGTTCGGCGTGGCTCCCGAAGCGTTATTCCGCGAACTCGGTGTCGACTACGCCGTCGCCGGCGACGGTGAAAGAGCAAGCGTCGCCCTCGTCTCCGCTCTGACGTCCGGCGAAACCATCGAGGCGATGCCGGGCCTCGTGAGAGACAGAAACGGCACGGTCGTGTTCAGCCCGCCTGGTGAAGACGCGGATCTGGATTCACTGCCGCAACCAAGTCTGCATCGCTGGATCGATCTGGCTCGTTACCAGCGCCACGGCGCCACCATCCCGATCCAGACCAAGCGCGGGTGTGTGTACAAGTGCATCTACTGCACTTACCGCAACGTCGAGGGATGGGGATATCGCACCCGCGACCCCGAGCTCGTCACCGACGAGATCGAGGAGCTGAAAGCCAAGGCGGGAATCCACCATTTCGATTTCGTCGATTCCACCTTCAACTCACCGCCCGGCCATGCGCTGCGGGTCTGCGAAGCAATCACGCGTCGCGGGATTCGGGTGCAGCTCGATACGACGAATTTCACGCCGGCTGCGGCATCTTCCGAGCTGTTGACCGCGATGAAGCGCGCCGGTTTCCGTTCCGTTGGCATCACCGCCGAGAGCGCCAGCGATGCGGTGCTGGAAAAACTCGAAAAGGGATTCAACGCGGCGAAGGTTCGCGAAGTGGCGGAGCGCGTCGAAAGCCACGGCATCAAGACTCTCTGGATCTTTCTTGTCGGCGGGCCGGGTGAGACTCGTCACACGCTGGAGGAGACGCTGCACTTCGCGCGTTGGCGATTGATCAGGGGCGACGCGGTGTACCTCACCGTTGGACTCCGCATCTACCCGGGCACGACGCTGCATCGCATCGCGATCGCCGAGGGAGCCGTTCAACCCGGCAGTACACTGCTCGATCCAACGTTTTATTTTTCAGCCGAGCTCGAGTTCGGCAAGACCGTCAGGCGGCTCAAACAGTTTGCTTCCGATCATCCACGGTTCATGTTCTCGGCAGATTCGCGTTCCGTCGTGCTTCCCTACCTGACCCGCGCCGCGTCGGTGCTGCACCTGCCGCGGCCACACTGGCAATACATGGGATTGTTCCAGCGCGTCGCGCGCGCTATTGGCTAGCGTGGGACAGCACATCGACGCGGAAGTGATCGTCGTCGGGGGCGGGCCTGCCGGCGCGTCAACGGCCTTTGCACTGGCGCGGGAAGGAGTCGACGTGCTGGTCATCGACCGCGCCCGATTTCCGCGAGACAAGATCTGCGCGGAATATCTGAGCCCGCAGGCATCGAGAGTCCTGTCGGACATGGGAGTGCTCGAACAGATCGAACGAAGCAACCCGGCGCATCTGGCGGGAATGCAGGTGCGCGCTCCCAACGGATTCGTCGCCAACGGGGAATTCGCCGCCAATCACGGCTTCCACGGATTCAGAGACAACGGTCTCGCCATTCGCCGCACCATCCTCGATGAGATCGTGCTGGGCGGGGCCCGGGCCGCGGGCGCGCGCGTCGAAGAGGGCGTACGGGTTACCGACATCGCGCGCAATGGATCGGAGCGTGTCAGCGGCGTGAAGGTGATCGGACCCGATGGCGCTCCGCGAGTGATTTACGGACGCTACGTCGTTGGCGCGGACGGCCTGCGCTCGGTGATCGGGAGAAGACTCGGCCTGGTGAGAACGAGTCGGATCTGGCCGCGCCGCATCGCGCTCGTCGCGCATTACCGAAAAGTTCAGGGCGTGACCGACATGGGCGAGATGCACGTCGACTACGACGGCTATTTCGGCATCGTCGAAGTCGGAGACGGCCTGATGAACGTCGCTGTCGTCATTCCGCAGTCCCGCGCCAAACAGATCGGAGAAGACAAGACGGCGTTCTTCGAGCAGTGGATTGCCGCGCGGCCACATCTCGCCGAGCGATTCCAGGGCGCGGAGAGAATCACTGCGGTGCGTGCAACTGGCCCGTTTGCCACCGCTGCGCGCCGCGTCTGGTCGCCTGGTGCCGCGCTCGTTGGCGACGCCGCCGATTTCTTCGACCCGTTCACCGGAGAAGGCATCTATGCCGCGTTGCGCGGCGGCGAGCTGCTCGCCCCACATTTACTGGAGGCGCTGGACCGATCTTCGGACGACGAGCCTCTCATCCTTGGTGGCTACGATCGCGCGCGCAAAAGTGAGTTCGGTGGCAAGTGGAAGCTGGAAAGGATCGTCGGGATGGCCATCGCCTGGCCATATTTCCTGAACAACGCGGCTAAGGTTCTGTCGCGCCGTAAAGACATGGCGGATCTGCTGGTGGGTGTGGCCGGTGATTTCATACCGCCACGTGTAGTTCTGCGTCCGCGTTTCCTCTATAGCCTCTTCATAGCACCGGCATTCACAAATTGAGCGTCAGCCCAGATGAGTTTCGTGCCGTCCTCGGAAGGTTTCCGTCGGGCGTTACGGTGGTGACGACCAGGGCAGCCGACGGCACCGATCAGGGAATGACGGTGAGCGCGTTCAGCTCAGTGAGCCTGGAACCGCCGCTCGTTCTGATCTGCATCGAAAAGAGTGCCTCAGTGTACGAAGCATTGACGACGGCCAATGGATTCGTCGTCAACGTTCTCTCGGCGAAACAGGAGCAGATCGCGCGTCGGTTCTCCATCGTCGACATAGACCGGTTCGAGGGTGTGGGGTTCACGCGGTCGGCCCAGGGATATGCCATCCTGGACGACGTGCTGGCCGTGATCGAGTGCGATCGCGTCTCTGCGTGCGATGGCGGCGACCACACCATCATCCTCGGCGAGGTGGAGACGACGCGCGCCGAAACGGGGACGCCGCTGCTCTACTATCGCGGCGGGTACGCCCAACTCGAGCGCTGACCGTGCGCAGTTTGTTGACACCGCGACGGCGGCGCGGTGTGGAGATACTCGACTTGCCGGATGTGGATCCCGCGCTCGTTACGCGATCGTTGGCCGATGTGGCGCGCGCCAATGCCTTGTTCGGCGGAATCAGCTCCGCCGTCGGCGAAATCAGAGATGCACTTCGTGAGCTGCCGCGCGATGCGACGTTGCTCGATGTCGGAACCGGGCTGGGCGATATCCCCTGTCGCGCGCGCGCGTTCGCCAGAAAAAGCGGTATCGAGCTGACGACGATCGGGCTCGATTCGGCGTGCGAGCTGGCCGAGGCGAGCCGACCGTCGGTGACATTCTCCGTGTGCGCAGATGCGCTGCGGCTCCCGTTCGCCGACAACAGCGTGGACATCGTGATGTGCTCGCAAGTACTGCATCACTTTTCGGGAACAGATGCGCTGAAACTACTGCGCGAAATGAATCGCGTCGCGCGCAGGCGAGTCATCGTCAGCGATCTGAGGCGAAGCTGGCTCGCGGCCGCAGGACTCTGGCTGGTCTCGTTTCCCCTTCGATTTCATGCCGTTAGCCGCCACGATGGCGTCGTCTCCGTACTGCGGGGTTTCACTCCGGGTGAGCTGGTCGATACTGTACACGAAGCGGTTGCGCGCAGACCGAGGGCGCATCGACGTCGCGGCTTCCGGGTGACTACCAGCTGGATTCCGGTGCACTGATGACGAGGAAGACCGCAAGTCACATCGATCTCGGACCGATGCCGGTCGGACGCACGATGGTGACGGTGGATGAGCGGCTGGTTCGCGCTCCTATTCAGACAATTTTCGATTTAGCAAGAAGGGTAGAGGGTTGGCCGACGCATCTCTCACACTACAGGTATGTGCGGTTTCGCGATCAACGCTCCGACGGTGGTGGGTTGGTCGAGATGTCAGCCTACCGCCCGTTCAATCCTTTGGGAGTTTCGAAGGCGCCGCTGCGGCTGAACTGGCCGACGTGGTGGCTCTCGGAAATGACGGTGAACGAGACAGCTCCCCGTATTCGCTTTCGGCACGTTGGTGGCATAACGAAGGGGATGGAGGTCGAATGGGCCTTCAGCTCCGTACCCGACGGAACACACGTACGAATCCTGCACGTGTGGGATGGGCCGCGCATTCCGGTACTGGGAACGTGGGCGGCGACGCATTTGATCGGTCCGGTGTTCGTCCACGGAATTGCTTCGCGGACGTTGGCAGGACTCGGCGCGGTGGCGGAGAGGGAATAGGAACGAGGGAAGTGAGGTCTGAAGTAAGGGGGGACGAGGGGCGAAGGGCGAGGGAACAGTGGGTAATTCGAGGAAAAAGTGAATAGACGAAGAGTTGTTATAACGGGCATCGGGCCGATCACGCCGATCGGCACAACCCGAGATGGTTTCTGGTCGGGGCTCCAGCAACAGAGATCGGCGGTGCGATCGGTCAGCCGATTCGATCCATCGCAGTTCCGGAGCCACAATGCGGCCGAGATAAATGATTTCGTTCCGACCGACCATCTGGAAAACAAGCGCGCAAAGCGGCTCGATCGATTCGGGCAGTTCTCGGTCGTCGCCGCGAAGATGGCGCTCGACGACGCGAATCTGGATCTCTCGAAAGAGGACAAGGAGCGTGTCGGGGCCAACATGGGCACTGCGCTCGGCGGCGTCAGCTACGCCGAGGGACAGCTGGCGGTGTATATGACGCAAGGACTCCGTGCCGTCGATGCCAGCCTCGCACTGACCGTATTCGGCGGAGCGTCGAGCTGCAACATCGCCATCGAGCTCGGCGCGATGGGACCGAACTCCACCAACGCCATGAGCTGCGCGTCGGGAACCATTGCCATCGGCGACGCGTTTCGTCAGATCCGCGATGGCTACGCCGACGTGATGATCGCCGGTGGCGCCGAGGCACCGCTGGCGCCGCTGTGTTTCGGAGCATTCGCGCTGATTCGTGCGATGTCGACGCGCAACGAGGACCCTGAACGGGCGTCGCGTCCATTCGACAAGGATCGCGATGGCTTCGTCATGGGCGAAGGCGCGGCGGTCGTGATACTCGAGGAGTACGAGCGGGCAAAGGCGCGAGGGGCGCCGATCTACGGCGAAGTTGTCGGCTACGGAATCACGAACGACGCGCACCACATGACAGCCCCTCGACCCGACGGTTCACAAGCCGCGAGAGCGATGCGCCTGGCGCTGCAGGACGCAAACGTCTCGGCTGATGAAATCGGGTACGTGAACACCCACGGCAGCTCGACGCCGCTCAACGACTCCACTGAGACGATGGCGATCAAACAAGTGCTCGGCGATCGCGCTTACAGAATCCCGATGAGTGGTACGAAGGGCTACTACGGCCACGCCCTCGGTGCGTCCGGCGCCATCGAGACAGCGATTTGTGCGCTGGCAATGGAGCGTGAGTGGCTGCCGCCGACGGTGAACCTTCAGGTTGCGGACGAGGCCTGCGATCTTAATTTTCTGCCGGGTACGGGGCGGAAGGAACGTGTGGAGCACATGCTGACGAACTCCTTCGGCTTCGGCGGAATCAACGCCGCGCTGGTATTGCGCAGAGTGATCTAGAGATCTCGCGCGCGCGGCCCACCGTAGATTTTCGGGCTGACATATGCGCGACGCGTGGCGGCACTTCGCAGCAGAATTCATCGGAACTTTCGCTCTCGTTTTCGTGGGGAGCGGTGCAATCATGACCGCCAAGGCGTCACAGAGTTCGGCGGGTCTGGTGGAGGTCGCGCTCGCGCACGGAATCATTCTGGCGGTGATGGTCAGTGCGCTGATGCGAATCTCGGGTCATTTCAATCCGGCGGTCACACTCGGGTTTCTGGTGACGAGGCGCATCGAGGCGATGATGGCCGCGCTCTACATCGTCGCGCAGGTTCTGGGCGCGGTTGTGGCAGGCTACGCTCTCAAGGCGACATTCCCGGAGGCGATCTTCGTTGCGACTCGAGGCGGCGGACAGACGATTGCGCTCGACATCACCGGTGGACAGGCATTCGCCCTCGAGGCGATCGCGACGTTCTTTCTGGTGTTCGTGATTTTTGGAACCGCGGTGGATTTGCGCGGACCAAAGATCGGCGGCCTCGCCATCGGACTCACGATTGCGGCCGACATTCTGGCGATTGGCCCGATGACCGGGGCATCGATGAATCCGGCGCGCTCGTTTGGGCCGGCGGTGGCGAGCGGGGTTTACGAAGCGCAGCTACTCTACTGGTTCGCGCCGATCACGGGCGGACTCGCCGCGGCGCTGCTCTACGAGTTCCTGTTCATGAAGAGAGGGCGGGAGCCTGTAGATCACGGAGAGCTTAAGCCATAGGAACTGCCACTTGCAGTTTAGGTTTTGAGCCTCGGCCTCAGCCGGTCAGTCGCCAAAAGATAGAGTAGCGCCAGAATCGCCTGGACCATCATGAGTAATCCAGCCAGGACGGGCGCCATCTCCATATCTGCGTTTTGAATGTTGTGGATGATTCCCTGAATGAGGCCGCCGGTGCCGACACAGGCTGACAGGCCTTCGCCGGCGAAAAGCGCTCCAGTCGCGAGATCGCCCCACCGATCGAGATCACCGCGCAAATAGAGAATCGTGTAACCGCCCTGAATCAGAAGGGAACCACCGATGAACAGCACGATTATCGGCACGTGCTGCCACATCGTCGCCCACGTCGCGATCAGAACCACGCCACCGGCGCAGTTGGCGATAGAGGCGAGCATCACCAGCATTCTCAGCATGCGCAACCTCGCGTTTGAGTTGTCGGTGCCGATTGTTGAATTCTATGCACTTCGGCGGACACCGAAGTCGTTGCTCCGCGCGGCGTAGACCAGGCCGAGCGTTGCCTGGGTAGACATGAGGGTAGCTGCGAGCAGCGGACCGAACTCGTAGTCGCCGTTGGCCGGACGAAGATTGTAGATGACGCCCTGCAGGATCGCCACGCCGCCGACCAGAGCGGCGGCCGCCTCGCCGGGGATGAAGAGCTGCAATGAAGGGATTCGCAAGCGCTCCCACAGTCTCTCGATATGTCCGAGTGTGAACGCGCCCTGGATGAAGAGGGATAGAGCCACGAACAGCACCACGATCGGCATTCCGTCATCGTGCCTGTACTGGTACCACACGATTCCGAGGCCGACGCCGGCGGCAGCATTCACAAGCGAGGCGAGGATGAGGACGAGGCGCAGCACGGTTGCTCCGGTAGATGCTGACTCAAGATCGTCAGTCTACTTTGTACTGTCAAGTACTTTGCCTCACTCGACCGTTGCCTACAAGGGAAGAGGATGCCAGACGTCACCTTTCCCGATGATGCCGGATCTCTACTTCTCTACCGGACCGCCTTTGGCATTCCACTCCCGCCAGCCCCCGGCCATCGAAGCGACGTTCGTGTACCCCATCTTCTGGAGATTGTCGGCCGACAGCGAGGAGCGAAACCCCCCGCCACAATAGAGAATCAGCTCGGTGTTCTTGTTCGGTACCCGCAGCTCGATGTCGCGCTCGAGCACTCCCCTCCCCAGGTACACGGCACCGCGGATGTGGCCGGCCGCCCATTCGCTCTCTTCCCGAACATCTATGACGCGCGCCGCACCACTTTCGAGTTTTCGTTTGGTTTCGTCGACGCTTACTTCGCGTATCCGAGACTTCGCGTCGTCGACGAGCCTCAGAAATCCCGGCGAATGTTTCACAAGCCTGCTGGAATCCGTTTGCCGGTCAGCTGCCGAAGACCGATGTGGGTGCTGCGACGCGCGACGAGCTCGGCGGTCGCCACTGCAGCCGCCGACAGCGCGGTCCACGCCAGCGCCTGCGGCCAGTTCTCACCACCGCGCCACGGATGCTCCGGTGGATCCTCATGCTTCCACGCGCGCCATCCCTTTTCCATGCCGAATTCCACCAGTCTGCCCGTCACCACCGCCGCGCCCGCGCCGAGCAGCAACCAGGTCGCGCGTCTTGAATTGGTCTTCCGCTTCACTGCCCCCGCCTTGGAGTTGGACTTACCAGAGTGGCAAGCGGGGTGCCGTCACCAACCCTCGCGCTTCTTCAATGAGGTGATGTGGGCGACGTGATGCCGGCCGTGCCAGGCATACAACCCAAGCATCTGCTGCAGTGTCAAAACCCTTCCGTGCTCCGGGTGCCGCAATCCGCGGCGGAAGTCGGCCGGCTCCATCGATCGGATGACGGTCACCCAGCGAAGGTGCAGCGCATCGAGCAGCTCCAGCGACACTTCTATCGGCACGCGACGGGAATCAGCCAATTCCGCCCACGCAGCTTCGTTGTAGGGCTTGATGGTGGGCTCGTCCTCGGTAAGCGCCAGCTTGAACCGCGTGTAGGCGTTGAGATGGCTGTCGGGGACGTGGTGCACGACCTGCTTCACCGTCCAGCCGCCGGGTCGGTAGCGCGTTTCCAATTGATCGCGCGACATTCCTGCCACCGCAGATCGTAGCGCCCCCGGAGTTTCCGCGATCGTGGCGATTAACAGCGGGTAATCTGACTCACTGATCGGCGCGTCGAAGTCGAATCTTCCGACCGGGTACCGAAGATCTGTTTCGTGAGCTGTGGTGGCCATGGCTGTAACGGATAGAGTTAGACGATGCGCTCCGGCAGGTGCACCGCAACAGCCGACCCATCGGCAACGAATGCAGATGCAGGAGCTTCTGAGAGTATACTAGCAAACGGCTCGTCGTAGAATTCCGCAAGGGGACCGTCGAGGTGAGCGGCGGCGGGCGACCAGACATTCCACCTGCTGTGGTTCACCCAGTACTCGACCGTCCCGCCATCCCGCTGTCTGGTGAATCCCCACTTGCGCTCTGACAGAAATTCCTCTTCCGAGCCGGGCGTCATCGGCTGCGGACCGGCGTCGACGTGAATCGTCAGACGACATTCGTCGCGCGGACCGCCGAAGCAGTACTCGACGCTTTGCAGCTCCTCCTCGGTGGCGACGACGGTGTGCTTCATCGGAACCGTGCGATACGGCTCGTTGTAGGTCAGTCTGGCTGTGCCCGCCACCAGCGGCAACGGCACCAGCTCGCGAATGAAAACCACGCCGCGACGCGTCTCGCCACCGACCGAGCGCCTGGCGTAAAAGCGAAGATTCACTTCCTCGAAGTCGCGATGGAAGAACGCCGGGACTCCCAGCACGTGGGTGTCAAGAAAAAGAAATCCGACGAGGCTGATGAAGTGACGGCCCATCCTCTCGTCGAGCTCTGTCCCCGTGGGAAGAAGAGGCACGAGCACCGACGGATCGACTTCGAAGTTGAGCATGGCGACGTAGCGCCATGTCGCAGTCAGAAATATTCCGGCCATTTGTCGGCTGCCGATGTCGTGACGGCAGCTGATCGCCGCGCGGCGTCAGCCTCCGTTTCGCGTTTCACCTGATCGAGAACCCGCCGGTGAATCCGATGTAGCAGCACTTCGCTCAATGCCCGCCAGTATCCTTGCGGATAAATCGCGACGCTGTACCAGGTGTGACCCTCGAGCCGGGTGCCGCCGACTGTCGGAACGAGTCGGAATTCTCCGCGCGACGAGCTGAAGTAGCCGTTCAGGTGTGGCGCGTAGACTTTCCTGTAGATGCTCAGCTCGCGCATCGGCGGTGGCTGCTCGATCACATCGAAAGCGAGGCGGCGTGGCTTGTCCCAGGTCGTGATCGGCTCGACGAAGGCGCCGGTCGAAAACTCGCAGCGACGGATCGCGCCAACACCGGTCCCGGCGATCGTGGCGCGAACCGGATAAGCGATGCCGCCCCGAAAATACCACGCCGGCTGCTCACTGATTTCGGCGAACTGCACGACATGCTTCCACACCATCTCCGGCGCGGCAGCAACATCTACCGTTGTCACGACTTCGTAAGTCGGCGCGACGGTCGAGGCCCGGTCGATCACTGACCCGGTTGGAATCATGAAGAGCGCGGTGGCAAAGCCCAGACTGCGTCCTCCGCGCTTAGCGATCTCGCGCCCAATCACACCGCCCAACAGCGCCACGACGGCCGCGATCGGAAATGCCATCGCCAGGCACAACACTCCTTCGAGCGCGAACAACATGACTGCCCCGCCGAACAGCAGCACGCTGAGGATTACGACACCCGACGTCTGTGGATTCGGCTTGATCGATTCCCTGTTGAACGCCCACCCGACCACCATTCCCTGAATGAAGGGCGTGCCGAGGAACAAAGTGACTCCGTAACTCTTGACGGCGACCACGCTGATGAGAATCGCGAGAAGGCCTACGATCATGGCGCCGGCAGCTCCGATCAGCGCGCTTCGGTACCGCTCGCCCTGTTCAATGTGGTCGTACGGCATCTCCTCAGGCAGCACAGGCTTGCTTGGCAGCAGTGCCAGCCAGAGCATCACCAGATAGTTGAGGAACGGGAAAAAGAACGCCGCACACAGCGCCGGTGAGCGACCGGCGTCGACGGCACGCCGCATCATCATCGACACGCCGATCCAGATGAACGGCAGAGTCCACACGATCAAGGTGAAAGGAACCCAGGCGGGCAGCGCAGTGAGTTTTGCTGCCTTCACGGACAACAGCGGGGCCAGATAGTCCCACGGTGTCCAGGTGATGTGGGCGGCGAGGAAGAGAAAGCTGGCGTCGACGATGTACTTGAGGACCATCAAACCGATTCCCGTCGCCAGGTAGGTGCGACGGTCAACGGTGCCGTGCAAACTGAAAAGGGTGCGGAAGTCTATCCGCACCCTTCCACCCATTTCACCTCGGGCAACCGTCCTGCTCGAAACATCGTCACTTTCTTTCCATCGGTCTCGAACACGATTGCCTTCCCTGCGCTGGCGCTGTCACCCGTGACTGTCATGTAATGCCAGCCGGGGTTGTACTTGTGGGGCTGGACCTGCACGTCGTCACCGTAGAGACTCTTGATCCGATCTTCGCTGTCGCCAATCTTGGCGCCGTCGTCGGTGGTGACTGCTCCGGTATCGACATCGATGCGCGCGACTTTGCCCTTCACTACCATCACGCTCACGCCGTCGGGGATGCCGGCGCCCACCGCCGGGAAGACGAAGTCGCATTGCGAATTCATGTTGGGATTCTCGTTCAGAAGTCCCATCCCGACTGCGTCATCCAGGTTCATTCCGATCTGGATCTGGCCGAGGCCGTCTTCATTCAGGGTGAGGTCGCTGAGGGTGTCGTGACCGGCGCCCTTCGGCGCGCCGGGACCTTTCACCGCCCGCTCTTCACCTTTATTGCACGCCGCCACCAGCGCGACGAGAAGCATCGTCAATGTGAATGAAGCCGCGATTGATCGCTGCCTGTTCATTTATCGTCCTCCGCTCGCGGCCTGGTTCTGCCCGAGCGCCGAATGATGCTTAGGTGCCGACCTGATGAAACCTCTCCTGGTAGCGCTCGATCGAGTCGTTGATCACGCGGGCCGCGATTTCGCTCTTCTCCCAGCCGATGATCTCTACCCGCTTGCCTTCCAGGTCCTTGTAGATATGGAAGAAGTGCTCCACTTCCCTCAAATAATGCTGTGAAAGATCTGCGATGTCGAAGTACTCGTGGTAGTAAGGGTCGTGACAAGGCACCGCCAGAATCTTGTCGTCTGGCTTTCCCCTATCCAGCATCTTGAGCACGCCGAGCGGCCGGCAATCGATTTGACAACCTGGGAACGTGGGCTCGTTGAGGTGGACGAGCACGTCGAGTGGATCACCGTCTTCGTGCAGGGTGCGCGGAATGAAACCGTAGTCTCCCGGATAGTGCACGGCGGAATACAGAACGCGATCGAGGCGGATCATGCCGCTCGACTTGTCCAACTCGTATTTGTTTCTGCTGCCGGCCGGGATCTCGATTACAGCGGTGACGTTGTCCGGCGGATGAATTCCCGCCGGCAGCTCGTGCCAGAGATTGATCACGCAGTGACCCGCTGCATGGTACCCTTGTAGCTCATCGGCGCCTCGTCCACGCCAAAATTGCGCGCGGCGAGCTCGGCTACACGCTGCAGATCCGCGCCGGAGAGATCGGGCTTCTCGGACGCCGTCGCGAACTCGTCGAGCTGCTCGAGATCGTAAATGTTGGGCAGCGTCGTCACGACCCTCGGTTCGGCGAGCAACCACTTCAACGCCGCCTGACCAAGCGTCATGTGGGTAGTCAGGAAGTCGAGCGTGCGCAGCTTCTTCAAGCCGTTGGTGAGCCACGAGCGCGGCCGGTGACGACGATGGTCGTTGGCGGCGAAGACGGTGTCTTCGGTGTACTTCCCTTCCAGCATTCCCGAGGCGTGCGTGACCCTGATGTTGAAGCAGCAGTTCGGCGCGCTCTCGCGCGCTGCCTCGATCATCGCTGTTCCAGGATGCTGCTCGAGGATGTTCCAGATCATCTGGATGGTCCCGATGTCGCCCTCGCGCTCACACAGCTCGACGGCTTCGTAGAGCCATCCGATGGCCGGTCCGAAAGCGGCGCCCCAGACGGTCACAAGGCCTTCGTCTTTCATCTCGCGCAGTGTCTGCCAGATCGCCGCGTCACGCACGTGCTCCATCTTGATATTGTGAAGCTGGAGGACGTCGACGTGATCGGTTTCCAATCGCTCGAGACAGTTGTCGAGCGCAAAGCGCATATAGTCGCGATCGAACTTCTGCGGTAACTCGTTCTGGCCGCGCCGTGCCGACTGGGCGGCGGGATCGTAGATGTCGTAGCCGATCTTGGTGGAGTAGACGACGTCGCCGCGTTTGCCGCGAAATGCCTGCGCCAGTTGGCGCTCGCCGCGACCATTACCGTAGGTGTCGGCGGTGTCGAAGAAGTTGATTCCGTACTTCGAGCGCGAGACGCGCAGCATCTCGACCGCCTCATCGTCGGTCTTCTCTCCCCACCAGCCGGTCGAGAGCGTCCAGGTACCGAAGCCGATCTCGCTGGCCTCGACGTTAGTGCCGGGGAACTTCCTGTAGCGCATTTTGACGGTTGATTCTTCGTGCGTACAAGTTAACCGCTCGCCAAAGCGCGCGCGGCGTCGGTGGCGAAGTAGCTGACGATGAAATCCGCTCCCGCGCGGCGAATCCCGAGCAGCGATTCCAACATCACCCGATCCTTGTCGATCCAGCCACGATCGGCGGCGGCGCAGATCATCGCGTACTCTCCGCTAACCTGATATGCGGCGACCGGATATCCTGTTTCCGCCTTGACGCGGGAGATGACGTCGAGGTACGGACCCGCCGGTTTCACCATCACGGCGTCGGCGCCCTCATTGATGTCGGCGCGCACTTCGCGCAACGCCTCCTCGGCATTTCCAGGATCCATCTGGTAGCCACGACGGTCGCCTGATTTCGGCGCCGACTCCGCTGCCTCGCGAAATGGCCCGTAATACGCCGAGGCGTACTTGGCGGCGTAGCTCAGAATCGAGACACCACCAAACTCGTTTTCATCGAGCGCGCACCTGATCGCCCGCACCCGTCCGTCCATCATGTCGCTGGGCGCAACGATGTCAGCGCCGGCGGCAGCGTGGGAGAGCGCCGACCGCGACAAAAGCTTGAGCGTCGCATCGTTGTCGACCTCTCCGTCCTTCAGCACCCCGCAGTGACCGTGGTCCGTGTACTCGCACATGCAAACGTCGGTGATTACGACCAGGTCCGGAATCTCTTTCTTCAGTGCCTGCACTCCCTTCTGCACCGCGCCGTTCTCGTCCCACGCCGATGAACCGATCGCGTCCTTGGTGTCGGGGACGCCGAACAGAATGATTCCACCGACCTTTGCTTTCGCGGCGGCTTCGGCATCGCGAAGCATCTCGTCGACTGACGTCTGGTTGACTCCCGGCATCGACTCGACGGCGCGCCGCAACTTTTTGCCCTCGCGAACGAAAACGGGGAGGACGAGCTGCGACGGCGCGAGGTGCGTCTCGCGGACCAGGTTGCGAAGTGGAGCCGTGCGGCGCAGGCGGCGCGGCCGATGACTGGGAAAACTCGGCATCTACTCTGGCTGTGGAGCGGGAATTTTGGAAAGTTGTCTGAGCTCGACCAGCAGGCTGCCTCCGCCACGCGATCGAATCTCGGCTGCCAACGCTTCGCCGGTTGATTCCGGCGCCCGCAGATCGAGCCGACGCGACCCCCGCACGATGTGCCGGCCGGTCAGGTCCGCGAGCATACCATATAATGTAGGCGCGCCCTCGATGTCGCTGACGAGGGCGCCGATTGGCACCTGGCATCCACCCTCCAGCGCGCCGAGGAAGGCTCGCTCGGCGCGTGTGGCGATCGAAGTCGGCTCGTGATCGAGGGGCGCCAGCAACTCCTTGATTCGGGTGTCGTCGCTCCGCACCTGAATGGCGATCGCGCCCTGCCCGGCCGCGGGC
>JBKPDS010000125.1:0-6954 GCA_046727995.1 Gemmatimonadota bacterium
CTGGAGATCTCCCGAGTGATTCGCGCTTATGATCCCAAGCCCGGCGCGTTCACCAGCACGCCGAAGGGTGACGTAAAAATGTTCGGACCCAAGGTGATGGATGGCATCAAGGGGAAGCCCGGCGAAGTGCTGAAGACGACCGGCGAGCTGGTGATCGCCTGCGGGATCGACGCGCTGCGCATCAGCGGAGTCCAGCCGGCGGGAAAGAATCGGATGTCCGCCCACGACTGGGCGCGGGGACGCGGGACCGCAGTCGGCGACATCTACGGTGGAAGCGGATGACGACGCCGCCGGTCAAAGCGCCGATCGAGGCGTTGCCGGTCGTCCACGCCGTCACCAACGACGAAATCATGCTTCGCCCCGGCTTCATCAGAAAGGCAATGGCGATCATGCGCGTGCTCGGCGACAAGGGCGCTATCCACATCCGGTCGCAGCTGCTGGACACGCCGACGCTCTACTCGCTGACGCTGGCGCTGCTGGAGCTCCACGAGCAGACGAAATGCTGGTGCATCGTCAATGACCGCGTCGACATCGCGCTCGCCTGCAGCGTCCAGGGAGCGCAGCTGACCCACAAATCGATCTCCGTCCCGGACGTTTTGCGGATTGCGCCCGCGTTGCGAATCGGGGCCAGCGTGCACTCGGCGGAGGAAGCAAAGGACGCCGAGCAGGCGGGGGCGGACTGGTGCGTCGCCGGGAACGTCTTCGAGACGCCAAGTCACCCCGGATTGCCGCGAAAAGAGAGCAACTTCATCCCCGATGTCGTTGCGGCGGTGAGCTTTCCGGTGATTGCCATCGGCGGCATCCGCCCGGAGCACGTTCGCTCACTCGTGCATCGCGGCGCACACGGTATTGCCGCCATTCGAGGAATCTGGAACGACGAGAATTCCGAACTCGCTGCAAGCCGCTATCTTTCACAAGTATGACGCGGGGCAGTGTTGTGACGGAAACGATCGCCGACGAGGTCGTAATCATCGTGAACGGCGACGAGCGGCGTCTTCCAGCGGGATCGACGGTCGCGGATCTGCTGGCCTCACTCAAACTCGACGCGCGGACTGTCGTAGTCGAGCGCAACGGAACCATTCTGCGCGACCGCTCGTCCTTTGCGATGTTGGAGCTCGCAGCCGACGATTCGTTCGAGATTGTCCACTTCGTGGGCGGAGGCTAGACCTGAGTGGCGCACGCCGATCTGATTTCTCCGGCAACCATTACCGACCCGCAACCGCTGGTGATTGCGGGGCGCGAGTTCCGCTCGCGGCTAATGGTCGGCACGGGGAAGTACGCGTCGAACGCGCAGATGATCGAGGCGATCGAAGCCTCGGGCGCCGAGGTCGTGACCGTGGCGGTGCGTCGCGTCGATCTCGATCGCAACAAGGATGAAGGAATTCTCCACCATCTCGACCCCGACCACTTTTTCCTGCTCGCCAACACCGCCGGTTGCTACAGCGCAGCCGATGCCATTCGCTACGCACGCCTGGCGCGCGCGGCAGGATTCAACGAGTGGGTCAAGCTCGAGGTCATCGGCGATCAACAGACGCTGCTGCCGGATTCCATCGGCTTGCTCGAGGCGACGAAGACGCTCGTCGACGAAGGCTTCAAGGTCCTCGCCTACACGAATGAAGATCTGGTGACGGCCCTCAGGCTCGAGGACGCCGGCGCCTCGGCAGTGATGCCCCTGGCGTCCCCAATCGGCTCCGGCCTCGGCATGTTGAATCCTTACGCCATTCGGACTATCAAGCAGCGACTGTCCGTGCCGGTGATTGTCGACGCCGGAGTAGGAACCGCCTCCGACGCGTGCATCGTGATGGAGCAGGGCGTCGACGGAATCCTGATGAATACCGGAATTGCCGCGGCGCAGGATCCGGTGCGGATGGCGGCAGCAATGAAGGCGGCTGTCGAAGCGGGAAGGAATGCGTATCTCGCCGGGCGGATGCCGCGGCGCGAAGTTGCCGTTCCTTCGTCTCCGACGACTGGGATGCTCTCGGGATCATGAACGCCACCGTTACAACTACCGGTGGGGTGACGGCCGCACGCGCGGTGGCCGCCGAGATCTGCGTCGATCTCCGTCGCGGAGAATTCCTCGACCAATCCTTCGAGCGGCGCATTCTTCCACTTGACGCGCGCGACCGGCGTTGGACGCGTGAACTGGTTTACGGGATGCTGCGCCAGCGCGGCGGGATCGACGCCATTCTCTCCGAGCGAGTGCGCGGCGGACTGGTTCGACTCGATCCCGACGTCATCGATTTGCTCAGACTCGGCGTCTACCAGTTGCTGCACATGGGCAGCGTACCCGCCTACGCCGCCATCGCCCAGACCGTCGAGCTCGCCAAGCGCAGACACGGACTCGGCGCCAGCAAACTTGTCAATGCGGTGCTGCGTCGCACCGATCGCGAGCGTGAACAACTCAATCCGCCCGCTCCGACCGATGCGCTGGACGCGCTGGCTCTCAAGTATTCGCATCCACGGTGGCTGATCGCGCGCTGGGTTGCGCGGTGGGGCGAACAGGACACCGAGCGCCTGCTGGTCCTGAACAACGCCGACGCGCCGATCGTGATCCGGCCGTTTGGGATCGTGCGCGAACAGCTGGAAGCGACGATGGAAGCGGCGGGAGTCCACGTCGCCGAAGCGCCGTACGCGCGCGACAGCATCGCCATTTCCGGCGGGACGACGTTCACGGATCTGGGCGCGTTCAAGAAGGGACTCTTCTTCGTCCAGGATCCGGCAGCGACGCTGGTAACCGAGTACGCCGCCGTTCCGATGGGCGCGACTGTCGCCGATCTCTGCGCCGCTCCGGGTGGCAAGGCGCTGGAGTTCTCCCGCTCTGCCGGCACCGTCGCTGCCAGTGACAAATCGCACACGCGCCTGCAAAGATTGCTGGCGAATCAGCGGCGGCTGGAGAGCACCAATCTCCTGCCTTTCGTTGGTGACGCGAGGAATCCGGCAATTCGTCCGGTCGACGTGGTGCTGATCGATGTTCCCTGCACCGGCACCGGGACTTTCCGGCGTCACCCCGACGCGCGCTGGCGCATCAAGGTTTCTGATCTGGCGGTGATGTCCGCTCTGCAGAAACAGATTCTGAGAGCAGCCGCGAGCGTGGTGAAGAAAGACGGATCCCTGATCTACAGCACCTGCTCGCTGGAGCCGGAGGAGAACGACCTGCAAGTCGATTCGTTCCTCGCCGAGCATCCGAACTTCGTGCTCGAGCCGCCGCCGGAAGGAACGGTGGCGCCGGAGCTGCTCGACGCCGGGCGTCTGCGCGTGTTGCCACATCGCACCGGCACCGATGGAGCATTTGCCGCGCGGCTGCGCAGGATCAACTAGATGAACTGGCGCGCGCTGCCGCGGCGTGCGTTTCCATATCTGATTGCCGCGGCGGGTGGATTCCTGATCTCCTACGCCGCGGTGTTCCTGTTCGCGTTTCCGGCTCAGGTTCTTCCGGACGATGGCATTCTGCCCAACGTCGTCGGAAAAACTTTCGAGGATGCTTCGGCGATTCTGTCGAAGGCCGGATTTCCAGCGCAGCAGGGAGATTCGCGCTACACGAAGGGGACTCCGGCGAACATCGTCCTCCAGGAGGATCCGCCCGCTGGCAGCAGGCAGAAGCGCGGCACCAACGTCGTCCTCGCGCTGAGCGCGGGCCAGAAGACGGCAGAAGTTCCGGTGACGAGCAACATGTCGCAGCAGCAGGCGCGGATCGCCATCGAGAATACGGGCCTGACGATGGGAAACGTCAGCGAGCAGCTCGCCGATCAGCCGCGCGGCCTGGTGATCGCGACCAATCCTCCGGCGGGAACGAAGATCGAGCTGCCGGGAAGCGTCGACATCGTGCTGAGCAAGGGCCCGGCGACGGTACAGATGCCGGATCTCTTCGGACGAAGCGCAGGTGAAGCGAGGTCGATGATCGAGCAGCTCGGTCTCAGAATCGCAGGAATGTCGCGCGACACCAGTTCTCTCCAGCCGGAGAACACGGTTATTCGCCAGCTTCCCGCGGCTGGTCAAACTATCTCCGCGGGCGGTCCAGTGAGCCTGACCGTTTCCCATTTCCCACCACCTCCCTCGATCAAGATTGACACTGGCATCAGCTCGCCACCTCCCGCCTCCCGCCTCCCGCCTCTCGCCTCCCGCTAGATGTCCGTTCGGATCGCTCCATCAATACTGAGCGCCGACCTGTCGAAGCTTGCCGATGAAATCGCGATGCTCGAGGAGGGCGGTGCCGACTGGATCCACATCGACGTCATGGACGGGCGCTTCGTGCCCAACCTCACCTTCGGCGCGAAAGTGATCGAGTCCGTCCGTAAGCTGACTAAGCTTTCGCTCGACGTGCATCTGATGGTCGTCCAGCCCGAGAATTACTTCGACGACTTCGCGGCGGCCGGAGCGAACGGGATGTCGATTCACACCGAGGTCTCGCCGCACTTGCAGCGCCAGCTCAATCGCATCCGCGAGCTCGGGTGCCGAGCCGGTGCAGTAGTGAATCCCGCCACTCCGTTGACCGCTGTCAGCGAAGTGATCCCCGATCTGGATTTACTATTGGTGATGACGGTGAATCCCGGATTTGGCGGGCAGGAGTTTATCAAAGGATCGCCCGACAAGGTTCGTCGCGCGCGTCAATTACTCAGCGAGCAGGGCAGCAAGGCGTTCCTGGAAGTCGATGGCGGAATCGATCGCAAAACGATCAGATCGGTCTTCGAAGCCGGCGCCGACACTTTCGTCGCCGGGAACGCGATCTTTGCCGCTAAGAATCCAAAAGCAGAAATCGAAGAGCTGCGCAAGCGCGCAACGGCACAGGCATGACCGGCAGGCAACAGCTCGCGGTTGGGGCACTCGTGATCGGCATCACTGCCGCCGTCGCCTATGGAGCATCGCACTATCTGCGTCACGAGCTCTTTCCCATCGAGCTCGGTAGCAAGGCGCCCGACTTCACAGCCTACACCATCGACTCCACCCCGAAGAAGAAAACTCTCGCCGATTATCGCGGGCAGGTGCTGATGATCAACGTCTGGGCGACTTGGTGCCTGCCCTGCCGGGTCGAAATGCCGAGCATCGAGGCACTGCACAAGGCGTACGGTCCGAAGGGGCTGAAGATCGTGGCGGTGAGCATCGACGATCCGGGAACGGAACCGGCGATTCGCGCCTTCGCCCAACAATACGGACTCACCTTCGAGATTCTCCACGACGCCAAAGGCGCGATCACCCAGGCCTACGACATCACCGGTTACCCGGAGACGTTCATCGTCGGCCGCGATGGCGTAATCCGTAAGAAGCTGATGCAGGCCACCGATTGGAATACTCCCGACGCCCGTGCACTGGTCGATCGCCTGCTGACGGAGCGGACGGAGTGAACGGGAGGCGGGAGGCGGGACGCGAGAGGCGAGAGGCGGGAGGCGGGAGGCGGTGACAAGGATTTTGGGAATCGAGACATCATGCGATGAGACTTCGGCCGCTGTCCTGGAGGGACACGGCGACGATGTTACCCAGGAGTCGCTGGTGATTCTGTCGCAGGACGTGCATCGCGTATTTGGTGGCGTCGTCCCGGAGATCGCCTCGCGCGCCCATCTGACGAGCATCGTTCCGGTCGTCGATCGCGCCTTGAGCGAAGCCGGCACCAGTCTCGAAGATCTCGACGCGATTGCAGTCACCAACACGCCCGGATTGGTGGGCGCCCTGCTCGTCGGCGTCAGCTATGGAAAGGCGCTCGCATTCTCGCGCGACATTCCCCTGCTCGGTGTCCACCACATGGAGGGCCATCTCTTCGCCGCCGCCCTCGAGCATCGCGACGCCGTGCCTCCATTTACGGCACTTCTCATTTCTGGCGGCCACACGTTGCTGCTCGACGTCGAGGCCTGGGGCCAGTACCGACTCCTCGGCGCCACTCGTGATGACGCCGCCGGCGAGGCGTTCGACAAAGTCGCCAAGCTACTCGGCCTCCCATATCCCGGCGGTCGCTATATCGAGCAGTTGGCTGCCACCGGAAATCCGAAGCGCTTCAGGTTTTCGCGGCCGATGGTGCGCAAGAACGCCGACAAATCCGATGCTGACTATTACGCGTTCTCGTTCAGTGGTTTGAAGACGGCTGTGCTGAACGCCGTGCGCGATGCGAAGGACATCGGCGCCGACAAAGCCGATATCGCCCGCGGATTCCAGGACTCGATCATCGACACGCTGGTGGAGAAGACCGCTCGCGCCGCAGCAGCTTTCTCGCGGCAGCGCGTAGTCCTCGGCGGTGGAGTGGCGTGCAACCAAACCCTGGCGGCGGCGATGCGAACCCGACTCGAGCCGGAGGGTAGAACGGTTTTCACTCCGAGCCCGAGACTGGCCACCGACAACGCGGCAATGATTGCTCGCGCTGGATTTTTCCGGTTCGAGCGTGGGGAGAGAGCCGGACTCGATCTCAACGCCTACGCCAGCAGCCCTATCCCGGGACTGGTAGCCGCCTAGATTCCTCGAATGCAAAAAATCTTCGCCTCGATCGTCCACCAGCCGCTCTCGTACCAGGTCGGCCCGCTTCAGTTAACCGGTTTTGGATTGGCCGTTCTGCTCGCTTTCGTAGAAGCGCAGATCATCGCGCAACGAGAACTGGCGCGCCGCGGGCACGACCCGGAGCCGATCGGCGATCTCATCTTCGCGGCGGTGATCGGCGGACTGCTGGGCGGCAAGATTTACTATGCAGTGCTGATGCGCGACGCGAGCGCGCTATTCAGCAGAGCGGGATTTGTTTTCTGGGGCGGACTGATGGGCGGCATCCTCGCCTGCTACGCCGTCATCAGGTACAAGCACCTGTCCTTTCCTCGTATCAGCGACGTCGCGGCGCCGGCAATCGCCGCCGCTTATTCGCTTGGCAGAACAGGCTGCTGGGCCGTCGGTGATGATTACGGGCGTCCATTCAACGGAGTCGGCGCGGTGAGCTTTCCCCATGGTGCGCCGCCCTCGACCGTCGCCAACATGACGGATCTATTC
>JBKPDS010000126.1:0-20924 GCA_046727995.1 Gemmatimonadota bacterium
CACATCGCCGGAGCGCGAGTTGTGCGCAAGATCGTCGAAGCAGCGCCCGATTGCGGGATTGGTATGCTGACGCTGTACGCGTTCTCCGCGGATAACTGGGCGCGCCCGTCGCGCGAGGTGGCGCTGCTGATGCGCTTGTTCCGACGCTATCTGGTCGCCGAAACCGATCGTTGCGTCACCAATGACGTCCGGATGCGAATCATCGGGCGCCGGGACCGTATTCCGTCGGAGTTGCTGCGCGCCATCAGGGTCGCCGAGGAGGCGACCCGGCACGGCACCCGGTTGGATCTCCGCATCGCGGTCGACTATTCGTCGCGCGATGCCATGGTCAGAGCCGCCGAGCGTCTGCAGGGTCAGCACAGTCTGAATCGCGAAGCGCTGTCGCGCGCGATGTGCGAGGTCGATCACTGGGATGGTGAGTGCCGCGACGTCGACCTGCTGATCAGAACCGGGGGGGAGCAGAGGCTGAGCGACTTCCTGCTTTGGGAGTGCGCATACGCCGAACTGTACTTCACCGATCGCCGCTGGCCCGACTTTACGCCTGCCGATCTTCAGAGCGCGGTAAAGGAATTCCATTCCCGCGAGCGTCGGTTCGGTACCGTACCAGAGGCGGCCGCGGGATAAGGTCAAGGCGGGCGGAGATCTGGCTCGCGCGATAGCATCCACAAAACCCCCGACCTTAACGAGACCGCGATCCCCACGTCTAACGCTGGTAACCGGCGCACTGTGCGCCGGCTCTCAACGTTGTGGAGGAAGTAAATGATTGCTCGTTCATTGGCGCTCGGCGCCATGTTGCTTGTTGGCGTCGCGGGGATTTCGGCCGCTCAGTCGACAACCGCTCCTCAGGCAAAGCCCGACAGCGGCATGCATCGTCGTGGCCCACGCGCCGGCGGAGAATTCCGCGGTCGTCGCGGACCCGGTCGCGATTTCATGGCCGATCTCAATCTGACTGATGCCCAGAAGGCGCAGATCAACGCGATCCGCCAGAAGTATCAGCCGCAGAATGGGGCGCTCCGCACCCAGGCCAAGCCGTACATCGACGCGGCCCGTGCTGCCCGCCAGAAAGGTGACACCGCCGCAGTCCGCAGCAACATGGAAAAGGCTCGCCAGGTGATGCAGGGCGGCCAGTCCATTCGTACTCAGGAGATGGCGGAGATTCGCAATGTCCTGACGCCCGCGCAGCAGGCGAAGTTCGACGCGCGGCAGAAAGAGATGGCCGATCGTCGCGGCAAGGGCGGTCGCAGAGGCTGGGGCAAGAAAAGCCCCGGCGCTCCCGCCAAGTCGTCGTAAGTTTAGAAGTCGCTGAACACGAAAAGCCTCCGGCACTCATGTTGTCGGAGGCTTTTTGCATCGATCGGTAAGACTACCAGCCCGCCGCGGCAAAAACTAACTTTGCGATACCGAGCCAGTTCAGTCCACTTCCGCGCTCTGCGCGAGGTATCTCATCAATGGGAACTGAAGTCGTACAGCTCACGCGCCGCGGTTTTGGCCAGACGATGCGCCGCGACGCGTGGTGGGTTCAACCGCTCGTCGCCTTCATCGTTCTCACCGCTTTTGTCGTCTACGCCACCTGGGCAGCGTTTCAGAACAAATACTATTCGTTCGGAAACTACCTCTCGCCGTTTTACTCACCGCTCTTGTACGCAGATTCGCCGCACGCCTGGATTCAAGGGACCCGGCCATGGTGGGTTCCCGGATTTCTGCCGTTCTCGCCGGCGCTCCTGATCCTGCCTTTCCCGGCCGGATTTCGACTCACCTGTTACTACTATAGGGGAGCGTACTACAAAAGCTTCTGGGCGGATCCACCGAACTGCACCGTCGGAGAACCGCGTCACAGCTACCGCGGCGAGCGTTTCTTCCCACTCGTCATTCAGAACATTCACCGCTACTTCCTGTACGCGGCGCTCGTTTTCCTGATCATACTCGCTCGCGACGCGTACAAGGCGTTTTTCTTCTTCGACCGCAACACTGGTCGGCAGAACTTCGGCATCGGACTCGGCACTCTGGTGCTGGTCATAAACGTTATTCTGCTTGGCGGGTACACCCTCGGCTGCCACTCGCTCCGACATCTGGTGGGCGGATACCTGGACCGCCTCTCCCGCGCGCCGGTTCGCAAGACAACCTACGACTGCGTGAGCTGTCTCAACCGCGGTCACATGCGGTGGGCGTGGCTCAGTCTCGTCTGGGTCGCGTTCTCGGATGTGTTCATCAGACTTTGCGCGATGGGCATCTGGCACGACGTGAGGCTGGTCTAGGTGGCTGAATACCAGAGACACGAGCACGACGTGCTCGTGATCGGCGCCGGTGGCGCCGGCCTGCGCGCGGCAATCGAAGCCGCGCACATGGGCGCTTCAGTTGGTCTCGTCTGCAAATCGCTGCTCGGAAAAGCGCATACGGTAATGGCCGAGGGTGGCGTCGCAGCGGCGCTCGCCAATGTCGACGATCGCGACAACTGGAAAGTTCACTTCGCCGATACGATGCGAGGCGGTCAGTACCTGAATAACTGGCGCATGGCGGAGCTCCACGCGAAGGAAGCGCCCGACCGGGTGCGCGAGCTCGAGGCGTGGGGAACAGTTTTCGATCGAACTCCCGATGGCCGCATCCTCCAGCGCAATTTCGGCGGCCACAAATATCCGCGCCTCGCCCACGTCGGCGATCGCACCGGACTGGAGATGATCAGGACGCTCCAGGACTACGCCGTCTACCAGCCGATCGACGTGCACATGGAGTGCACCGTCGTCTCGCTGCTCAAGGACGGCAACCGCATTGCGGGTGCGATCGGCTACGATCGCGAGCGGGGAAGGTTCAAGCTTTTCTCGGCCAAGGCAGTGGTGTTGGCGACAGGCGGCATCGGTCGGGCCTACAGCGTTACCAGCAACAGCTGGGAGTACACCGGCGATGGCCATGCGCTTGCCTACAACGCCGGCGCCGCGCTCCAGGACATGGAGTTCGTGCAGTTCCACCCGACGGGAATGGTTTGGCCGCCGAGTGTCCGGGGAATTCTGGTGACGGAAGGTGTCCGCGGAGAGGGCGGGATACTCGTGAATCGCGAGGGCAGGCGATTCATGTTCGACGACATCCCCGAGAACTATCGAAATCAGACCGCCGACAACGAAGAAGAAGGCTGGCGCTACACCCAGGGCGACAAGAACGCGCGTCGTCCCCCCGAACTACTTACCCGCGATCACGTCGCTCGGGCGATCATGAAGGAAGTGCGTGAAGGAAGAGGAAGCCCGCACGGCGGCGTCTTCCTGGATATCTCCTGGATTCGCGCCAAGCTCGCCAACTCCGAAGAGCACATCAAGAAAAAACTTCCCAGCATGTACCACCAGTTCAAGCAGCTGGCGGATATCGACATCACCAAGGAGCCGATGGAAGTAGGGCCGACGACGCACTACGTCATGGGAGGAGTGCGCGTCGACGGCGACACTCAGATGTCGACGGTGCCGGGGCTTTTTGCTGCCGGAGAAGTGGGCGCTGGACTGCACGGCGCGAACAGGCTCGGTGGCAATTCGCTGTCCGATCTGCTCGTGTTCGGCATGCGCGCCGGGAAGTTCGCTGCGGAATACGCAGGGCGACAGGCGGCGCCGCGAACCGACACGCACCAGGCGGATGACATCGTCCGCGCCGCTCTGGAGCCGTTCAATCGACAGGGCGGTCAGAATGGTGAGGGCCCCTTTCAGATCGAGCACGATCTGCAGGCGATGATGCAGGAGCTGGTGGGGATCGTGAGGCGAGAAGGCGAGATGCGGCGGGCGTTGGACTCGCTGAAGACGTTGAGAGAGCGGGCCCGCAAGGTTTCGGTGACCGGTAACCGGGAGTACAATCCGGGGTGGCACACAGCGCTCGATCTGCAGAACCTGTTGACTGTCTCCGAGATCGTGGCGCGTGCCGCTCTCGAGCGAAAGGAAAGCCGCGGCGGACATTTCCGTGACGACTATCCGGACAAGGATCCGAATTACGGGAAATTCAACATCGTCATCAGGCGCGGTCCGGGCGGTGAGATGCAGGTGACGCGGGAATCGATTCCCGAGATGCGTAACGACCTCAAGCGAATAATCGAGGAAAACAACTAAATTGGCCGCCGTCAAAGCCGTTTCAGCGAGTGACAGATCCGTCGCCACGGAAGCGCTGGCGCGAAACGTCGTCGAGAGCGGGCAGCGGGCCGCCGCGCGGAGCGACACCAGCGCCGGCACCGAAAAGCGAAGCGCGACCTTCCGCGTCTGGCGCGGTGCGGGGCCGACCGGCGAGCTGCGCGACTATTCGACCAGCGTCTCGGAAGGCATGGTCGTCCTCGATGCCATCCACCAGATCCAGGCCGAGACGGCAACGGATCTCGCTGTCCGCTGGAACTGCAAGGCTGGAAAATGCGGATCGTGTTCGGCGGAGATCAACGGCATGCCGCGGCTGATGTGCATGACCAGATTGAGCGAGCTCGATCTCGAGAAGCCGGTGACGGTTGAGCCGATGCGCGCTTTCCCGCCGGTGAAGGATCTGGTCACCGATGTCTCTTCGAACTTCCGCGGCAAGAAACGGATCCGCCGCTTTACACCGCGTCCGCCCGACGCTCCGGACGGCACCTGGCGGATGACCCAGGACGATGTCGATCGGGTGCAGGAATTCCGGAAATGCATCGAGTGCTTTCTCTGCCAGGACGTGTGTCACGTCCTGCGCGATCATCACCTTCATGAGCAGTTCGTGGGACCGCGGCTGCTGGTCCACGCCGCCCAGCTCGAGATGCACCCGCTGGACATTCTCGATCGCACCGACGATCTCAAGGAGAGCCACGGCATCGGCTACTGCAACATCACCAAATGCTGTACCAAGGTTTGTCCCGAGCACATCACCATCACCGACAACGCGATCATCCCGCTCAAGGAGCGCGTCGTCGACAAGCACTACGATCCGCTGGCGAAACTCGTGAGGCTGCTGAGGGGTAAGAAATCGGCGACCAGGGACCAGGCCGCGGGGGAGGGGGAGGGCAAGTGAAGGAGAAGTTCAATCTCAAGCCGATCTCGAAGGAAGCGATCCCCCGTGCGGTAGAGAAGGCGGAACGATACCGTCTGATAAACGAGGCCTGGGCGGCAGAGAGCATCTGCCGCGACATCCTCGAGATCGATCCCGACAATCAGCAGGTGCTCGTGATTCTCGTGCTGGCGCTGACTGACCAGGTCGCCAGCGGTCATTCGACGGTGATGAAGACGGTTCAGGACACTCTGCCGCGTATCACCGACCCGTACCAGCGCGCATACTATACGGGTATCGCCTCCGAGCGCCGTGGTCAGGCACATCTGGTGAGAGGCGGCATGGGAAGCGGCGGCATGGCATACGACGCTTTGAAGGACGCCATGGCCTGGTACGAGAAAGCTGAAGCAATTCGTCCGGCGGGGAACGACGATGCGATTCTTCGCTGGAACACATGCGCGCGACTGATAAGCTCCAACAGTCAGCTGACTCCGCACGTCGAGTCAGCGTATGAACCCGCACTGGAAGATTGAATGCAGTCAGGTCTGGTGAGAATCGTTTCGCTAATGGTTCTGGGGTCCGCGGTCGCAGCGGGCCCGATGCTCGCCCAGCAGAAAACGCAATCGCCGCCGCCGGCTCCGGCGAAAACAGGGAAGGCTGGAATTGCGGGCGTCATCATTGACAGCCTGAACGCGCGCTACCTCGCCGGCGCAGAAGTCGTCGTCCAGGGGGCGAACATCTCCCGCATTACCGACTCGAGCGGCAAGTTCCACATCGACAGCCTGCCTCCGGGAACCTATCAGGTGGGAGTATTCCATCCGCTGCTCGACACCCTCGGACTCTCGCTGGCCACCCAACCTTTCCATCTCGGTGCCGACAGCGCGAGCTACATCGTGTTGGCAATTCCCTCGGCACCGACAATCATAAAGCGGGCATGCCCCAGGCTCGGACCACGCGCGCAAGGCACGTCAGCGGTGATCGGGCACGTGACCGATCCGGAATCTCTGGCGCCGGTGGCAGGCGCCGATGTCTCGATTGCCTGGATGCAGATCGAGGTGTCGAAGGCGGTTGGATTGCGGAAAACGCCGCGAGTGTTGCGCGACAGCACCGACGCGGAGGGGGCGTTCGCGATCTGTGGCCTCCCGAACGACATGCAGGCGACGCTCCAGGCGCGAAAGGGCCGCTCCGTCACGGCCGAAGTTCCAATTGCGCTCGGCCAGGAGGAGACCGAGCTCTTTGCCCGTACGCTGCTGCTATCCAAAGCAGACTCCGGAGCGAAGACTGGAAACGCCAGTGTCTCCGGAAAGGTTGTGCTGGAAGGAGCGCCGTCTAATGCCGGCACTCGCGTCGAGCTGATGGGGACCGATGCCATCGCCCTCACCAATGAGAAGGGCGAGTTCACGCTGCGTAACCTGCCCTCGGGAAGCCACATCCTTGTCGCCCGGCATCTAGGTTTCGGCATGGAAACCGTCCCCGTTGATTTGTCATCGCGTGAGCCGAAGCAGGTAACGATCAGACTGCCCAAGTACGTAGCGATGATCGAGCCCGTCGTGGTGACGGCGCGGCGCGAGGCGAGCCTCGACAAAGTCGGATTCAGCCAGCGGCAGAAGTCAGGACAGGGCTTCTATCTTGGCCCCGAGCAGCTCAAGTCGATGAATCCCAATTATCTCACCGACATCCTGCGTCGCGTTCCCAGCCTGCGCGTCACCTCCACACCGACCGGCGACGTCGTGGAGAGTTCTCGCGGTGTGACCAGCCTAACCGGCAGCTCGGGTTGTGTGCAGTATTACCTCGACGACATGCCGTGGATGTCGGCGACTCCGGGGGACATCAACCAGTTCGTCAACGGCAACGAGGTCGTCGCCGTCGAGGTTTATGCAGGCCCCGGCGTTCCGGCACAATACACGCGTGGTATGCAGGATTGCACGACGGTCGTGCTCTGGACGAAGTTCAAGATTCGGGACAGATAACGGAGCCCCACGAAGCTCCGCTCGCGGTAACTTCGACGTCGGAGTCCATATGACGCTACGCATGGCAGGTCTGCCGCTCACCGCGGCAGCGGCGCTCGCATTCGGCGCGTGCGCTTCGCTGCAGCGAATCGGAAACGCAGTGTCCCGGGCGCAGGTAGTGATGTACAACGTTGGAGGATCGCCCATCGGCACCGGCGACGTCTGGCAGGACAAGAACGGTGTGGTCCACGTTAATATCGCCACCATCACGCTGCCGGCAGGAACGCACGGGATCCACTTTCATCAGGTCGGCAAATGCGAGGGCGGCACGACTGCGTTCTCTACCGCGGGCGGGCACTACAATCCGATGGGCATGGAGCACGGACTGAACAACCCCAAGGGACCGCACGCCGGCGATAATCCGAACATCGACATTCCGGCGAGCGGGGCGGGGACGATCTCGTTCACGACCAATCGCGTTACTCTCACTCCGGGCCCGACGACTCTGCTCGACGCCGATGGCAGCTCACTGGTGATCCACGCCAATGCCGACGACCAGATGACAAACCCGGCCGGCAACAGCGGTGCGCGCATCGCCTGCGGCGTGGTGCGGGCGCTGCCGTGAGCAAGCCTGGCAAACAGAAAACAGTCGAACGAAACGCTGTCGGCAGGGCGCACATCAATCTGGCGAAGGCGCTCGCGTCAGTATTTTCCGCCGGCGTCTATACCAAAGAGGAACTGCAGACCGCCGTGTGCACCTACGTCGCGGAGATGAAGAAGGGCGGCGAGACCGGAGAAGATGTAGTGCGAGCCGCGCAGGGACTCGTTAGAGAAGTGGGCGCCCGATTTCCGTCGTCGGAGCGCACTCAGGTACTGCTGGCGGATATGGTTACCTGGTGCCTCGCGGAGTACTATCGCGAGAGTGCGTGAGCGGCGGGTCGGCCGCGTCCTCTCTTCTGCTCGTAGAGCGCCGTATCTGCCTGCGCCAGCAGGTCTGCGAGCATCGTTCCTTCTGCCTTTGACCTCGTAGCGCCGACGCTGAGCGACAAATCGTAGCCGCGCTGGGTCTCGTGATTGTGGGCGGCAACACGCGCCCGGATGCGCTCGCACACGAGCTCGGCGGTCTGATCGGAATCCACGGTCATCAATGCCACGAACTCGTCACCGCCGAGGCGGGCGATGATGTCTGCTTCGCGACAGCTTTCGCGGAGGACGCGTGCGGTATCGATGAGGGCGCGATCGCCGGCGAGATGTCCGTAGGTGTCGTTGATGTACTTCAGATGATCGACATCGATGAAGATCATCAGGACATCGCGCTCCATCCGCATCGCCAGCTTGAGGGCCTGCTCGGAGAGCGTGATGAACGCGCGACGATTGGGGAGTCCCGTCAGCTCGTCGACCAGCAACAGCGCCTTGAGATCGTCCTCGGCCCGTTTCTGTGCGGAGATGTCGTGATACATGGCGTAGACACGGCCCGGCTGGTTGGCGACGCCGAAAGGCGTCGCTGAGATGGCGACCCAGAGGGCGTGGCCATCCTTGTGGCGTCGCAACGCCTCCACTCTCACGTTCTCGCCAGCGGTGACGCGCGCGGTGAGGTGCGCGCCTTCGTCGACCAGCTCGCCGGGAACAATGAGCTCGTTGATGTTCTGGCCAACCGACTCGTCCTCGGTGTAGCCGAACATCCTCGTGAACTGGCCGTTGATCCTGATGATGTGATCGTGCTCGTCGAGGATCGCAATCGCCTCGGGAGCGTTTTCGAAGAGAGTGGCGAAGTACACGTTCTGTGTCTGTAACGCATCGTAAAGACTCTTTCGATCCGTCACATCGATCGCGATTCCAACGGTGCCGGAGATTCCACCATCGGCGGTGCGAAGCGGCTCGACGCGTGTCTCGAAGGAGCGACCGCGCCAATTGGTTTCGTAACGAACGAGCTCTCCCTGAAGTGCGCGCAGATGCGCGGCAAGCGGTGTGAAGCCCGGATCTCTGGTTTTGAGGACTTCATAGAGCGTCATGCCCACCTGCTCGCTGGCGCTGGTGCCGATCAAGTGCAGTCCGGCGCCCTGAGAGAAGGTGATGTTCAACTGGGCATCGGTCGACCAGAGATTGACCGGCACCGACTCCAGCATGAAGGTGAGGCGCCGTTCCGAGTCTGTCCCCAGCTGGGGGGTCTCGGGCGCAAGCGGGGCACGAGATCTCAACCTCCCGATCAACCGAGTCAGGAGGCTGCCGAGTGGCTTGAACGGCCGCAACACCACGGAAGGAGATGTCAACTTGCCTCTCATTCTCTCACCCTTCCAACGCGAACGCAACGATTTCTGCGCTCACTGTGCTTCGACCCCACCGGTGGCCACTCAGCGCGAATTACGGCGGTAGGAGATCCGCCAGATTGTGCCACCGGTATCGTCAGTGACGAACAGAGACCCGTCCGGAGCCACGGCGAGTCCGGTCGGGCGATGGGTTCCGGGTTGCGCTCGCCCGGGCGCAGGATTGGGATTGAAGCCGTTGGCGAACGTCTCGAACGTCCCCGTAGGGCGGCCGAATCGAAACGGCGCGTAGACGACGCGAAAGCCAGCCTGTGGCATCGGCGCGCGGTTCCACGACCCGTGAAAGGCGATGAAGGCGCCGCCGCGATACTGTGACGGGAACTGCGTGCCTGTGTAGAAAACCATCCCGTTGGGCCCCCAGTGTCCGGGGAAAGCCATCAGCGGCTGCGTTTTAGTCGAGCATTGGTCTATGCGTTGGCCATCACCACCGTACTCGGGCGCGAGCACGAGCTTCTTTCGATCGACATCGTAGTAGCAATATGGCCAACCGTAATCAGCTCCCCGATCAACTCTGACCAGCTCCTCTCCCGGATTCTCAGCGCTTTTCTCGACGGTAAAGAGGTCGGGCCAATTATCGTGCAGCTGATCGCGACCGTGCACGGTTGCCCACAGATCTCCGTCGAGCGGATTCCGCGTAAACGCGACCGAATTGCGAAGTCCGGTGGCAAACCGCCGGCCATCGCTGGAAGTTTGGTTGAGGCGATTGGCATCGAACTGCCAGATTCCGCCGCGTGTCTCGAGTTCGGTGCAGGGATTGTTGCCCGGTGATGCGGCGCGCCGGTCCTGCTGCTGACAGGCGTTGGACGCCGTGCCGATGTTGACGTAGAGAGTGCCCGCCTGGAGCACGAAGTTGTGCGAATGGTGGGAGCCGGTCATCGGAAGTCCGGCGACGATGGTGTCCGGTTTCCCGATCGGATTGAGCGTTCCCGGGGCGATGCGATAGCGAACGATCGAGCTGCCCGAGGTGGCGTAGAGGGTGTTGCCGTCGAGAGCGATTCCAGTACCGCCGTCACCGCCCCAACGCTGGCGCAGGTCAGCCTTCCCGTCGCTGTTGGTGTCCCGCATCGCAACGACACCGCCGCCGCCACTCCCGCCGCGGCCGCCGGTATTTACAAACACGTCCCCATTGCGAGCGATAACGATGTGACGAGGGACATTGACGCTCTCGGCGAAGACGGTAGCGCAGAACCCCTCTGGCACTTCCAGGCCGGCCGTGCAGCCCGGGGGTCGCATTCCGGGTGGCAGTCGGTTTTGACCTAATGCGGATCCCGTCACGAAGCAGACAAAGAACAGCACTTTTCTCATCGATTCCTCCCGGTAGAGGCCGTTCCCGAGAGGGGCAAATCCCGCACCCGATTTGCCGAATTTCGAGTCGCCTTCCATCTTCGTAGCGCCCATTTTCCTCTCGGAGGAAATCATGATTCTGGTTGCAGGCGCTACTGGGGTACTGGGCTCGGAAATAGTGCGCCGCCTCACTGGCCGCGGCGAGAAAGTGCGCGCAATGGTGCGCGTCACGTCAACTCCTGAAAAAGTCGATCGGCTGAAAGCGCTCGGAGCCGAGATCGTGCGCGCGGATGTGAAAGACCCGGCAACTTTGCGGGCAGCATGCGCCGGTGTGGATGCCGTGATCTCGACGATAACGACTATCACGACATCGCAACCCGGGGATTCCTTCGAGGCTACCGATGGGGAAGGCACGAAGTCGCTCATCGACGCCGCCAGCCAGACGGGCGCATCGAAATTCGTGTTCGTGTCGTTCGACACGACGAAATCGCCCGACAATCCTCTGACGAAAGCAAAGCAGGAGGCCGAGGAGCACCTCAAAAAGAGCGGACTCGACTACACCATTCTGCATTCAACGCTTTTCTGTGAGAGCTGGCTGGGTCCGATGCTCTTCGCCGATCCGGTCGCCGGCACAGCGAAAGTGTACGGGAAGGGAACCGATAAGCTCCGCTACATCGCTGTTGCGGATGTCGCGGAGTTCGCGGTGCAGTCACTAACGAATCCGAATGTGCGGAACGCGACGATTCCGATCGGTGGCCCGGACGAGATCAGTCAGCGTGATGCGGTCCGCCTGTATGAGGAAGCATACGGAAAGAAGTTCAGCGTCATCGAAGTTCCGGAAGCAGCGCTGGAGGCGCAGTGGAGCTCTGCCCAGAATCCGTTCGACAAGACTTTTGCGGGATTGATGCTGGGTGTCGCGCGCGGCTTCGACAGTGGAATGCAGCCGCCGTTCGACCAGTTTCCGATGCAGATGACGTCTCCACGCGACTACATAAAGAAACAGGCGCGAGACGCCGGTTATTCCGGAACCAGCGTGCAGCGAGACATTAGCAGCAGCAACGGAAGAACTGAAACCGGCGCCGAGCTGCGGTAAGAAAAAAAGGGTCGGTGAAAATCACCGACCCTTTTTCGTTCTGCCTCTCCTTCGCGAGTGGTCTGTTGGCGCTTCGGCGCCAGAGCGTCAGGTCGTGCCGCAGGCCGTTCTCACGCGTCCCGCGTCACTAGGCATGTAGATCGCGAGCGCGCTCGCTTTCGCCGTCGCCGAACTGGTCCCGATTGCTTCTCCCAGCACCTTGACCGTCGACTTCGCCTGCTGGACCGGATTGACGATCACGGCGTTGGCTCCAACCTTGGCGGCGCCGTTCCGAATCTGGGTCTGTAGCTGGTTGTCCGTGGTCCAGACCGAGTTACCCGATGCCTCGATCCACGCCAGTTCGTAATAGTCGTACGGCACATCCGCGCGTGAGTTGAACACTGCAATCGCGTTGGCGCACGTCGGCGCACGGCTCATCGCCGGATTGATGTCGGTCGTCGTCTTCTTGACGCCGGCACACGCTGACCCCGCGGCGAGCGCGCACACGAGCGCGATTCCCTTGAGTGTTTTGATTTTCATCATAGTGACTCTCCTGCGATGCGGGTGGATGCCCCTCGTCGTTCAGCGGGCAGCCTTTTCTTTTTAGCAAACACAGGGCCGTTTGCACTCACAAAGCTGAGCTGAGCCGTACGTTTTTTTTGTCTATTGATTCACCCCGCTGGCCAAGAAGCCGCCATCGACCGCCAGCAGGTGTCCAGTGACGAAGCCGGCGGCTTCCGAGGCGAGAAAGACCGCAGCTCCTGCCAGCTCCTCCGGCTGGCCGAAACGGCGCATTGGTGTCCGCATCAACAGCTCGCGCCCGCGATCCGTGCCGTCGAGGAGCCCTTCGTTGAGGGCAGTGCGAAACACGCCCGGCAGGATTGCGTTCACGCAGATGCCGTACGGTGCCCACTCGACAGCCAATGACTTGGTGAGTGCCGCGACGCCGGCCTTGCTCGCTCCATACGCCGCCACTTCCTGTAGCGCAACGAGCGATGTAAGCGATCCAATATTGATGATGCGACCATAGCGCTTTTCGATCATGTGCGGACCGAACGAGCGGCACGTTCTCAGTATCCCGGTGAGGTTCGTGTTCATGATGACGTTCCACTCGGAGTCGCTGACCTCCGCCGTGGGACGACGCACCGTGATCCCGGCCGCATTCACCAGAATGTCCACCTTCCCGAACCGATCGATTACGGCTTTGGTCAGATCGATGATCGACTGGGTATCGGTAACATCGGTGGTGATGGCGAGAGATCCGCGGCCGCGCACCTCGACCTCGCGCACTGCATCGTGGACCAGGTCGCTACGTCGTCCGGTCGGAACGACTGCCGCGCCGGCGTCAGCCAGCCCAAGCGCGATCGCCCTGCCGATGCCCGAGGTCGCGCCGACAACGACAGCGACGCGATTCGTGAGGTCGAGTCCTGGAAACGACATGAGGCGTACAATTCTATTGGTCGGCGCGATCCGCGAACAGAATGTCCATCGCTGCTGAAACTGGTGGCGAGGTTCAGTGGGGCGTAAGATTGCGCATGGACCTCGTCACCTTTGGCGAAGCGATGGTGCGCCTGACGCCGCCCAACTTTCAACGGTTGGAACAGGCCACCAGCTTCGACGCGTACGTCGGCGGTGGCGAGCTGAATGTCGCTGTCGCAGCGGCGCGGCTCGGCGCCGCGGCTCGGTGGGTCTCGCGGCTTCCCGACAATGCGCTGGGGCACATGATCGCCAACCGCGCCCGTGAGCAGGGCGTCGATTTGCGCGTCGACTGGACCCACGCCGATCGCGCCGGGTTGTATTTCGCGGAGCTCGGCGCCGCGCCGCGGGCGAGCAACGTCCTCTACGATCGCGCCGGATCGGCGATCAGCAAAGTCGGCACGGGTGTGATCGAGTGGCAATCCGTCCTTGATGGTGCGCGTTGGTTTCACGTCAGCGGCATCACCCCGGCGCTGAGCGAGGCGGCGGCGAAAGTCACCGCCGAGGCAATGGTAGCCGCCAAAAAAGGGGGACTAACCGTCAGTTACGACCTCAATTACCGTGGCAAGCTGTGGAGTCCCGAAAAGGCCAGAGCGGTCCAGGAGCCGTTGATGGAGCACGTCGATGTGCTCATTACGACCGAGGAGGATACCCGAGTCGTATTCGGTATCGGCGAGGCGCGCGACAGTTACGAGCATTTGAGCAGCGAACCATACGATGAGGTCGCGCGGGCTCTGCAGAAGCGCTTCGGATTTCAGGCCGTTGCCGTCACTCTGCGCGAGAACCCGCTGGTGCTGCTCAATAGTTGGAGCGCAATTCTCGTTGCCGAGGGCGAGCTTCACCGAGCTCCGCGGTACGAGGTCGAGGTGGTGGATCGAATCGGCGCCGGCGATGCGTTCAGTGGTGGGCTGATCGTCGCTCGACTCGAGGGCCGCAGCTGGGAGGAGGCGGTCCGTTTCGCGACCGCCGCATCGGCGCTCAAGCACAGCATCCCGGGCGACTTCTGTCTCGTCAGCCGCGCCGAGGTCGACCATTTGCTGCGTGGAGCGAGCTTGCGCGTGTCGCGATGATGGAAACGACGGGAGCACTGACGCATTGATCACGTTTCGCTGGTTTGGACTGCGCGATTCGATCCCGCTCGGTTACATCCGTCAGATCCCGGCAGTGCGCGGGATAGTCAGCGCGTTATTCGACATTCCAGTGGGGCAGGCGTGGACTCTCGATCGGCTGGCGCAGCTGCGCAGCGAGGTGGAGGAGCACGGGATGACACTCGAGGTGATCGAGAGCGTTCCCGTGCACGAGGACATCAAGCTTGGCCGACCCACGCGCGACCGACTCATCGACAATTATTGCGAGAGCATCCGCAACATTGGGCGCGCCGGCGTGCGTGTTTTGTGCTACAACTTCATGCCGGTGTTCGACTGGGTGCGAACAGAGCTGTCGCATCCGCTGGTCGACGGTTCCACTGCACTAGCCTACGATGACGCTGCGTTGACGGATGTCGATTTCTCGCGCGGCACGGCTGATCTTCCCGGCTGGGCGACGGCGTATTCGGCATCCGAGCTAACGGGCCTTTTGAATGCGTACCGGTCGGTCGACGAAAAAAAGCTGTGGGAAAACTTCGCCTACTTTCTGGAGCGCGTCGTTCCCGTCGCGGCGAGCTCTCGAGTTCGGCTGGCGCTGCATCCGGACGATCCGCCTTGGTCGATCTTCGGACTTCCACGCATCATCACCAGCGGCGGCGCGCTGGAGCGTGTCATCGGTATAGTGGACGATCCCGCCAACGGGATCACCTTCTGTGCAGGATCGCTAGCCGCCGATGCGGCGAACGATCTGGTCGACATCATTCAGTGCATCGGAGGTCGAGAACGAATTCACTTCGCGCACTGCCGCAACATCAGGCGCACTGGTGTGCGATCGTTCGAGGAAACGGCGCATCCCTCTGATCACGGTGATGTCGACATGCGCGCTGTGCTCACCGCACTCCACGAAACCGGCTTCGATGGCCCAATCCGCTCCGATCATGGTCGGATGATCTGGGGCGAAAGCGGCCAGCCGGGCTATGGTCTGTACGACCGCGCACTGGGCGCCATGTATCTCCACGGACTGTGGGAGGGGATCACCGGTGAGTAGCGTCCAGCGCATGGCCGAGGCCGAGTCCGTCGACCACGCAAGCTCGGCGGAGCCGGAACGTCCGTCATCCTACCGCTGGACGATATGCGCGCTGCTCTTTGTCGCGACGACGATCAACTATGTCGACCGACAGGTGCTCGGCATCCTCGCGCCGACTTTGCAGCGGACGCTCAATTGGAGTGAGGCGGACTACGGCGACATCGTGTCGTGGTTCAGCTTTGCGTATGCGTTCGGATTTCTAGTCGCGGGAAGGGTGATCGACTGGATCGGAGTGAGACGCGGACTCGCCGGCGCGGTCGTCGCCTGGAGTGCGGCAGCGATCGGGCACGCGTTCGCCAGGACGGTGGCGGGGTTTTCTTTTGCTCGCGCGCTCCTCGGCGCGAGTGAGTCAGCGATCTTCCCGGGATCGATCAAGGCCGTCGCGGAGTGGTTTCCCCAAAAAGAGCGGGCGCTGGCGACGGGAATCTTTAACGCTGGCACCAACATGGGCGCGATCCTCACACCGCTACTGGTGCCGTGGATCGCGCTGCGCTGGGGATGGCAGTGGGCCTTCATCGCCACCGGCGCGCTCGGCCTCCTTTGGCTCGGATTCTGGATTCCGTTCTATCGTGAGACGGCGCCTCACGCCGGCGCACTGAGTCGGAGCCCATCGGTCCGCTGGACCAAGCTGTTCGGTTATCGACAAACCTGGGCGTTCATCGCTGGCAAATTGCTCGCGGATCCGGTGTGGTGGTTCTATCTGTACTGGCTGCCAAAATTTCTGGACGCCAAATACGGCGTGAAGCTCGCTCAGGTCGCCGCGCCGATCATCGTCGTGTATCTGATCGCCGACGTTGGTTCTGTCGGTGGCGGCTGGATGTCGAGCGCGCTGATCAAGCGCGGCTGGTCCGTCAACTGGGCGAGAAAAACGACGATGCTGGCGATGGCCCTCTTGATCGTGCCGACCACTCTCGCATCCCGCGCTCCGACGATGTGGACGGCAGTGCTCATCGTCGCTGTAGCGGCGGCGGCGCACCAGGCCTGGTCGGCCAACGTCTACACGCTTGCCAGTGACATGTTTCCGAAATTTGCCGTCGGCTCAGTGGTCGGAATTGGCGCGTTCGGTGGAGCGATGGGCGGCGTGGTGTTCCAGAGAGTAACCGGACGCGTTCTGCAGGCGAACGGCAGTGACTACACTCCGATCTTTGTCGTGTGCGGACTTGCGTATGTAACGGCGTGGGCGATTATACATCTACTAGCGCCGCGTCTGGAGCCGGCCCGCTTCGAGGCACAACTATGATCATTATCCGTATGATCGCTCTCGCTTGCGCGATCATCGCCATCGTGTTCGCGTTCCGCGCCCGTTCGACGACCGCGGTCGCCAGAGAACCGGTGGCCGTGACGAGCGGCGTAGTTGCAGACAGTGGTGCGCAGAACACACTGTCAGCCTCCGAACGAGCTGCCGGCTGGCGACTCTTGTTCGACGGCAAGACGTTTAACGGCTGGCGTGGCCTCGGTTACGATTCAGTCCCGACCGCGCACTGGAAAATCGAAAACGGCACGATCAGGAAACTCGCCGACGGACAGGTGCCGCGACTGCCGGATGGCCAGCCCGCCGCCGGTGGCGACCTGATGACGAAGGACACTTTCCGCGATTTTGAGCTGATGTGGGAGTGGAAGATTTCTCCGGCCGGAAACAGCGGCGTCAAATACAACGTCTCCGAAGAAATCTCAATGGCCAACGCCCCCAACCACGCCGCGCTTGGCTTCGAGTATCAGATGCTCGACGACAACCTGCATGAAGACAACAAGATTCCGTCGCACCGCGCTGGCGCGCTCTACGATTTGATTCCGCCAAATGAGAATAAGCGACTCAAGCCGGTGGGCGAATGGAACAGCTCGAGGATTGTTTTCCGCGGGAATCACGGCGAGCACTGGCTGAACGGCCAAAAGATCGTCGAGTTCGAGCTCGGAACTCCGCACATGGACTCCCTGCTCGCGGCGAGCAAATACCGGAGCATTCCCAACTTCGCGCAGCGTCGCGCGGGTCACATCGTGCTGCAGGACCACGTCGACGAAGTGCATTTCCGGAATATCAAAATCCGCGCTTTGTAACTGGAGTGATTGATGACGGCGAATGATCATTTGGACCGGCGCGATTTTCTGAAGCAGGCATCAATGGCCGGAGTTGGCGCGCTGGCGATCTCCCGAGGAGTCGGGCCGCTGTTCGCCTTCCACGGCTCGCCGGCGGAGAAACTGAGCGTGGCGGTGATGGGGTTGAACGGACGCGGAATGGTGCACGTGAAAGGGTTCGCGACCAACCCGAACACGACGGTCTCCTACCTTTGCGACGTCGACTCCAAAGTGCTGGCCAAAGCGCAAGCGGACGCGGCCCAGTGGCAAAAGACTCCGCCCAAGGCCGTGTCCGACTTCAGGCGAGTGCTCGAGGATAAGAGCGTCGATGTGCTGACCATCGCTACGCCCGACCACTGGCATGTTGCGGCGACGATACTCGCGCTCGACGCGGGGAAACACGTCTACGTCGAGAAGCCGAGCGGGCACGACGCGCGCGAAGACGAGCTGATCGTCGAAGCGGCGCGGAAGCATCCGAGACTCCGGGTTCAGCTCGGCACGCAAGCCCGATCGGGTCCGCATTTCGTGGAAGCGCTGCAGCTGGTGCGCGATGGTCAGATCGGCAAACCGTATCTGGCGCGCGCCTGGTATGCGAACACTCGCACCGGAATCGGAAAGGGCAAGGTCGTGCCTGTCCCGCCGAATCTCGATTACGAGTTGTGGCAGGGGCCGGCGCCGCGAACTCCGTATCGCGACAACGTCATCCACTACAACTGGCACTGGTTCACCAACTGGGGTACCGGTGAGATCTGCAACAACGGCACGCACGAGATCGACGTTGGGCGTTGGTTCCTCGGCGTCGACTATCCGACGAGCGTGATTTCAACCGGCGGCCGATTCCACTACGCCGACGACTGGCAATTCCCCGACACCCAGGAAGCGACGTTCGTCTTCGACGGCAACAAGAGCATCATCTGGCAGGGCCAGAGCTGTAACGGCCTGGATCTGTATGAGCGCTCCCGCGGCACGGCGGTGCTGGGTACCAACGGCAGCGTCGTAGTCGATCGCGACGGTTATGTCGTCTATGACCTGAAAAACAAGGTTGTGAAGGAAGTGAAGGCGGCGCCCAAAGGCGACGCGCTGAACACAGTTGGTGACGATTGGCTCAGCCAGCTTCATATCGACAATTTCGTCAACGCGGTCCGAACTGGCACCAGGCTCTCGGCGCCGATCGAGGACGGTGCGAAAACGGGAACGCTGTGCCACCTCGGCACGATCTCGCAGCAGGTCGGCCGCAAGCTGACCATCGATCCCAAGACAGGGCACATTCTCCACGACGCGGACGCCAGCCGGCTCTGGTCTCGTGAGTACGATCCGCGCTGGAAACCAGTGGTGTGACCGAGTTTCACGCGGATCGCTATTTCGATCCCGATCCAACAATTCGAAAGTACGCGCGCGAGCTCTATGACGAGACGCGAGCGCTGCCGATCGTATCGCCGCACGGGCACGTCGATGCGAAGCTGCTCGCCTCCAACGAAGAGTTCCCTGATCCTGCGTCGCTCATCGTCACCCCCGATCACTACATCCTGCGACTGCTCTACTCACGCGGCTTGTCGCTCGAATCACTCGGCGTAGCGCCGATCGACGGAGAATCTCCGAGGGCAGAGGCTGACCCGCGCAGGATCTGGCAGACATTCGCCGATCACTGGCATCTGTTCCGCGCGACACCGACGCGCTCCTGGATCGAGTACGAGCTGCGCGAGGTCTTCGGGATCAAGTGCCAGCTCGACTCCGAGTCAGCCTCGAAAGTGTACGACGCAATTGCCGAACGATTGCGATCCGCGGAATTTCGTCCGCGCGCGCTGCTGAAGCGCTTCAACATCGAGGTGTTGGCAACCACCGATGCGCCGAGTGATTCCCTCGAGCACCACCACACGCTACGCAAGGCGAAACTCGGTACGCGGATAATTCCCACGTACCGCCCGGATGCGCTGTTCAAGATCGCCGGACGGCAGTGGGGTTTAGAAATCGAACGGCTCGGAAAGGTCGTAGACAAGCCAATCCGAAGTTACGGCGATCTGGTCGCTGCCCTGGCGCAGCGTCGTGCCGATTTCAGGGCAGCTGGAGCTACGGCGACCGATCACGGCGTGGTCAGTCCGCGCACGGAGAAGCTGGATGCGGTCGAGGCCAGCCGGCTGTTCGCCAAAGCGACGGCTGGTAGCGCAACCGAAGAAGATCAGGCGAAGTTCGAGGCGCATCTGTTGATGGAGATGGCCGCGCGATCGGTCGAAGACGGATTGGTGATGCAGCTTCACGCCGGCGCGTTGCGCAACCACAACGAGTTTGTGTATCGACGGTTCGGGGCGGACCGTGGCGGCGATATTCCTGTCACAGTGGAATTCACTCGCAACCTCCGCGCGTTGCTGAACACTTACGGCAACGATCCTCGGTTCCGTCTGATCGTGTTTACGCTCGACGAATCAGCCTACAGCAGAGAGCTGGCCCCGCTGGCGGGACATTATCCGGCGATGCTCCTCGGAGCGCCGTGGTGGTTCCACGATTCCATCGAAGGGATGATGCGATTTCGCCGGGCGACTACCGAGACGGCGGGGATCGAGAACACCGCCGGTTTCACCGACGACACCCGGGCGTTCTGCTCGATTCCGGCGCGTCACGACCTGGCGCGTCGCGTCGATGCAAATTATCTGGCTGGGCTCGTTGCCAGGCACGTCATCGACATGAGTGATGCGCGGGAAATGGCCAAGCTGATGGCCTATGAGCTCGGAAAGCGAGCTTATCGGTTAACCGAGGAAACGGGAGACTGATGGAAGAGCACATTATGTCGCGGCGGAGTTTCATGGCGGCGGCCGCAGTGAGCGCCGCATCTGCGCTGGCCGCGAAACGCTTGAGCGCACAGTCCGCGTCACTGGGCGAACATTTGGGCGTCCCAAGCCAAGCCGACGATCGGGGTCCAAAGCTCGGCGTCGCGAGCTATTCGCTGCGCAATTTCCCCCGCCCGCAAGCGATCGAAATGACGCGATCCCTCGGCGTTCGCTACATCAACTTCAAGTCGGTGCACCTCGCTTACGATGCGTCAGCCACCGAATTCGCGACCGCTCGTGCGCAGCTGGCGGCAGCGGGACTCGAGCTGGTTGGCGGCGGAATGATCACCTTTGAGGCCGACACGGACGACGGCGTGAAAAAGTATTTCGACTACGCCAAGGCGGCGGGAATGCCGGTGATCGTCTGCACCTGCAAAGCGAGCATGCTGCGACGCGTCGAGAAGTTTGCGCGCCAGTACGACATCAAGATCGCTATTCACAACCATGGTCCCGAAGACCCGAACTTTCCGTCGCCCTACGACGTGCTGAAGGCGGTGAAGGGAATGGATCCGCGGGTGGGTCTTTGCATCGACTGGGGCCACACGGTTCGCGCCGGCGCCGACGTTGTGCGCGCCGCGGCCGACGCCGGCGCACGGCTGCACGACATGCACGCCAAGGATCTGCGCGACTTCAGCTCGGTGGACAGCCAGTGCGTCGTCGGCGAAGGGAAGATGCCGGTCGCGGAAATCTTCCGGCAACTCCGCTCCATGCGCTATCCGGGCTATGTGAATCTCGAGTACGAGATCGAGCCCGATAACCCGCTGCCAGGCATGAAGCAGTCGCTCGC
>JBKPDS010000127.1:0-8347 GCA_046727995.1 Gemmatimonadota bacterium
TCAGCCTGGAAACGCTGCTTCAGCGAGGCGAACCATGGCAGATCGATCGTGACGCCGGTCCACTCCATTTCCGCCAATACGTCAATGAGTGGAAGCTCGATTCCATCGAGAAGACGAGTAAGCTCGTGAGCTTCGAGCTGCGGCTCGAATATCTCGCGCAGTCGGAGCACCGTGTCCGCTTCTTCACAGGAGTAGTCGCGTGCAGCTTCGACAGGACACTCCTCGAATGGGATCTCGGAGCGGCCCTTGCCACAGAGATCAGCGTAGGACGTCATTGTATGATCGAGGAACTCGAGACTCAGTACATCCAGCCCGTGTGACCGTCGGCCTGGATCAAGGACGTAGCTGGCCAGCATGGTATCGAAATCGAGCCCGGCCAGCTGAATCCCGAGAGATCTGAGTAGCAGCAGATCGAATTTGGCATTGTGAGCAGTTTTGCGGATCGACGCATCTTCCAGGATGTCCCGCAGTGATTTCATCTCCGGTGCATCGAGCGGAGGAAGATTACGGACCGTGCCTGGCCGTTTGTCTCTGAGCATTCTCGCAGCAATGCTCAGAGAATCGCCATTGGTCTTCTTCTTTTTGGCAGTCACTCCTTCGGGAAAGACTTCATCCCCTCCGCGAATGAGACCGCGCTCCTCCGGCGCGTCGGTCGCAGACCGGTCGCCCGGTACGTCAACCAGGAGGTCTCCCTGCCCACTCCGTGGCAATCGATGACGGAGCGGGAAGTAGTACGCCTCACCGTTACCCAACCCGATCGAGATCGAGATCAGCGAAGAGCGCAGCGGATCCGCCGTCTGCGGACTGTCTGCATCCACAAAGGCTTCAGTATCGAGCGAAATCAGCTTCGTCTCACGTGCTCGCTCGACAACGCGGGCAACGCCCTCGAGAGTGTCAACCGTTACATAGTTGAAAACCTGCTGCGGCTTTTCCTCGACAGGCGCCTGAGCCGCAATGTCCTTGGCGAGGGAATGGAACTCCAGGTCGATGTAGAGATCGCGCAGTCGCTGGTAGTCCGGGGTCTTGATCTTCAGTGACTCCAGATCGAGCGATACCGGCAAATCGTCACGAATAGTGACTAATTCCTTGGACAGCCTGGCGTTTTCAGCGTGCTCCAGAAGTGCCTCACGCGGGCGCTTCTTCGTTATCTCCGGTGCATGTTGAAGGATCGACTCGAGGTGACCGTACTGTTTTACCAGCTCGGCAGCAGTCTTGTCGCCGATTCCTCGCACTCCGGGGATATTGTCGGAGGAGTCACCGACCAGAGCGAGGTAGTCGGTCACGAATTGAGGAGCAACGCCCAGCCGTTCTTCGGCGTTCTCCAGACCAACCCAGTGCTCTTCAACGTTCGCTGATCCCCCGCGTCCCGGATTCAACAGCCAGACACCTGGTCTAACGAGTTGCTGGAAATCCTTGTCTCCCGACACCACGACTGCGTTCACACCGGCTTCCACGCTCTGTGCAACCAGTGTCCCAATAACGTCATCTGCTTCGTATCCTGGCAGAGTAATGATCGGAATCCGGTACGCATCCAAGATTTGGCAGATACGATCCATTCCGCGATCGAAGTCGGATTGGAGTTCCTCCGTCAGTTTTTCACGCGTGGCTTTGTAGGCGGGATAGCGCTCATGCCGGAACGAGAGACCAGAATCATGCACCCACCCGATGTACTCCGGGTGATGGTTGGTATTGAGCAGTCGCAAAAAGGTCGCTATGCCCCAGCTCGCCGATGTGTTCTCGCCCTTGCTCGTCGTAAGCGGACGGGAGATCATCGCGAAGAACGCGCGATAAATGAGCGCATAGCCGTCGACCAAAAACAGCCGCGGGCTGTCAGGACCTTTCATAAAGTCAATATAAAACGCCCCCGTCCTGGCCAAACGAGAGCGCCAAGGAGATGGAAGAAGCCTACCGAGTTAGATTCTTATCGTTGCCGCCGAGCATTCAGCGCCAGAAAATCCGTTTCACTCGGCCTGGTGAGCCGCCACCTTCCATTGTCGTCGTAGAAGACGAGCTGTGAGTTGTACTGCCTGTACAACCAGATTTGAATCCGCGTTGTGTTGCCCATTTGCGTCGTGGAAATACTCTGGTTGACATTGCGCTCGACGATCTGATCGGGCTCGCCGAGTGCAACGAATACCATCCCGCGATCAGACAGCCAGCCTGGATTTCGATCCATCCTGAATTGCGCGTTTGCAATCTGGATCCGACCAAAGTATGCCTGCATGTCTTCGTTGATCGGTGTCTCGGGGTATGGATCAGTTGCTCGAAGGAATTCCGCCCAGACTGATGCACGTTTTTCCGGTGGCGCTGATTTTAGCGCGTTCAACCGACCCGGAGTGGCAAAGAATCTCAGATATCCGATCATGTCATCGAACGACATGAGCGGGATGTCCTCCCCGAAACTCACGAACAGGGGCGCTTTTACAGTATCTGTTCCATCTCGGCGAGTGAACGAGACCTGGGCGGTCCCGATTCCGACATTGGAAATAGGAACCGACACGATACCGCTGAACAGCGCTCCTCTGCGCGCCAGGTTTGCTGAGTCACGCCATACCTGCGCGCCTTTATCATTCCGTACGACAAAGTCCACTGGTTGGCGGGGACCCTGGCCATACGCCTCGATGTATACCGCAACCGTACTATCCCGACCGAAGACTGCACTCGAACGAGGGCTGGCAAGGAGGCCTGGCGCAGAGTCCAGAGTTGTCCTGCCGTGTGCTTCGTAAACCAGTACGGGCGTGGAAAGACGCCCGGCACCAAGTGCCGGCACAGTGACGGATGCTTGCTGACTCGCATTACGGGATCCGCCGACATCACGTACCATCGCCGATAGAGAGTAGTCACCCGGCGGCACGTGGAAATAGTGTTGGAATATCACGCTCTCGTCGGTTCGGTTGGTTTCACGAAATGATCCGACACGAACGATTTCCATCGCGTTGACTGTCGCTGCATCAGCACCACCGCGACTGAGCGTCAGGCTCACTTCATAGGGAGCGCGGTAGCGATCGCCCTCCCTGGTGAAAGTGAGAGCGCGGTTTGGCAGGGAGATGCTGACGAGAAGGAGCGTCGTATCAGGAGATTTACTCGCAAACGCGGAAACCTTCCCCACGAATCCGACCGGTCCGGGTGCTGCCAGCAACCCAATCTGGCGGTACAGATCACTCATGTCAGGTGCAGGTGCCCCGATGGATGGAACTACTCGTGGATTGGGCACATCTCCGGCGGACGTTGACGTCGAGCTGCTGCTACAGGCAACAGCGACAGATCCAACGAACAGGAGACCTAAGAAGATTCTGGATGTGGTGGGCATGACCAGGAAGTACCCTATCCGGCTTTTGCAGTTTCTATTAGCTTCGCGGCGTGTCCCGAGAACAGATGGTCGGTACCCCTATTGCCGGCTATACAATCAAAAAAGAAGTAGGTGAAGGCGGAACATCCGCCGTTTACCTCGCTGAGCACCCGAATCATGGCACCGTCGCACTCAAAGTGCTACGGGAAAAACTACGCCAGGACAAGACCGCGGTAGCTCGCTTCATCCGCGAAGCCAAGTACGGCGCAAGAGTGAGACACCCGAACGTCGTCGAAACCATCGAGATCGGTCAAGCCGACAACGGGCTCCATTTTCTCGCTATCGAGTGGGCCGAGGGCGAGATACTCGACCGATATGCCAAACAGCACGCTCCTTTGCCGCGGGAAGAGGTTGCAGCAATTGTCTCACAGATTGCGGCCGGCGTTCAAGCTGCCCACGACGCTAACATCGTTCACCGCGATCTGAAACCTGAGAACGTGATGTACGACCCAAGTACGCACCGCGTGAAGCTGCTCGACTTCGGCATTGCGACAGACACTCAGGCATCCAGCGATGAGCGTTTGACACGTGCAGGTTTTTTTGTCGGCACCCTCATGTATATCGCTCCCGAGGCTCTTTCCGGCGAGATCGTTACGGCAGCAGCTGACCAGTACAGTCTGGCGACCATTGCCTACTTCCTACTGACACGCTGCCTTCCCTATACCGCCAAGGCGCCAAGAGAGATGTTTACTCAACTCCTGACAATGCCTCCGATTCCGTTGAAGGACGCGGGAGGTGCGGAAGCAGGGTTCAACTTCTCGCAGGAGCTAAACGATGTAGTAATGCGCGGACTCTCACGGGCTCCAGCCAGCCGGTACCCAAGCGTAGTTGCATTCGCCAACGCGTTCGCGGCGGCAGCTGCAATCCCGCCAGAGCAACCGAACATGCTCAACAAGTTCAAGGGACTACTTCGGCGTAACCGATAGATCAGCCGGATCCACAGGCAGCCAGAGCGTAAAGGTCGAGCCCTTCCCCAATTCGCTCTCGAGCTCCACCATTCCGCCAATCAGCGCCGCTAGTCTCCGCGAGATCGCCAACCCCAATCCGGTTCCTCTCTCCGCCGAATTTCCCCGCGGGCCTGCATCAACTTGCTCGAATTCTTCAAAGATTCGGCTCTGGTCCGCCGGGTCGATTCCAATGCCGGTATCGATTACCTGAATTCCAATCCAGGGTGTGGTGGGGTAGGACGTGCGATCGTTTTGAGGCGCAGGTCCACTGTCGGGAAGAGAGTCAACCAGTCGAGTGCGAATCACTATACCGCCTTCGTTGGTGTACTTGACCGCATTACCCAGCAGATTCACCAGAATTTGACGCAGATGAGTTGGATCAGTTCTGATTCTGGGAAGTGCTGCACCCATCACCAGCGATAGGCTCAACCCCTTCTCGCTCACCAAAGACTCAATCTCACTCGCGACATCTAGCACGAATGGTCGCAGGTCGATGGTCTCTGTATGAATCTCTAGCCTCCCGGCCGCCATTTTCGCGAGATCGAGTACCTGATCAACCAGGTGCCGCAGATGGTTGGCAGAGGCCTCGATGCGCTCAACCGGTTTTACTTGTCGCGGAGCGAGCTCTCCGTAGACACCCTCACGCAAGAGATCCACGAAGCCGACAATCGCATTGAGTGGAGTCCTAAGCTCGTGGGAGACGTTCGCCAGGAATTCACTCTTCATCCGATTGACGCGTAGCAGCTCGGATGAAAGCCGTTCCAACTCCTTTGATCGTTCCACGAGGCTTCTTGCCTGCCGTCTTTCGTGCCGGACAACGAGCGCAAGGCCCAAAACAGTTGCCAGAGAAATGATCCAACCGACCAGGCCAGTCCAACGATCAATCTGGAGCTGCGAAAGCGCGTGCATTGACTCGAATCTTAAGAATCCGTAACCTCCCGCACCATGACCGATGAAGAGCAATTGATCAGGCTGTTAGCAGAGCGCTCCACCAAGCGCGGTCAGTTCACACTCGCGTCCGGCAAGAAGTCCGAGTACTACATCGATGCGAGATTGACCACGATGAGTCCGGAGGGGCTTTCGCTTATTGGACGCATTGCTCTCTCCCGACTTCGTGAGTCGGGCTGGCCGATAGACTCTATCGGTGGTCTAACACTCGGTGCGGACCCCATCTCCTACGCCATTAGCTACGCAAGTGCTTCGTCTTCGAGACCCTTGCGGGCATTCACGGTCCGGAAAGAAGCGAAGACTCACGGAACAGGAAAGAGAATTGAAGGACCATTCCAGAAAAATGATCGGGTAGCTGTGATAGAGGACGTTATCACAACGGGTGGCTCCGCACTCCGCGCGATTGAAGCAGTACGCGCAGAAAGCGGAACCGTGTCCGGAGTGTTAGCACTGGTTGACCGCGAGGAGGGTGGACGCCAGGCAATCGAAGCTGCTGGCGTTCCGGTTATCAGCGTTGTGGCTGCCAGCCAAATAATCAAAGCTCTCGAGATCTAGCACCTGCTTTCGGCATCCAGCCCGGGTACGCTGCAGATGGCCGGAAAGCGCACAGCACTTCCGCGTAGGGAAGGATCAGCTCGGTCCTGAAGAATTGGAGCATTCCCTGACCATCGTAAGTGCTTCTGAATTTCACTGGGGACATCTTCATGACCGTCCGCACATGTCGGCCAAAACTTTGTGGCGATGAGTAATCCAGGTGGTTGGCGACACGAGCAACCGACAGCCCCGGATTCTCAAAGAGTCGGGCAGCACGTATCAATCTGGCAAGCGAGAGATAGCGCTTGGGTGCCGGCAGCTTCGCCCGGAAGAAGCGACTCATCAACGTACTGGGCAGAATATTAAGATGCCGAGCGAGTTGTCTTACTGTCGAAATACGAGGCGAGGAATCAAAGAGAAGCTCGAAAAAGCGCCAGCAATCCCTTGAGACGCCCGGCAGATCGAGGCTGATTTGCGCCAGGGCGGAACGCTGCAGATCACTTGATCCCTGTGACGCCAGAAGATTTCTGAGCGTTTGCCATCCCGAAGGCATCCTGGCATCGACCAGCGTCCGAATCCCAAGTTGACCGAGAGCTAACGTAGCATGCGGGGTCGAATTCTGTGTCTCCGTCAACAATGCAACTGCAGGGATTCGTGGGAATTCTCTCACCATGGCGGCTACGCGACTCGAGCTCTGCGATCCATATTTCGCGACTGAAATCAGAACCAGGTTCACTTTCTGCTCCCTGAGATCCGACAGAACTTCATCAAGAGATTCTCGGTGGAGCGGATCACACAGGCCCTGCGCGGCAGCATCGACGCGAGATCGCTCCAGCGGCGTAAGAATAGTGGATACGGGAGTACGAGGGGCGTTACGTTTGGACTCGTTGGGCATCTGAACCTCACGGTTAGAGTGGCAGTGGCAACCCTCACCGAAAGGGCAACGTTACATCAGCACGTCAGATGCTCGTCATGTACCGGGAATGAGAAAACCTTGGATCGTCCAGCATCGTCATTCTATTATATTTTGATGAGGCAAATGGTCGGGCGATCGCGGATAGTATCGTAATGGTACTTATTCGAGGAAAGTCCGGGCTCCAGTGGACAGGCTGCCAGGTAACCCCTGGGCGCCGGTGGCGTGAGCCACCTGTGACGGACAGTGCCACAGAGATCAGACCGCCATCCTTCGGGGTGGCAAGGGTGAAACGGTGGGGTAAGAGCCCACCGCGCTCACGGTAACATGAGCGGCACGGCAAACCCCAGCTGGAGCAAGGCCAAATATGCGGCGAGAGGCGTCCACCTCGATCAAGACACCGCGGGTAGGCTGCTAGAGAGTATGGGCAACTATACTCGAAGAGAAATGATCGTCCGGATTGTGCAAGCAATCCGACAGAACCCGGCTTACAGACTATTTGCCAACGTATGACAACCTCCGGCAATTCATCGCCGGAGGTTGTTCTGCTTTACCAGACTATGCACCGATCGGAAGTACAAGAATGCGCCTGATTCCCCATTGGCAACTGCTCTCAGTCGCATATCTGTTTGGCTGCGCCAGCTCCCGTGCGCCAGCGGCAGGCACACCTATAGCATCGCGACCAGTTCCAGTGCCGATCCCGTCAGCTGCCAGTTCGTGGACATTCAACTTCACGCCGGGGTCTATCTCATACCGGATTTCCAGAACTGCAGCAATTGATGAGACTACAGGCCCACAACCTCGCAGAGAGATCTCCACCAATTCAACACACGAGTCTCTCACGCTACAGACTAGAGCCGACACAGTTGCATTCACAGCGGTCGTCGACACGTTCGCGACAACTACCCAAGGAATGATCGATTCAGCTCAGGCCATTCAATTGCCGCTTCAACTGTCAGGAGTGCACTTTGGAGACAGTTTGACAATCTCAGCCGATAGCCTTCCCCACGCTTGCAGCCCGGTCACATCAGCACTGATTACGGATTTACACAACCTGCTTCCACGTATCCCGGCATTGCTTACAACAGCTGTTAGCTGGAAGGATTCTACAAATTCAACCGGCTGTCAGGGATCGATTCCCACCAGGTCACGGGTTCTTCGCTCATACCACGTAATCGGCGAAAGTGAGTATGAAGGAGTTCGCACACTCGTTCTACAGCGAGCTGATACAATCCAGGCGGAGGGCGAGGGTGCGCAACAGCAACATCGCCTGACGCTCACTGCTAACGGAACAGGCAGCGCTACGTACTATCAGGACACAATCACCGGATCAATCCTGCACCTGAGTGTCAGCCAGGATCTCGATTTTTCAGTAACAGTGTCAGGTAAGACGAGCCGCTTCCGACAGACCGTGAAGCAGGAATTTGCGCTAGCTCGCTAGTCGACGAGCCGAAGCGGCATCACCAGGCACATGTACGATGCCGGATCCTTCCAGCCTTCCGGCTCGATGGTCGCCGCTCTCTCCGGTGCCTTGAATGTCATCCGCACTTCGTCACTCGGTATATAACGGAGGATCTCGAGCAGATAGCTGGCATTGAATCCAATATCGAGCTGATCGCCCGTGTAACGAATGGGAAGCTCGTCCTGGGCCTCTCC
>JBKPDS010000128.1:0-11386 GCA_046727995.1 Gemmatimonadota bacterium
GCAGCAGCGCGCGATACCGACGGAGTGCATCATCGTCACCGGCCAGGCAACCGTCGATTCTGCGGTGCAGGCGATGCGCGAAGGCGCTTACGATTACGTCGAGAAGCCCCTCACCGCCGACAAGCTGAATCGACTCAAGGCACTCATCCCGAAAGCGCTCGACAAGTTCAACGTCCAGCAGAAGAATCGCGAGCTTTCCTCGAAGCTCGAGGGTCTGACCCATTATGGCGAGCTCACCGGTCAATCCGAGGAGATGCGCGCCGTCTACCAGATCATCGAAGCGGTCGCGCCGTCCAACGCCAGCGTTCTGATCTTCGGCGAGTCGGGCACCGGAAAGGAGCTGGTCGCTCGCGCCATTCACTCCAAGAGTGAGCGTTCCAAGGGACCCTTCTTCGCGCTGAACTGCGCCGCTCTCCCCAAGGACATTCTCGAGAACGAGTTGTTCGGACACGAAAAAGGCGCGTTCACCGGGTCAGTGAATGAGAAGCCGGGTGCGTTCGAGATGGCCGACGGCGGGACGATTTTCCTCGACGAAGTCGCCGAGATGCCGCCCGACATTCAGGTGAAGCTCCTGCGCGCGATCGAGTCGCGCAGCATTCGCCGACTGGGCGGAAAGAAAGAGATCGACGTCGACATTCGGATCCTCGCTGCGACCAACCGCGATGTGCAGAAGGCGCTGTTGGATAACGACCTGCGCGATGACCTCTATTATCGACTGGCAGTGGTGGAGCTATTCCTGCCACCCCTGCGCGAGCGGCTCGGCGATGTGAAGCTGCTGGCGAACGAGTTCCTGGCGCGCTTCGCCGAGCAGAACGGCAAGGCCATGAGTGGCTTCGACGATGCCGCCTGGGAGTGGATCCTCTCCTACACCTGGCCAGGCAACGTTCGCGAGCTCAAGAACGCCGTCGAGAGAGCGGTGATCATGAGTCGCGGCGACAAGATCAAGGCCGCCGACATTATGCCTCGCCATCTTCACCGCACCGGCGAGTTCGCGACACCGATGACGGTGCCACCCGGCGCGACTTTGGCAGAAACCCGCCGGCAGCTCGTCCTGCGCGCGTTTGCGTCAACCAACGGCGACTACGCCCGTACCGCGACGATCGTCGGGATGACACCGGCCGACGTTCGCGCGGAGATTGCATCTCTGCTCAACGGCAGGCCCGGTGAAAGCTCGACGCCAGCTCCGACCGGTAATGGCGTGCGCGTTGCTAAACCGGCGGACCTTCCACCGGCGGCTGCCAAAGCGTCGAAGGCTCCGGCAAAAGCAGCTGCGCCCGTGAAAGCGAAACCCAAAAAACGGTAGGGGAGGCGGCAATGAGGTGGAGGACACGAATGGACGAGCGTGACTGGGAAGATGAAGAGGGCGACGAGGAGTACGAGGCGGAGCCCTACGTCATCATCGAAAAAGAGGAGTCGGCGATAGGTCCCTTCCTCCTTGGCATTGCATTGGGAGCGGGCGTGGCGTTGCTGTTCGCGCCACAGAGCGGCGAAGAAACGCGGGGCGGAATTGCTCGCAGCGCCCGTCGCGCCAAGAATGCGGCCCAGGGTTTTGTCGAGGATGTGAGCGACACCGTCGCCGACAAGATCAAGGAAGTGAAATCCACCGTTGAGGACAAGCTCGAGGCGACTCTCGATGCAGTCGACGAGAGAAAGCGGCGTGTGACGAACGCGTATCACGCGGGCCGGGCGGCCGCGCGTGAGGCACGTGGAGAGCTGGAGCAGCGCATCGCCGAAAGCAAAGCGGCGTACAAAGACGTCTAGTGCCCCAGCGCGGGCTAGCGGCCCGGCTCGGCTGGTTGCTTCGCGACTACGCGAAGCGAGTCTGGGACAACAGCGGCGAAGATAACGTTTTCTTTCTGGCGGGCGGCATCGCCTTCAACATTCTGCTCGCCGCCGTCCCTTTTTTTTTGCTCCTGGCGACAGGTCTCATCTATCTGCTGAACCAGTCGCCCGACACGACGTCGGCAGAAGTTCTTACAATCGTCGACAAGTTCCTGCCGCCGCATCCTCCTGGCGATTCTGGTCCTGCTGCTCTGATTCTCCAGGAAGTCATCAAGCGCAAGGGCGCGCTGGGGATTTACAGCGCCATCGGCTTCATCTGGTTCTCGACTCGCTTGTTCGGATCGCTGCGCACGGTACTGGCGGCGATTTTTGACATCGATACCGACCGCGGCATCATCGCCGGCAAGATCTTCGACATCGAGATGACTCTCGTCTCGAGCCTGCTGCTGGTGGCGTACACGTCGCTCAGCGCGTACCTGGCCATCGCCACGACTCGCGGCGTGCTCGTCCTTGCAGATCTGGGAATACGGAAGGAGTTGATGGGCCAGCTCGAGTACAATCTGGGTCAGCTGCTCGCGTTCTCTTTTATCGCGACGATGTTTTTTTGTCTATACAAGTTTCTCCCGCACCGGAAGATCCGCTGGAAGACTGCGCTCATCGCGTCGCTCTTTACGAGCGTGCTGCTCGAGGTCGCAAAACGGGCGTTTTCAGCCTACGTGAGATCGTTCAATCCTGGTTCGTTTTACAGCGGCACGGTCGCTGCACTGGTGATTGTCGTTATCTGGGTCTACTATGCATCCTTCATCTTCATTATTGGTGGGGAAGTAGCGCAGGTTTACGAGCTGCGACGCGTGCGCAAGATGCAACGCGAAGCGTTCGAAGATTGAGTCTCAATCGATGGTGCCGGGTCTTCCGGCGAACCTACTTTTGGATGGGAGGCGTCTCGTGCGCAAGTTCGCGGTAGTTGCGGCCGTCGTGGCCGCTGTATCGATTTCGGCCTGCAAGAAAACCGCACCAGGTGAATACGAAGTTCAGAAGCCCGTTATCGGAACGGAGACGGACACGATTCACACTCCGACGGTCCAGGTCGGTACGGACACTGCGAAGGTGGCGGTTCCCAAGGTCGAAGTGAAGAAGGACACCACGTTAGTTAAGGTGCCGACGGTGAAGGTGAAGAAGTAGCACGGCATCGCGCACACGTATGGAAAGCCCCGCCTTACGGCGGGGCTTTCTTTTTGAGGTTGAGGGGTGCGGACTAACTAATCAGTTCGGACTGCGGACTAATTTAGGAGTCCGGCCCAACTGCGGATTGCGGACCACTGCGGACTGAGTACGGACTAAAGCGGCCATGAGCGGTTGGCCTCACTCCGCAGCTAGTACGCACTCCTCAATTAGTCCGAACTCCGGACCGATTAGTTAGTCCGCATCCCTCAATCCGCAGCCTTCGCGTGCTATATTTCTACTGCCCCAGGTCCCGGAGGGCGCAAGCCCGCTAACTCCGTCAGGACCCCGAAGGTAGCAGCGGCATGTGGTGTCTTTCGTTGCTCCGTCAGGCCTGGGGTACTCCCGCCGCGCAATGTCTCTCGCACTCGCCCGCAAATACCGACCAAAGAGCTTCGCTGACGTTGCCGTCCAGTCGCACGTATCGAATACGCTGCGCGGCGCAATCGCCAGAGGAAAAGTCGCGCACGGCTATCTCCTCTCCGGCCCGCGCGGCGTCGGCAAGACCACCTTGGCGCGCGTCCTGGCGATGGCCCTCAACTGCGAGAACAAGCGCGAAGACGGCGAGCCGTGTGGCCAGTGCATATCCTGCCAGCGGATCTGGAGCGGAGCGTCGAGTCTGGACGTCGTAGAAATCGACGCCGCTTCCAATCGTGGTGTCGATGACGCGCGCGAGCTGCGCGAGCGAGCGATGTACGCCCCGTCGGGACCGGACCGCTACAAGGTCTACATCATCGACGAAGCCCACATGCTCACACGCGAAGCCTGGAACGCGCTGCTCAAGATTCTCGAGGAGCCGCCGCCGAGGGTGATCTTCGTCTTCGCCACCACTGAGCCGCAGAAAATTGCGCAGACCGCAGCACCGGTGCTGAGTCGGCTGCAGCGATTCGACCTCAAGCGCATCGGTCTCTCTGACATCACGCGACGTCTGTCGACTGTGCTCGAGGCAGAAGGTGTCAAGAGCTCCGATGACGCGCTCGGAATGATCGCCCGTGCTGCCGACGGATCGATGCGCGACGCGTTGAGTCTGGCCGATCAGGTCATTTCGATCGGCGAAGGGGCAGTGACTGCCGAACGAGTTCGGGAAGCACTGGGTCTGGTGCCGGAGGATGAATTCCTCGCGATCCTCGACATCATCGCCGGCCATCGCGCCGGCGAAATCTTCGACGCAGTGAACAAGCTGGCCGACGCGGGTGTCGACTTCGGAGTTTTCCTTTCCGGATTTGCCGATATCCTGCGCGCCCAGCTGACCATCGTGCTCAACGGCAAAGCCGAGGGCGTCTCGTCGGCGGCTGCGGTCGCTTTGAAGCAGCGCCGCGATTTGTTCACCGCCGGCGATCTCCTGCGCATGATCAGCGCGGTCAACGCGCTCGAGCCGACGTTCAAGAAGAGCGCGCAGCAACAGTTATTGGTGGAGATGCTCCTCGTGCGCATGGCACTGCTCGATCGCACGGTGGCGCTCGAGGATCTGCTCAAGGGATTGGCGGGTGACGCTTCGTTCGCCGATCGCGAAGCAGCGAGCCGCCCGGCCACCGCTGGGACGCCCCCCTCACCAGTCGCCCGACCACCGCAACGGCCAGCGACGCGACCTGGATATCCGCCGCAGCTCGATGCACCCAACGCGCTGCCGCCGGAAAAACCGGTGCCGAAAGCTTCGGCGTCAGGTCCGAATGAAGGGCAACTACTCGAGATGAAGCGCGCCATGGAAGCAACTGCGCAGGACTCGAACCGCAGCCGGATGACGCCGGAGGCTCTGAAAGAAGAGCGTATCGGCATGCTGCGACAGAAGGACCCCGCGCTCGGCGCGGCCATCGACGAGCTCGATCTGGAGCTCCTCGACTAACTTCCACTGATTCACGAGCCAATGGCTGATTTCAGCAAGATCTTCGAGCAGGCGCAGCAGATGCAGGCGCGCATGCAGCAAATGCAGGCGGACCTGGAAAAACAGACCGTCACCGCCGCTGCCGGCGGAGGCATGGTGACCGTCGACGCCGACGGGAAGGGCACCATCACCCGGGTCAAGATCGATCCGAGCGTGGCGGATCCCAGGGATGTCGAGATGCTGGAGGATCTCGTCCTCGTTGCCGTCAACGAGGCGCAGAAAAAAGCAGCCGACCTCGCCAAGGGAGAGATGGGGAAGCTCACCGGCGGACTGAACCTTCCTTTCAAACTCCCGTTCTAGCGTGGGCGCGATAGACGACCTCGCCGCCGAGTTCTCCAAGCTCCCCGGCATCGGGCGCAAGACAGCGCTGCGCCTCACGTATCATCTGCTCAAGCAGTCGCCTGATCAGTCTAAACGACTTGCTACGGCGCTGACGACCCTCGCCGAGAAGGTTCGCCCGTGCCCCCAGTGCTTCAACCTGACAGAGGAAGATTTGTGCTCCATCTGCCGTGACGCGCGCAGGGATACGGGAGTCATCTGCGCAGTAGAGGAAGCATCCGATATCGGCGCTATCGAGCGGTCTGGCGAGTACCGGGGCGTCTATCACGTCCTGGGTGGCCGCCTGTCCCCGTTGGACGGCATCGGACCAGAGGATCTCACCATTCCACAGTTGGAAACCAGAGTGTCAGCTGGAGTCGTCCGCGAAGTGATAATCGCCACCAATCCGAGCATTGAGGGCGAGTCGACCGCGTTATATGTGCAACGGAGACTCGCTCGTTATCCGCTTACGATCTCGAGGATCGCCCGCGGCCTGCCAGTCGGAGGGGACCTGGAGTACGCGGATGGCGTGACCATTGCCCAAGCGTTGACCGCCAGGAGGGCAATGTCATGAGCGGTAGACAACGTGCCAGCGCCGTTGCCGTTGGATTTCTCGGCGGTATGGCCGCTGGTTCTCTGATGTGGAGCAGACTGCAGCGGAATTGCCGCCGCAGCTTGTTCTCGCGGAATCCACTCTTTCGCGTCGCCGCACTCGGCTACCTTCGTGCACACCGGACGGTGACCACCGCACAGCTGCTTCGCGAGTACGTAGCGTGGGAGCCACGCCGCATTCTCCGCCAGCGCGGAGTGCGGATGCTTAAGCGCCTCGAAGCCACGCTGTGACCGGAGCACGATGACCGCCGGCACGGCCAATTGGTCGTTCACTCAGGACGACTTCACAGCAATTACTGAATCCTTGCGTCGCTTTCTCGGCGAGACGAAATCGCTCTGTGCGCTGCTCGTCGATCGCTCGGGACAGCTCGTCACGACCGTTGGCGAAGCTCCCGGTCTCGACACGACCGCGTTCGCTACGCTGACGGCGGCTGACTACAGCGCCAACGACCAGCTGGCAAAGCTTGTCGGTGAGACAGACTTCTCCAGCCTCTTCCATCAGGGCGAGAAGGAGTCTCTCTACGTCGCCGACATCGCCCGGCGTCTGTTGCTGGTCATAATCTTCGATTCACGCACGACCGTCGGACTCGTCCGTTTGCGCATGAAAGACGAGGTCGAGGAGTTGACGCAGTTGATCGATCGTGTATTCTCACGCGGTCGCAACGGCGACGCGTCCCCTGAGAAGTTGCTCAAGGGCGCGGATGACGAAATCGACAAACTCTTCAACTGGTGAGGAAGAGCTAGACCGTGTCGATGATCAACTACGCCTCGCGCGAGATCAATTGTAAGATCGTTTACTATGGTCCCGGGCTTGGCGGTAAGACGACGAATCTCGAGCACGTCTACGGCAAGGTGAAACCGGAGACGCGCGGCAAGCTCATCTCGCTCGCCACGGAAACCGAACGAACGCTGTTCTTCGATTTCCTGCCCGTCGACCTGGGAACCATTCGCGGATTCAAGACCCGCTTCCACCTCTACACCGTTCCCGGTCAGGTCTACTACAACGCCAGCCGCAAGCTCATTCTCAAGAACGTCGATGGCATCGTCTTCGTCGGCGACTCCCAGGCAGAACGGATGGAAGCCAACCTCGAGTCCATGCAAAACCTCTACGACAACATGGCCGAGTACGGATACGATCTGACGCAGATGCCGTTCGTCATCCAGTACAACAAGCGAGATTTGCCCAACGCCGCGCCGATCGAGGATCTCCAGGCTGCTCTCAATCCGGGCTGGGAGGTCGAGGACACCGCCAAGCATCGCGTCCAGCCCGATCCGTATCACGCCGGCCAGAACCTGGTCGAGCAGCTGCCGGGCGGCGAATGGATAGAAAAGGCGCCCTACTTCGAGGCGATTGCCGTGCAGGGCGATGGCGTGTTCGACACACTCAAGGCCGTCAGCAAGCTCGTTCTGAAGGCGCTCGCTTAGCGGGCCGGAGAGCGCCGGGTGAATCTCCCCAACGCGATTACCGCCGCCCGGATTCTCGCCGCGCCATTCATCGCAGCACTTCCGTTCATCGCATCTCCCAGCGCACGGGGCGTCGCGTTCGTCCTCTACGTCGCCGCCGCACTAACCGACTACGTCGACGGGATGCTGGCGCGGACGCGAAACCTGATCACCGATCTCGGACGTCTGCTCGATCCGCTGGCCGACAAACTACTCCTCTTCGCGACTCTGATTCCGATGTTCGTGCTGATGGCGCCGTTCGGCGATCGGTTCGTGCCGACACGCGCCGAAAGCGTCGACGCCTCGCAAATGCAGTTTCAGACCCCGCTGGGACCGGTTGGCCTGCCGTGGTGGATCGTTGCCATCGTCATCGGTCGTGAGATCTTCATGACGATCTTTCGGCAGACTGCGGCCAGGCGCGGAGTGGTGATCTCCGCAATCGGTCCCGCGAAGTGGAAGACTGCCTTTCAATCCGTCTGGGTCGGCTCCGCCTATTTCTGGTTTTTTGCGGCGACCATCGCCGGCAACCGGAAATGGAGTAGCGCGACCTGGCATTCCTTCGCTTACTTCAATGGCATTGTCGGCTCACTTGCCATGATTGCGTCAGTTTTTCTCACCATCTATTCTCTCGCGCTCTACCTGCGCAGGTATTCCGGAGCCCTCGCCACTTGAGCGGTTTGCGGGTCGAGCTGATCACGATCGGTGACGAGCTCCTCCTCGGCTTCACGATAGACACCAACGCGGCACACATTGCCCGCACCCTCGCTGAAGCAGGCGTGGAGATCGTGCGTCGCGCGACCGTTGGCGATGAGGCCGACAAGATCGCGTCGGCGGTTCGCGAAGCGCTGGAACGCACCGGTGCGGTGATAACGACGGGCGGGCTCGGTCCGACGAGCGACGATCTCACCAAGCCGTCGATCGCGAAAATCTTTGGCCGGAAGATGATCCTCGATGAAGAGATCGCGGCGGCCCTCGAGCGGCGATGGCTGGCCCGATTTCCGGGTGCGCAGTTTCCGGCGACGAATCGAAGTCAGGCTGAGATACCGGAGGGTGCGGGAATACTCACCAACCGTCACGGCTCGGCGCCCGGAATCTGGCTCGAGGACGAGAAGGGACGTTGGGTGGCGATGATCCCGGGCGTTCCGCGCGAGATGCGCGGCATGCTGGCCGACGAATTATTGCCGCGAATCAAAACCCTCATCGGAGATTCAGAGAGCGCGGTGATATCGGGGACGCTGCGCACGACCGGGATCGCCGAATCGGCGGTCGCCGAGATGCTGGGACAAAACTTCCTCGGCGAGCCAGGAACGCCGCTGGGGTCGTTGTCGCTCGCCTATTTACCGGGCGTCGCCGGTCTCGATCTGAGAGTCACCGCAAAAGGGATGGACCGAGGCGAGGCAGAGTCCCTGGTGAGAGAAGCGATGCTGAAACTCCGGACTCGCGTTTCGGCGTACGTTTACGGTGAAGACGACGTCGATCTCGCGTCAGTGGTGCTGGATCGGTGTCGAAGCGCTGGACTCAAGCTGGCGGTCGCGGAAAGCTGCACTGGTGGACTGTTGGGAGAGAGGATCACGAATATACCGGGCTCGAGCGAGGTGTTTCTGGGCGGCGTGATTGCCTACCACAACGACGTCAAGCGAGACGCCCTCGGTGTCGAGGAAGAGGACCTGCGCCGTTACGGCGCGGTCAGCGAAGAAGTGTCGCTGCAGATGGCGGCCGGTGTACGGGCCAGGACGGGGGCCGACATTGGTATCGCCATCACCGGCGTGGCGGGACCGGGCGGGGGCACTCTGGAGAAGCCTATCGGCCTGGTCTGGATCGCTCTGAACGTGTCGGGGTCCGAAGCGAAGGCACGTCGTTTTCACCTGATAGGAGACCGTAGCGAGATCAGGCAGCGGGCGGCTCAGGCCGCCCTGGAGATGCTGCGACGCGCTTTCACAAAAGGTTAAGTTAGAGAGATGAGACACTCGAAGAAAAAACCCGAGCCCACGCCGTTGCCGGAGCAGGAGACGATGGGCTCGGCGGACGACTACGCGCCTGGCGCCAGCCAGGGAGATGGAGCTTCCGACGAAGCGACTTTCTCGAATTCCGGCGACGAGGTCGCGGATCCGCTGGCCGCCGGCAGCGGGGACACCGGGATCGCGAACGTGACGACGTCGGATGCGCCGCGTGCCGAATCGGAGCTCGCCGGTGAGCGGGACAGGTATCTGAGACTCGCCGCCGAGTACGACAATTTTCGCAAGCGGACGGCGAAGGAGCGGCAGGATGCGGGATCCCGGGCACAGGCGGAGCTCGTTCGACAGCTGGTTGAGGCCCTCGATGACGTTGCCCGGTTCGCCCACGTCGATCCAGCGACCACCGATTCCACTACCATCGTGCAGGGCGTCGACATGGTGGAGAAAAAGCTGCTGAAGGCGCTCGGCAATGCCGGACTCGAAGTCATCAACCCGGTGGGAGAGACGTTCGATCCCGCGCTGCACGAGGCAGTGGCGACGGAGCCGACGACCGCGAAAGAGGATGACCATGTGGTCTCGCGCGTGTATCAGCCGGGCTATGTCTTCAAGTCACAGCTACTCAGACCGGCGCGTGTCGTCGTGAAGCAGTACAACGGCTGAGCGCACTGATCGTACATGCCACAGACGAAGGACTTCTACTCCGTACTTGGCGTAGCCTCTAACGCTTCCCAGGACGAGATCAAGAAGGCTTACCGCAAGCTCGCCAAGAAGTACCACCCGGATGCAAATGCCAACGATGCGAAGGCGGGCGAGCGATTCAAGGAGATCTCGGAGGCGAACAACGTCCTGGGTGACCCCGAAAAGCGAAAACAATACGACGAGATGCGCCGACTGGGCGCGTTCGACGGTGGATTCGGAGGTTTCGGCGGCGCCAGATCGCCGCGGGGAGCAGGCGCGCGCGGCGCGTCGCAGACGATCAACTTCCAGGACTTCGACATCGGTGGGCTCGGCGGACTCGGCGATCTCTTCAGCTCGATGTTCGGCGGCGGAGAATCGCGTCAGAGCGCGCGTCAAACCGGGCCCGAGAAAGGGCAGACCGTCGAGGCGAATCTCGACATACCGTTCCGGACCGCCGCTCGCGGCGGCAAGGTTCCCATCGAGCTTGAGGTCAGCGAGGAATGCCCGACGTGCCATGGAAACGGCGCGGCCCCGGGCGCATCACTAAAGATCTGTCCCGAGTGCAACGGTCGCGGGGTGATCTCGTTTGGGCAGGGCGGTTTCGCCGTCAATCGGCCGTGTCCCGTGTGTCTGGGTCGTGGGCAAATTCCGACCGAACCGTGCCCGACGTGTCACGGCAACGGTGAGATCAGGGCGCGAAGAAAAGTTCTGATCAACGTGCCGCCCGGCGTCGATACCGGCTCCAAAATCCGGCTGAAGGGTCAGGGCGGCAAAGGCACTCGCAGTGGACCACCGGGCGATCTCATCATCACCTTCAACGTGCACCCCGACAAGTTTTATCGTCGAGATGGGCTCGACGTGATTGCGACGGTGCCGCTCAACATCGCCCAGGCGACGCTGGGGACCAAGATCAGCGTGCGCACTCTCGACAGCAAGAAAGTCGCGCTCAAGATCCCTCCCGGAACTCCTTCCGGAAAGCGATTCCGGGTGCGCGGGCAGGGAATCCAGAAGGGCGACAAGAAAGGCGACCTCATCGTCGAAGTCTCCATTCAGGTTCCGGAAAAATTGTCCGAGGAGCAGGAGCGGATGATGAAGGAATTCGCCGAATCGGGTGGATTGAAGTACTGATCACTGGCGTCGCGGCTCCTTCACCTTTCATCTCAAAGTCATGAGAATCGGAATTCTGGGTACCGGCATCGTCGGCAAGACGCTCGGCACAAAGTTGGTCAAGCTCGGTCACGACGTGCGGATGGGATCGCGCAAGGCCGGCGGCGACAAGGCTAAGGCGTGGGTGAAAGAAGCTGGCGGTAAGTCGTCCGAAGGCACTTTCGCCGATGGGGCGGCATACGGCGAAATCGTCTTCAACTGCACCTCCGGCATGGTGTCGCTCGATGCGCTGCGAGCTGCCGGCGCGCAGAATCTGAACGGGAAAGTCCTCGTCGACGTCGCGAATCCGCTGGACTTCTCGAAAGGAATGCCGCCCACGCTCTCCGTC
>JBKPDS010000129.1:0-16996 GCA_046727995.1 Gemmatimonadota bacterium
AGGCAGTGAAGGTGACGCTTGGTCCGAAGGGACGGAACGTGGTCATCGACAAGAAGTTCGGTGCCCCGAACGTCACCAAGGACGGCGTTACCGTCGCCAAGGAGATCGAGCTTTCTGATGCCCTCGAGAACATGGGCGCGCAGATGGTGAAGGAAGTCGCCACCAAGACGAGTGATCTCGCTGGTGACGGCACCACCACCGCGACGGTTCTCGCCCAGGCGATTTTCCGCGAAGGCCTCAAAAACGTCACCGCCGGTGTGAATCCGATGGCGCTCAAGCGCGGCATCGACGCCGCGGTCGCCGCCGTGGTCGAAGACCTCAAGAAGATGAGCGTTCCGACCAAGGGCAAGAAGGAGATCGCTCAGGTTGGCTCGATCTCCGCCAACAACGACAAGGAGATCGGTGATCTGATCGCCGAGGCGATGGAGAAGGTCGGCAAGGACGGCGTCATCACGGTTGAAGAGGCTAAAGGACTCGAGACCACTCTCGAGACGGTCGAGGGAATGCAGTTCGACCGCGGTTATCTCTCGCCGTACTTCGTCACCGATCCTGAGAAGATGGAGTCCGTCCTCGAGGATGCGCTAATCCTGGTCCACGACAAGAAGGTTTCTTCGATGAAGGATCTTCTCCCGATCCTGGAAAAGGTCGCGCAGATGGGTAAACCTTTGCTCATCATCGCAGAGGATATCGAGGGAGAGGCGCTGGCGACGCTGGTCGTCAACAAGCTTCGCGGCACCCTGCGTGTCGTTGCGGTGAAGGCTCCCGGCTTCGGCGATCGTCGCAAGGCGATGCTCGAGGACATTGCGGTACTGACCGGTGGTCAGGTCATCTCCGAAGAGGTTGGATTCAAGCTGGAGAACGCGGTTGTCACCGACCTTGGCCGCGCGAAGCGGATCGTCGTTGACAAAGAGACGACCACCCTCATCGATGGCGCGGGCCAGGACGACAAGATCCAGGGTAAGATCAAGGAGATCAAAGCCGCGATCGACAAAACGACCTCGGATTACGACAAGGAGAAGCTCCAGGAGCGTCTCGCCAAGCTCGCCGGCGGTGTAGCGGTGATCAACGTCGGCGCCGCGACCGAGAGCGAGATGAAGGAGAAGAAGGCACGGGTGGAAGATGCACTGCACGCGACTCGCGCAGCCGTAGAGGAGGGAATCGTCCCTGGCGGCGGTGTAGCGCTCGTGCGTGCGCAGAAGGCGCTCAAGAGCCTCAAGCTTTCCGAGTCGGATGAGCAGATCGGAGTGGACATCATCCGTCGCGCGCTCGAGGAGCCGATGCGGATGATCGTCCAGAATGCGGGCGCCGAGGGTTCCATCGTCGTGGAGAAAGTCCGCATCTCAAAGGAGACCAACTACGGCTACAATGCTCTGACCGACGAGTACGAGGACCTGGTTGCGGCCGGTGTCATCGATCCGACAAAGGTCACACGCACCGCGTTGCAGAACGCGGCGTCGATCGCCTCACTTCTGCTCACGACGGAAGCGATTATCGTGGAGAAGAAGGAGCCGGCCGGCGCCGGTGCTGCGGGAGGCGGCCCTCCTGGCGGTATGGGCGGGATGTACTAGAAGGGCGGCCAGGAGCGAGCGGCTAGCAGCCGGAAGCTCGAGCATAAGAGCGGGGGGCCTTAATGGCTCCTCGTTTTTTTTTTGCGCCCCCACTTGACCGATCGTCAAGGGCGAGATATCATCACCTAACAATCGAAATACCTGTGGTCATTTGCCGCGTATTGCAGCCACGTTAAATAAATGCTAAAAAGCGAGGAACGCCCGCGGCCACACAGCCCCGGGCGTTCTGCTTTATGCGCGGAGTCTTTCACCGAGGATCCACATGACTCCCCTGCAGCAACTCGAAGTAGCAACCTTGCCCGAGATCGGATTTCCACTACCGGCGGCGAGTGTCGGAATCAATCGCAAGGCTTCGAGGTTCACTGACACATTCACTCAGTTCGATTCCGCAACGGCAAAGCCGCAGCGAACCATTCGCATTGCACTCGCCGGGTGCGGCGTCGTCGGCAGCGGACTGGTGCGATTGCTCCACGATTCTTCAGCGGCGATTGCTTCCCGTTTCGGCGTTCGCTTCGCCATCACCACCGTCCTCGTCCGGGACACCACGCGTGATCGAGGCGTTCCGATCGATTCCCGGCTTTTCACCAACGATCTGGAATCCTTTCTCGCCCACGACGCCGACGTTGTAATCGAAGCAGTTGGTGGCGAGGAGCCGGCGCGCACCATTGCCATCAGCGCGCTGAGACGTGGCCGGAAGTTGATCACCGCCAACAAGGAGCTGATTGCGGCCTACGGCGAAAGTCTTGACGAGCTAGCCAATCTGCACCGCACCGGACTCGACTTCGGTGCGGCTGTCGGTGGCAGCGCACCGGTCATCTCCACATTGCGCGACCTCGTCGGAGCCTCGGCACCGCGCTCGGTGCGGGGGATTCTGAATGGAACATCGAACTTCGTAATAACCCAGCTCGAGCGCGGAGCAACGCTGGAATCTGCCCTTGAGTCCGCCTGCAATCGCGGCCTCGCCGAGGCGGATTGCACACGTGATCTCGACGGACGCGATGCGGCGGCGAAGCTTGCGATCATCGCCTGGATTGCCTTCGGAATCAGACCGTCCTCGCTTCAGCTGCGGCGCCTCTCTCTGCTGCCTGGTCTGGAGCAACTCGCGCGGATCGCCGTCGCGCGGGGCGGCAGGCTGCGACCGATCGCCGAGTGTACACGGCTGGACGGCAATCGCATCGTCGCTGCCGTCGAGCCGGTAATCGTTTCCGAATCCACCGCCTTCGCCCGTACCACCCTCGAGGAGAATCGCGTTGAGGTCGATCTTGGCTGGACGTCGCCCCTCAGCGTGTCGGGTCCGGGCGCTGGCGGAGAGCCCACCGCAGCGGCGCTGTTGAGCGACCTCGTTCGTGCTTCCGCGCCGCCAAACGATCGCGGCGCTGAGGCGATTCAATTCACCTCCGCGCGCGATGACCGCCACCATCGCTGGCTGATAGGCGCGCGCATCGATGCCACCAGTCTGAAGGCGCGTGCCGCGACGGCGGGCGTGTCCGTGCGCGAGCAGCTGGCAGATGGCCTTCACCAGGTTCTGATCACCGAGCCAGCGAGTTGGGAACGCACTGAAGCGCTACTCGTTGAACTCGAGCTGCTCAACGCCGCGCCGTTCGTTGCCCGGTATGAAATCCCTTACTGTGCGGAGGAAATCCAATGACCGCCCTGGCGCTGCTCCGCGAATGTGAGTCGCTGGCTGATGCTTCCGTGACTTCCTACGAGATCGTCGGCGCCGCCGGCGCGCCCGTCGTCGCCGTGCTCGGAGGCATCTCGGCATCGAAGCACGTGACGTCATCGGCGTCTGATCCGCGCCAGGGCTGGTGGGAGGACGTCGTCGGTGAAGGTCGCGCGATCGATACGAGCCAATTCCGCGTCATCTCCATCGATTATCTCACCCACGAGAAGGGAAGTCTCCCCATCACGACCGAGGATCAGGCACGTGCCCTGGCGAGGGCGCTCGACGAGCTGGGGATCGACCGCTTGCAGGCCGTCGTTGGCGCTTCATACGGCGGGATGGTCGCCCTCGCTTTCGGCGCCGCGTTCCCGACGCGCGCCGATCGGCTGATCGTGATCGGCGCGGCCCATCAAAGCGACCCGATGGCCACTGCCCTCCGGCATCTCCAGCGCCGCGTTGTCGAACTGGGCACCGCCGTCGGTCGCGAGCGGGATGGACTTGCCATCGCCCGCGGCATCGCGATGACGAGCTATCTCACCCCGCGCTACTTCGAGGAGCGGCTGGCCGAGGACGATGGAGCTGAAATACAAGCGATTGAAGATCGAATCGGCCGCTACCTGAAAACGCAAGGCGAGCGGTTCGCCGATAAGTGGACTTCGGATAGATACAACTCGCTTTCGCTGTCGCTCGATTTGCACCGCATCACACCCGAGGAGATCACTACGCCCACGACCATCATTGCCGTCAGTAGCGACCGGCTCGTTCCGATTGCGCAGTCGCGGGAGCTCGCCGGCCGCCTCGGCGGACCAAGCCAGCTGATCGAGCTCGACTCGGCGTTCGGTCACGATGCCTTTCTCGGTGACTGGCCGCGTGTAGCTCCGTTCATTAACGAGCTGCTGCAGGTGGAACGGAGGACCTGGTCATGACTGACAGGCGCCTGCAGCAGCCTTCTCCTGGTTCGAGGAAGCCGGCGACGTGCGCCGTGCGCGCCGGAATCGCGTCGGATCTGCACCACGGTGCGGTCGTTCCTCCCATCCATCTTTCTTCGACGTTTGCGTTCGATGGTTTCGGCAAAAAGCGCCTCTACGACTACACGCGCACCGGTAACCCGACGCGGGAATACCTCGCCAATGCGCTCGCTGAGCTCGAGGGCGGGGAAGCTGGAGTCGTGACGAGCACTGGAATGTCGGCGGTAGCGCTGGTGTTACAGCTAGTTCGTCCGGGGGAACTGATCCTCGCCGCGCACGACTGTTACGGAGGTACGCATCGCATCCTCCGCTCGCTGGCGGCGCGCGGTCATTTCGACGTTGTGTTCGCCGACCTGACTGCAGCTAACGCGGTCGAATTGATCAACACACGCCGGCCGAAGCTGCTGTGGATCGAGACGCCGAGCAATCCGTTGCTGCGGATCACCGATCTCTCCGCGGTCGTTGCCGCCGGCCATGACGCCGGCTCGATTGTCTGTGTCGACAACACTTTCCTCTCGCCGGCGCTGCAACGGCCGATCGAATTCGGTGCCGATCTCGTCGTCCATTCGACCACGAAATATCTCAATGGACATAGCGATGTCGTCGGCGGGGCAGTGGTGGCCGCCGATCCGAGTCTCGCCGAGGAGTTGGCTTGGTGGGCGAACTGCCTTGGCATCACCGGCGCCCCATTCGACAGCTTCCTCACCCTGCGCGGAGTGAGAACGTTGCACGCACGCATCCGCGTGCATTGCGAGAACGCGCGTCGCGTGGTAGAGACGCTGTCCGCTCACTCCGCGGTGAAGCGCGTCTACTATCCCGGACTGGCGTCCCATCCGGGGCACGCGGTTGCGGCGAGCCAGCAGGACGACTTCGGAGCGATGGTGAGCTTCGAGGTCGAGGGCGGGCTCACGGGTGTGGAACGGTTTGTCAATAACCTCCAGTGTTTCACGCTGGCGGAATCGCTCGGTGGAGTCGAGAGCCTGGTCGCGCACCCGGCGACGATGACTCATGCATCGATGGACGAGGAGGCGCGGCGCACGGCCGGCATCGCCGATTCACTGCTGCGGCTGTCGGTGGGGATCGAGGACGGAGACGATCTCGTCGCCGATCTCACCGCGGCGCTGGACGCGGTGATCGTGCGTTCCGATGAGTTGGCAGAACCGCAACCGGAGGAAACGCGGCAGGCATTTGAGGCGTTGCGAGCGTGAGTGCGCCGGTGCAGTATCTAATGCTGGCTCCATACTCTCATGCTCTCGCAGCAGGATGCTCTTATGTCGATGAAACTCGTATCAACCGCGGCGTTCCTGTTCGCCGCGGCTCCGCTCGCGGCGCAGGCGCCCGCTACGGCTTATATCGTAACCCGTTTAGGCGTAGACACCGTTGCCATCGAGCGGTACACCCGCTCGAGTGACAAGCTCGAGGGAGACCTCGTGCTTCGCTATCCGAGAGTCCGCGACATCCACTACATAGCGGCTCTCGGTCCGCAGGGGCAGATCAAGACCTTCACCACCACCGTTCGTAGGGCTGGCGCGGATCCAGGCGCGCCGCCGGTCCTGCGGACCGTCTCGAAATTCGGCGATACGGTGGCCGTGATTGAAGTTCAGCGCAACGGACAGCCAGACACGGCGTCCAGTGGCAGAAGGGCTTATCGCGGTGGCGTTGCTCCGATGATCGGCACCGAACCTACGTCATACGGCGTTTACGAGCAGTTGTTGTCAGCTGCGAAACTCGGACGCGATAGCGTGTCTTACGCTCTCGTTTCTGCGGGTAACGGACCGGTCCCCGCAATCATTCTTCGCCGGCGCGGCGCTGACTCGGTCGCCTTCACCAGCACTTTCTTCCCCGGCTGGACCGAAGTTGCGCGGGTGGATTCGCGTGGCCGAATCCTCGGCATCGACGCGAGTCCGACGACCGTGAAGACCGTCGCGCAGCGCGTCAACAGCATGGATTTCGACGGCATCGTCAAGTCATGGGCGGCGGTCGAGGCGGCGCGTGGCGGAACGATGGGGCAGATGTCGCCGCCCGATACTGCGAGGGCGGCGATCGGCGGCGCCAACCTCGTCGTCGCCTATAGCCGACCGTTGAAGCGCGGGCGCGTGATTTTCGGCAACATCGTTCCCTGGAATCAGGTGTGGCGGACCGGTGCCAACGCCGCAACCATGTTCACGACCGATAAAGATCTCGCGTTTGGTTCGACCGTCGTGCCGGCAGGAAAGTACACTCTCTGGACGGTGCCCACTCCGACGGGGGCGAAGTTGATCTTCAACAGTGAAACTGGCCAGTGGGGAACCGATTATCACGCCGACAAGGATTTTGCTCGCGTCGATCTCGCCGCAAAGCAAGTGTCGCCACCGGTCGAGCAGTTCGTGATCGGGGTGACGCCGCAGGGAAACGGTGGCGTTCTAAGTTTTACCTGGGATGACAGGCAGTACAGCGTTCCTTTCACAGTGAAGTGAGCGATGACAACTCCTGAGCTCGCGCCGCCGAAGGATCGCTGGCTGCGCGCCATCGGCTACGGATTGCTGGCCGAAATCGCGACCATACTTACCATCGTGGTGGTAGTCCTCCTCTATAAGTATGTCTTCGCGCGAGGGATGTCTGACGACGACTACGTGGCGTTCGCGGCGCGGTGGGGCGCGATCCTCGGCGTCGTTGGCGGCACTCTCTATGTCTATCTGTTCGCGCATCTGCTAATGCCGCGGCTTTCGTCCAGGTTTGTCGCCCATGGAATTGTCGTCGCGATTGCCGCGATCGTGCTTTCTGTGGCCGGTTCACTCGCTGGGCATCAAGGAGTCCCGCCTGCTTACCTTTTGGCGTCTGCGCTGAAGCTCATCGCCGGTGGCTTGGCAGGAACGATCGCATCGAGACGTGCGCACGTGACCAGCTGACGTTCCTCAGGCGGAAATAAAAAAAGGCCGACGGATTTCCGTCGGCCCTTTTCTTTTTGGAAGTCAGTCGCTGACTACGAGCGAAACCGGATTGTCGAGATAAACGACTTGTTCCTGGCGCCGGAAGTGAATGATGCGCCAGAACCAGTTCTCGCCGCGTGGCTGGCCGCCATGATCCATGATCATTTTCGCGAGGGCGGCTACTTCGCTCGGATCCATTCTCAAACACCCGTGCGATTCGGCACCGCCCAGGCTTTCAAGGTCGTCGGTGCCGTGGATGTAGTAGTCAGGCTCCTTGAAGAAAATCTTTACCACTTTCATCGGGTTGCCCGGCTCGCCTGGGCCTTTCTCGGTTTTTCCTTTCGCCCATGCGGAGCCCGGCGGCGGCTTCCAGCTCGGATTCCAAACGATCGTTCTGATCATGTAGATCCCTGGAGGCGTCGGATACTTCGGCTGCCCGATGGCGACGGAGTAAGTCGCGAGGGTGACGCTGCCCTGGCTGGCGGTGATGGTGCGGGCGCGAAGATTTGCGTTAAGCTCGAGCGGCGCCTCTTTCACGAACGCGCTCGGTTCCGGCTTGCCGCTATCTCTTCCCGCCGTCGGCGCCGTTCGCGGAACCTCCAGCTGCGCGCACGCCGGCGGAGCGAGTGCGGCCCCCATCAGAAATGTCAGTGCCACTAAAGTCTTACGTGATATGGTCATCGGTAGTTGATTCGAGTAAGAGGTCCGTTCAGGCATACAGATGATTATACAAATGCCGTTCCACCTGACACGGCTCTGCACTAGCTGGCCGTCGTGGGACGGCCATTGCATTTTCTTGCGTATTCACTCACTGGGAGTCGCCACCTGAGAGCCGCAAAAAAGCTTCGTCTACTTTTGCCGATTTGCCTGATGGCAATCGCCGTAGCGACAACCGATTTGCCCGGGCAGGGTGATGCGTCGTTATACGCGAGCCTGCAGTGGCGGATGATCGGGCCGTTTCGAGCGGGACGCACCGTTGGCGCGAGCGGAGTCCGCGGCCAGCCCAACGTCTTCTACGTTGGAGTCAACAACGGCGGCGTTTGGAAGACCACTGACTTCGGACTCACGTGGACCCCGATCTTCGACGACCAACCCACCGGCTCCATCGGTGATCTTGCCGTCGCGCCATCAAATCCAAACGTCGTTTACGTAGGAACCGGTGAAGGATTGCAACGGCCCGATCTGTCTACCGGCGACGGTGTCTACAAATCAACCGATGCCGGAAAAACCTGGCGACACCTCGGGCTGCGCGACGGTCAACAGATCGGCGGAATCATCGTCGACCCGCGTGATGAGAACAGAATATTCGTCGCCGTGCTCGGACACCCGTACGGCCCGAATCCGGAGCGAGGGGTGTATCGCTCGACGAACGGCGGCGAGACGTTCGAGAAGGTTCTTTACAAGGATGAGAACACGGGCGCGATTCAGGTTGCCTTTGATCCGACCAATTCGCAGACGATCTACGCCGCGCTGTGGGCCGGGCGCCAGGGACCGTGGGAAAACTCATCCTGGAACGGTCCGTTGAGCGGGCTCTTCAAATCAGTCGATGGCGGCACGACGTGGCGCCAGATTGGAGCCGGATTTCCGACTGCGGCGCAGGGACTCGGCAGAATCGGCCTTACGATTGCGCCGAGCGATCCGCGCCGGATGTACGCAACTGTTGACGCGCCGACGCTGGGCGGGATCTACCGCTCCGACGACGCCGGCGAGACCTGGCGACGCACCAATTCCGAGGTTCGCGTCTGGGGACGCGCTTCTGATTTCGCCGAGGTGAAAGTGGACCCGCGAAATCCGGATATTATGTACTCCGCGAACACGTCGACTTATCGATCGACCGACGGCGGAAAGACCTTCACCGCCATCAAGGGCGCGCCGGGCGGCGACGACTATCATCGCATTTGGATCAACCCCGACAACCCGGACATAATGCTTATCGCCGCCGATCAGGGCGCAACCATCACAGTCAACGGCGGAAAGACGTGGAGCTCGTGGTACAACCAGCCGACCGCGCAGTTCTATCACGTGATCACCGACAATCAGATTCCATACTGGGTGTACGGCGGCCAGCAGGAGAGCGGTTCTGTCGGAACGATGAGCCGCGGTGACTATGGCGCGATCACCTTTCGCGAGTGGAATCCGGTCGGCGCCGAGGAATACGGTTACGTCGCGCCCGACCCGCTCGACCCCAACATCATTTATGGCGGCAAGATCTCGCGCTTCGACCAGCGCTCGCGCGAAGTGCAGAACATCAGTCCCGAAGCGGTTCGCTCAGGCAAATACAGATTTCTCCGTACCGCGCCCGTCATTTTTTCGACGGTCGATCCGCACATCCTCTATTTTGCCGGCAACGTTCTGTTCAAGACCACCAATGGTGGACACAGCTGGGACGTCATCAGCCCGGACCTCACTCGCCAGAAGTACGATGTTCCCGCGAGCTACGGAATGTTCACCAACGGTGACGCGTCGAAAGCGCAGAACCGCGGTGTGATCTATACCGTCGCGCCCTCGTTCAGAAACGTGAATACGATCTGGACCGGCTCCGACGACGGAGTAATCAATCTCACTCGCGATGGTGGGAAAACCTGGACGAACTTCACGCCGTCCGCGCTGACACCGTGGAGCAAGGTCTCGTTGATGGAGGCTTCACACTTCGATGACGTGACGGCTTACGCGGCGATCAACCGATTCAAGCTCGACGATCTGCAGCCCCACATCTACAGAACTCATGACGGCGGGAAGAGCTGGACTGAGATAGTAAGCGGGATCCCGAGTGGCGAAGTTGTGGACGCGGTGCGCGAGGATCCAGTGAGGCGCGGCTTGCTGTTCGCTGGCACCGAGCGCGCGGTGTATTTCTCCCTCGACGATGGCGACCACTGGCAAAGTCTCCGCTTGAACATGCCGGCGACGGCGATTCGGGATCTCGTCATTCATGACGACGACATCGTTGTTGGAACCCACGGCCGCTCATTCTGGATCCTGGACGACATGACGACGTTGCGCCAACTCGATGCGAAGCCGGCGGCCGAGACTTTTCTGTTCAAGCCCAAGCTCACCTACCGGTTCCGGCGCAACAAGAACACCGACACGCCGTTGCCGCCGGAGGAGCCGGCCGGCAAGAATCCGCCCGACGGCGCGATCATCAACTACCGACTCGGCGCCGACGTCGCCGGTCCGGTGGGACTCGAAATCCTCGACAACGCCGGTAAGATCGTGCGGAGTTTTTCGAGCGCTGATTCGGTCGAGCCGATCGAAACCAATCTCAACGTTCCCAACTACTGGATTCGCCCCCAACAACGTCTCGCCGCGGACCGCGGAACCCATCGCTTTGTCTGGGATCTGCATTATCCGCCGCCCAAAGTCTTGGCGCACGATTACCCGATCTCGGCGATCTATGGAGACACGCCCCGCTTTCCGCTGGGGCCCGCTGTACTCCCAGGTACTTACACCGTCAGACTGACGGTGAACGGGCGCCGTTATGAGCAGCCGCTCACCATAAAAATGGATCCGCGGGTGCGAATCACCGACGCCGGACTGCGATTGCAGCGCGACATCGGATTGCGAATGAACGATGCCATCAGCCGGGATTTCACCGCGCTCAGTGAGCTGCGCGCCCGACGCGGTTTGCTCCGGACCCAGCGCGAGGGCGCCAAGGCGAAGGAAGTCGCTGATTCGCTCGTCGCCCTTGATTCGACGCTGGCTGGCATCGAGTCAGGCACGCGTGGCGGAGCCGCGGCCGGTCTCGTGCAACTCAACGAGCAGCTGGCCGGCGTGCTCGACACCGTCGAGGGAGCCGACGCGGAGCCGACGACCCAGGCTGCCCGAGCGGCGGCCGACCTCGAAGCAACACTCAACACCCTGCTCCGGCGCTGGACCGAGATCAGGGGCACCAGACTACGCACTGAGAGAAAATAGAGTTCCGCATGCGCACCGACCGGAGAACTTGATGACGACAAGCAAAGAGACAGAGTGGATGAATCATCCGCGGCTGCGGAAGCTCGTTACTGCCATCAATGAGCTGACGCTTGCCGAGCGAATTACGCTGGTGAAGGGCCTGGTACCGGGGATTGCCGATGATCTTTCCGATACGGAGTACGAGAGATTCGTCGAGGCCATACGAATGAAAGGGGAGCGATTTCACGAAGCACAGGCGCATCCGGGAGAGGGAAGGGCGGAAAGAAAAATTCCCGGCGACCGCGACGTCGAGGGGCGATGAACTTCTACTGGCTTTTTGGACTTATCATCGTAGCAGCGCTGCTGTTCGCGTTCGTCGCCGGCAGTCGCCGGCCAAAGCCGTGAGCTAGAGTCCCAGCGCCAGCTGCACCGGCGCCAATTGAGTCGAGACACTCGGCGGTCCGACACAGATCGGGCCGACGACTTTGCTCTGTGACGCCGCGGTCAGTCGCCCCTTGAAGCGCCCGCGGCGCAGCGAATCTCCGACAGTGGCGAGCGCTACCCGAGGTGTGTTGTTCTGCTCGCTGAGGTGGGCGAGCACGATGTTGTTGAGACCCGAGTGAATGCTTCCCCCCGCCAGCTTGCCGGCGTCGCTGTTGCTCAAGTGCCCGAATTTTCCGCGAATTCTCGCCTGCACCGATGGCGGATACGGCCCTGCCCTCAGCATCCCTTCGTCGTGATTGGCCTCGATCACCAGAATATCGAGCTTGTCCAGCGCACGTGAGATCGTCTCCGTCACGTGGCCGAGATCGTAAACGATTCCCGCTCTCGCTCCTTCGCCGATCGAAGTCACGATCACGGCGATCGGCTCGTTGGCATCGTGCGCGACCGGGACCGTCTCCAGGTGAAAATCTCCAACCACCACTGCGCTCTTTCGCGGGGTGAGAATCGTCTTGATCTCCGCCCAGTCGGGACACATCATCCGCGTCCCCGCGGTCGAGACGATCGTCCATCCCCACTTGCGAGCCGCGGCGGCGGCTCCCTTGGCGTGATCAGTGTGCTCATGGGTGACGACGACCGCTTCGATCGAATTCGGCGCCACGCCCGCGATCGCAAGGCGTTGCTTGAGCACGCGCGGAGAGAAACCGGCGTCCACGAGTATCCGCGAGCGCGCCGTCTCCAGAAGAATTGCATTTCCGCTGCTGCCACTGCCAAGAACCCACAACTTCATCAAACGCTCCACCGCTTCTTGTGCGCTTCGCTCAGCTGCTTGCGCGTATTGTCTCCCAGCTCGACATGACGTCGCAGCATGACGCGCTCCGCTACTGCAAGGAATTTAGTGACGTCGTAGGTGTCGTAGGGTTCTCCATCTCCCCACGCAAAGGGCGGCACGACCTTCGGAGGCATGTTCGAACCGAAGAGGTTGGCACCCGCGCCGATCACCGTCCCGGTGCTAAGCAGAGTGCCGATGCCTGTCTTGACGTGATCGCCGAAGATCGTACCCAGATATTGTTGCCCGGTGGCGCGCACTCCTGACGGAGTCCAAAGCTGAACAGGGCCGTAGGTATTCTTGAGATTGCTGGTGGTGGTGAGCGCGCCGAGGTTGACCCACCGGCCAAGATATGAGTGGCCGACAAAGCCCGCGTGGACTTTGTTGCTATGGCCGAGCACGATCGAATTGCTGAACTCGCCGCGCACTTTGCAGTGATCGCCAATCGATGAAGCGCTGACACGATCGCCCTGGATCAGAGATCCGCGCCCGACGGCGATTGGTCCGATCAGATGGGTAAACGGGGCGATCGCCGCACCGCGTCTTATCAGTATCGGTCCGGCTGACGCGTCGAGTACGACCTGCGGTCCAATCTCGGCGCCTTCCTCGACGAATACGCCATGCTCACCGAGGGTTGTCGCACTGAACTTCGCTGCGGCGGCCAGCGCCTTGCCGCGCAGCGGAATGTCTTCCATCAGCTGATCGGTCAGGGTCGCAACATAGTCCCACACTTCGTTCATCCAGCGGCCCGGGATCTTGCGGCCACCAAGGCTGGTCTGGATGCTGCCGATGTCGACCGTTCCATCCGCGAACTGCGACACTGGTATCGATCGCGCCAGCCGCACCGCGCACGCAGCGCCTTCGCACATCAGCAAGTCGAAGCGATCGAGCTCGAGTCCGAAAGGAATCACGCAGCGCGAGTTGACGATCACCGATCCGGCGGGGATTTCCGACTTGGGCGGCACGGCGGGTGGGGCGTTGCCTTCCTCGAAGTGGGCCAGGTGAGGCGAGCTGATGAACCCGGCGCTGTCGAGCGAAGTCGCCCGCTCCCAGCGGCGACGTACCAGCGATGTGCCGGCTCGCAGCTCGGAAGCCGGCCGTGTCAGCGCAAACGGCTCGAACTGCCTGGCGCGTACATCATCGTAAAAGTAGAGCGCGCTCATGCGTCACCCTTCTCCTGCGCCGGAAACGACTGAATCAGCCGCTTCAGGTCCGCCGCCTTCTCTCTCGTCGTGACCAGCGTCAGGCCATCGTGCACCACCACTACCAGATTGTCAACGCCGTAGACGACGACCCGTCCCGAATCAGAGTGAACGACGTTGTCGATGCCATCCAGTAAGTGGACGTCGCCGCTGGTCACGTTGCCAAATTCATCCTTGTCGCGCACGCGGCCGAGTGCGTCCCACGTCCCGATATCGTCCCAGCCAAATTTCCCGGGCAGGACCATCACGTTCTTGCTGCGCTCCAGCACGCTCGAGTCCACCGAAATCGGATTCTCGATCCGATTGAAGAACTCCGATGCCTCGCCGTCCGGCGGTAGCGCCAGCGCTTTCTTCAATTCGCGTGCGTGTTGCCTGACCTGCGCCAGAAAATCACCGACGGTCCAGACGAACATTCCGGAGTTCCAGAGAAAACCTTCCTGGCGGAGTTTTTCGGCGCGCTCCCGGTCGGGCTTTTCGACAAAGCGTTTGACCGGCGACGCGCCGGTCTGATTCGGCTCCGACGGCAGGATGTAGCCGAAGCCCTGATCCGCCCGTGTCGGGGCAACTCCGACCGTAACGAGCGTGTGGGTTTTGCGCGCGACCTTCTCGCCCTCCAGCAGCACCGAGCGAAATTCGGCGTCGTCTCCGATCGCCCAGTCAGCGTGGATGGAAATCATCGTCGCGTCTTTTCCATCGCGGCGCTCGATTGTCAGCGCGGCCCAGGTGAGGGCGGCGGCCGTACCCGCTGGGCGAGGTTCGGCGATGATGTTCTCTCGCGGGATTGGCGGCAGCAGCGCGCGGATCGGTTTCACCAGACTGGCATTGGTCAACACCAGGGTGTGCGCTGGATCTACTATGGGAGCCAGTCGATCCATGGCGTCGACCAGCAGCGGCTTGCCCGTTACCAGCGGAAGCAGTTGCTTGGGTCGAGATGGGGTACTGAGCGGCCAGAACCGCGAGCCGATCCCACCGGCGAGAACGACTGCCCAGCGGCTCACTCGCCGCTTATTCCCGCTTCGTCAGGCGCTCCGGTGAGACGCGCGACGAGCGCGTAGAGTTTTTTCGGGCTGAACGGTTTGGTGAGAAACTGCGTCGCGCCGAGCGCGAGCGCATCGCGTTCGTGCTTGGCATCCCCGCCGGCGGTGAGGATGATGCAAGGAAGCGATTTGAATCGTTCCTGCTCGCGAATCTGCTTGAGCACGTCTAGCCCACTGAGCTTTGGCATCATCAGATCGAGCAGCACCAGATCTACGGCGTCTTCATTGTTGACGAAATCGAGCGCTTCCTGGCCGTCGTAGGCGATGCTCACTTTGAACGGTCCCTGCTCGAGCTTCATCTTGATGATGCGCCCGATGTGCGGCTCGTCGTCCGCAACCAGAATATGACAGAGACGCGTCGCCGGCTCAGTCACGTCAGATCAGAGCGGCGATGTTGCCGCGATAACGGCGTACGTCGAACAGCAGTCCACCCAGATCTGCTGATGGGCGAAGCAGGATGAGCAACAGAGTGTCGTCGGCAAGCGCTGCGACTATCGCGTATCCCTTCTGGTGCTCCAGGATCGCAGTGTTCATTGGACCCTGGATCGTCGCGCGACCGAGACTCTCCGCCTCAGATACCAATGCCGGAACTCGCGCCGCCAGGTCTTCATTGTTGAGGCCCGGCGCGGCAAAACCCTCTATGAGAAGACCGTCCTTTCCAAGCACGAGAACGGCGTCAACTCCGGGTCGCTGGCGGAGCGCGGTGGTGAAATCTCGGATGTTGGGCATTGATGGGTGAGAAGTTGCGAAGCTAGGAAGCGGCAAGAGTGAAGTCAAGCGCGGCAATCGCTTGAACTGCCATAAGTTACGGGGTATTATCGAGAGCAACCCCTCCAGTCTCTTTCCTGTCTCATTTACTGCATGAAAGCACGTCTCGCACTGCTCGCGACGATGTCTATCGTTGTCGGTCTGAACGCTTGTGGCGATCCAACCAGCCTCCACGCGAACTTGATCACATCGGTCGACACTCTGTCCGTTTTCGCGCTATCCGGTACGCCACCTTCATACCCGAGCGGCATCAACGTGCTCGCCCGCCAGGCGGTGCGCGTCGACGGTGGCGCGCAGTTCGATGTTGCCTTCGACATCGATGCTAACGGCGACGCCGTCGTTTATCCGGTCAAGCAGGTGGTGAGCCTGCCCGGTGGGTCCAGAGCGGTTGGCTTGCAGCGGCTGCTGGTCCAGTTCGACTCCGTCACCGAGGCCCCGAAATCGAACTATCAGATTGATTCAACTTCGTTCGTGCTAACCCCGGGCGCGACCGTCGTTATTCAGTCCCAGCACAATTTCTCCGGCGACATCTGCCAGTTCGCTCTCAACCCCAACATTTTCGCGAAGATTGCCGTCGACAGCGTCAACCTCGCTTCGCGTACCATTTATCTGAGAATGGGACTCGATCCTAACTGCGGGTTCCGATCCTTCGTCGCTGGCGTTCCGACGAGCTGATTCGTGCACGACCTGAGGATGGTGCGCGAGCACATCGACGCACTTCGAGCCGGCATGCGTCGGCGCGGAGCACTCGATGCGCTTTCACCGACCATCGAAAGGGCGGTCGCACTCGACAAAAGTCGCCGCGAAACGATTCAAGCCGTTGAGGAGCGTAAGGCGGCGCGCAATGCAGTGACTCAACTGGTCGGCCAGCGCAAGCGCGCGGGAGAATCTGCCGACGATCTGCAGCGGCAATCGCGCGCCCTTGGCGACGAAATAGCGAGGCTGGACAAGGAGCTGGCAGAAACCGAAGGACAGTTGTCGGCGATCCTGCTCGAGCTTCCCAATATCACGCTCGACGAGGTCCCGGCCGGTGGGGAAGAGAACAACTCAGTCGTCAGGAGCTGGGGAACGCCACGCGAAGGGGCGCGCGTCCAGCCTCACTGGGAAATCGGTACTCGACTCGGCGTCATCGACCTCGAGCGCGGCGCCAGGATCAGCGGGTCCGGATTCATAGTCTTTCGTAAGCTCGGCGCGCGGCTGGTACGTTCGCTCATGAATCTCATGCTCGATGTGCATACTCGCGATCACGGCTATGAGGAAATCTGGGTACCGGTAGTGGTCAACCGCGCCAGCATGACGGGAACGGCGCAATTGCCCAAGTTCGAAGAAGACATGTACGCGCTCAAGGATGACGACCTGTTCCTGATTCCGACGGCGGAGGTTCCGCTGACGAATCTCTATCGCGATGAGATCCTGACGGAGAGCGATTTACCAAAAGGTTTCACCGCATATTCGGCGTGCTTCAGGCGAGAGGCTGGCGCCGCCGGCAAGGACACTCGCGGCCTGCTGCGCGTGCACGAGTTCGACAAGGTCGAGCTCGTTCGATATACCACTCCTGAGAGCTCTGGAGAGCAGCTGGAGCTGCTCACCAGCCACGCCGAGAAAATTCTCCAGCTCCTGGAGTTGCCATATCGCGTGGTTCGGTTGGCTTCTGGCGACACCGGTTTTGCCAGCGCGCATACCTATGACCTGGAGTGTTATGCGCCCGGCGTCGGAAAAT
>JBKPDS010000130.1:0-18416 GCA_046727995.1 Gemmatimonadota bacterium
ATCACCCAGAAGTCGATGTTGAGTCCGGGCGAATAGGGCTTGGTGGTGAGCGGTGCGTAGCCGAACCAGCCTCCATTCGGCGCCACGGCGAAGAAGATCGGGATGGTGATGAACAACCCGCCGAACAGGTACACCCAGTACGAGAAGGCATTCAGCCGCGGGAACGCCACGTCGCGCGCGCCGATCTGCAGCGGAATGAGGAAGTTGAAGAACGCTGCCGAGAGCGGCATGATCGCGAGGAAGATCATGGTCGTCCCGTGCATCGTGAATAACTGGTTGTAGAACTCAGCGGAGACGAGGTGCTGGTTCGGCGCGCCGAGCTGGGCGCGAATGATCACCGCCTCGATGCCGCCAAAGATGAAGAAGCCGAGCGCGGTATACAGGTAGAGAATACCGATGCGCTTGTGATCGACGGTGGCCAGCCAGCTATAGAGCCCGGTGTGCTCACCGGGATATTCCGCGCCGTACGCCGGGGTTCGGATTGCAGTGGTTGCCAAGTCTGGTCTCCGGTTACTTCAGTGCAGTGAGATAAGCAACGATGTCGGCGATCTGCTGATCGGTGAGGCCACCGTTGGCGGATGTGACCTTTGCTTTGAGAACAGGATCGTATTCGTCCATGCCGAGCGTCGGCATCAATACATCGGGTTTCATCTTGCGCGCGTTCTTGATCCAGAGCGCGAGGTAGGCGGCGGTGTTCGGGTAGCGGCCGGCCGCGATCGCCAGGCGCGATCCGATGTGGGTGAGATTGGGACCAAGCACGCCCATCGCCGCCGGATTACCGGCGATCGAGTGGCAGCCAATGCACGCCGCGCCGGAGAAAACCTTCAGGCCGCGGGCAGCGTTGCCAGTGAGACCCGGTGTGAATTTGAGATCCGCCGGAGGATGCGAGTGCGGGATGGCAAAGTCCGGGACTTTCTCGCGCGGAAAGATGTAGCCAGCGGGAATCGCCGCCGATGTCGAGACGAAGTTCGTCGGCGCCGCTGCGCCGGCTGCGCCGGTTTGAGCACCGGGATTTGCTGCGGGATTCTGCGGACGCGGTATCGCTGGCTGCGCGCCGCCGGGCGACTGAGTACCCGAGCTTTGCTGCGCGATTCTCGGCGCCGCCGCCTGGGCTGCCTGCGTTGGTGCATTCTGTCCGGCGGGCGTCGACATTCCAGGCGCTTCCATCGGGGGAGGAGTCGGGCCGCCTGCCGGTGTCGGCGGGCCTGCCACCGCGCCGTATCTCGCCGGCATCTTCTGCCCAGCAATCCAGGAATCAAACTGCTGCTGCGTCACCGTGAACACACGGAACCGCATGTTGGCGTGAGACGAGCCGCAGTACTCGACACAGAACCCGTTCCAGACGCTGCTGGCGATCGAGGTGTCAGGTGTGTACCAGAGATAATTCGTTCGGTTCGTCACTACGTCGCGCTTGCCGCCCAGCTGCGGTGTCCAGAACGAATGAATGACGTCGGCGGAGCGAAGTCTGAAATTCACGGTCCGCCCGACCGGGAGGTAGATCTCATTCGCCGTCGTGACGCCGTACTCCGGATATCTGAACTCCCACCACCACTGATGCCCGGTGACGTCGATGTTGAGCGAGCCCGGCGCCGCCTGCGCCTGGGTGATGAAAATCGTCTTCACCGTCGGCACGGCGATGAAAACCAGAATCACCGCCGGAATCAGCGTCCACGCGATCTCGAGCTTGGTGCTGCCGTGCGTCTGCGGCGGGGTTCCCTGATTCTCGCGGCGACGATATCTGAACACGACATAGATGAGGACTCCCTCCACCAGGACGAAGACGATCGTGCCGAGCAGCAGCAGCCGGTCCCAGAGAAAATCGATCTCGCGACCGAAATCCGAGTGCGGCTGGAGCGTGGTGTTGGGATGTGCTTCGTTGCAGGAGATTGCCGCGACGGCGAGCGCGACAACCATGGCGTAGGATGCAAGCCGCCGGAGGCGGTCAGAACCTTTCATGCGAAGGAAATCCTGTTCTCGTCGTATGGGGATGTTTCACCTTCGCCGGGTGAAACACTTATGGATTTTTCAGCGCGAAGGAGCTACGGGCCAAAGCACCAACAAACTAACTCTCGCCGAGTCGATGTGGGAGGGCAAGAACCATCCCGATTTTCACTCACGCGCGCGGATTTTTCCGGTGGCGCGTAATGGTTATTCCGTACGACGCGGCGCCGTCATTGCCTCGGGATTGAGCAGACGGTCGAGCTGGTCTCTCGTCATCAATCCACGATCACAGACGATATCGTAGACATCGCGTCCGCTTTCCAGTGCTTCCTTGGCGATCTCGTTGGTCGTCTCGTAGCCGAGCACGGGCACCAGCGCGGTGATGACGCCGACGGATTGCTCGACGAAGCTCTGCATCCGCTCGCGATTGGCGGTGATGCCTTCGATGCACCGATCCTGGAGAATTTTGCAGGCGCGCGCCAGATAGGTCATTCCGCTCAGCAATCTGAAAGCGATGATCGGCTCGAAGACATTGAGCTGGAGCTGTCCCGCCTCGGCGGCCATCGTCACGGTGACATCGCCGCCGATGATGTCGAAGCAGACCTGATTCACCATCTCGGGAATCACGGGGTTCACTTTGCCGGGCATGATCGAAGAGCCGGGCTGCATCGGCGGCAGATTGATCTCGCCGAGTCCGGCGCGCGGACCGGAGCTGAGTAGCCGCAGATCGTTGCAGATCTTGGAAAGCTTCACCGCGCAGCGCTTCAGAACTCCGGAAAGCTGGACGAACGCGCCGGTGTCGGCGGTCGCTTCGACGAGATCGGGCGCCGTCACCAGTGGCAGCCCCGTGATGTGCTCGAGATGTCGTCTCACGCTCTCGGCGTATCCCGGCAAAGCGTTGATGCCGGTGCCGATGGCGGTCGCTCCCATGTTGATCTCGCGGATCAGCGCCTGCGCCTCGCCGAGCCGATCGACGTCCTCCAGCATGGTGTGAGCGAAGGCGTTGAATTCCTGACCCAGCGTCATGGGCACGGCATCCTGGAGCTGGGTTCGTCCCATCTTGATGAACGCCGCGAACTCCTCGCCCTTGTGGAGGAACGCGGCGGCGAGCGAGATCATCGCCAGCTGTAAATCGGAGATGCTGGTGTGAAGCGCCAACTTGACCGAGGTCGGATAGACGTCGTTGGTCGACTGACTGAGGTTGAGATGATTGTTGGGATGCACGACGTCGTAGTGACCGCGCTCCTTGCCGAGGATCTCCAGCGCGCGATTGGCCATCACTTCGTTGGCGTTCATGTTGGACGAAGTGCCGGCTCCGCCCTGAATCATGTCGACGCGGAAATGGTCGTGATGGAGGCCTTCTCTGATCTCGCTCGCCGCCTGGCAAATCGCATCGACGATCTCGCGATCGATAAGCCCCATCTCGAGGTTTGCCAGCGCCGCGGCTTCTTTCACGGTGGCGAGCGCGGCGACCAGAGTCGGAAATTCACGGAGCTCGATTCCCGAGATGCAGAAATTCTCGATGGCGCGCAGTGTCTGGATTCCGTAGAGAGCGCCGGCGGGAACGTCTCGTTCTCCGAGCAGGTCGCGCTCCCGACGCGTCGGTCCCGAGAGATCGACGCGCGGCCCTTCCGCGGCTTCGAGACGGAGCTTTCGGAGGCGGGAAGGGCGTGAGGATTTCATGCGTAGCGGGAAGCTATAAAGACCGCATACCTTATTGAAGTCACGCTGCTCCCTCTCCCCGCTATCGCTCGGTCTTCCTTGTGTGGTTCAATCACAAGCAGTATCCGCGCCGTAAGATTTACCAGGATTGAAGGAACGCTGCTTTCCTAAACGCAAAGACAACTGCCTGCTGGGCGCTGACCGCTCTCACGCTAAGCGCTTACCGCTGCAAACGTCTAGACAGATCTTCTTGGCGCTCTGACGAAGAACGCTTTTGACCTCACGCCACGTGATCAGTCCCGTCGTAGGCAGCGGTTAGCGGTCAGCGCAAAAGCAGTCAGCGCAAAAGCGGTCAGCGCCCAGCAGGCTTTTGTCTTTCACCGGAGGAGTATCGTGTCAATCTCGAGACGCCACTTCGTAGGCATCGGTACAGCAGCTGCCGCCGGTCTGACTCTCGACCGCCCAGCGCGCGCGGCCATTCTCGAGCGCAGCACTGAAGCCCAGGATTTCGCCGGCCGACCCGTCGTCATCGCGTCCGCTAACGGCATCCGCGGCGTCGCCCGCGCGTACGACATGATCACGAAGCAAAATGCCGACACCCTCGACGCCATCATCGCCGGCGTCAACATCGAGGAGCTCGATCCGGAGGATCAGTTCGTCGGACTCGGCGGTCTACCCAACGAAGAAGGCGTCGTCGAGCTCGATGCGTCGTGCATGCACGGTCCCACCAGACGAGCGGGCGCCGTCGGCGCAATCCAGGACATCGCCACTCCGTCGAACGTGGCGAAAGCGGTGATGGACTACACCGATCACGTCATGCTCGTCGGAGCCGGCGCCAAGAAGTTCGCGCTGGAGATGGGTTTCAAGGAGCAGAATCTGCTGACCGAAAAAAGTCGGCAGGACTGGCTCCGCTGGAAGGCGTGCCTCAACCCGAACGACAATTGGCTGGACCACCCCGGGGAAGCGGGAGGCGAGAGGCGAGAGGCGGGGACAATGAACAAGCACTCGGTTGCCGGAGCTGCCACTGCCGGTGTGTCAGGTTTCCAGCCTCCCGCCTCCCGCCTCCCGCCTCCCGCAATTCCCTACGACCATCCGCTCCACGTCAAATTCACCACCGGCACCATCAACATGAACGCGGTCAATGCGCGCGGCGACATTTCGTCGGTGACGACGACGAGCGGACGTTCGTGGAAGCTGCCGGGCAGAGTTGGCGACTCGCCGATCATCGGCGCTGGTCAGTACTGCGACAACACTGTTGGCGCCGCCGGCTCGACGGGACGCGGTGAAGCGAACATCAAAGCCTGCGGCGCGTTCCTGATCGTCGAGTTCATGCGCCAGGGACTGACGCCCGAGCAGGCGTGCCTGCGCACCATCGAGCGAGTCATCGCGATGACCGAGACGCGATTGCTCGATCGCAATGGCCGACCGCTATTCGATCTGGAGTTCTACGCGCTGGCGAAAGATGGGCGCATCGGAGCCGCTTCCGCCTACGAGGGTGGTCATTTTGCGGTCGCTGATGCCAGTGGTGCCCGGCTCGTTCCGATGGCCTTCAAGTACACCAGGGCAGAGCGCCCGGTGATGCCCGAGATCAGCTGCCGCCCAGCTTAAAGGTTCCGACCAGCTCCGAGATCCGGGCTGCGGCGTCGGTCATGGCGCTGGCCACAGAGGCAAGCTCGGCGAGCGCCTTGCTGTGCTGCTCGCTCGACACCGCGACTCCGTGCATCGCGCGCGAGAATGACGCCGTGCCCTGCGATACTTCCGCCAGACGCTGAGTCATGTGCGAGATCAGGTCGTTGGCGTCGCGGACCGTTCGCTCGATGCGTCCGCTCAGATCCTCACCCTCGACCGTTCCCTCCTCGACCTTCGCCAGCGACTGACGGCCAGCAGCAGTCGCGTTGAGGACCTGCTCGACGGTGGCAACCGTGCGGGCAGTCGATTCGCGGGAGTGGGCGACGCTATCCAACATCTCCTGAACGAGCGAGGTGGTGCGTTGGGCGGCTTCGGCGGAGCTGCTTGCCAACCGGCGCACTTCGCTGGCGACGACCGCGAAGCCGTGGCCGTGCTCGCCGGCGCGCGCCGCCTCCATCGCTGCATTCAAAGCGAGAAGCTTGGATTGGCGGGCAATCTTCTGCACCAGCACCAGGAACGCCCCGATCTCGTCGACGGCGGCGGACATCGCGTCGATTCCTTCAGCGCTTTCCAGCGCATCGGAGGCAAGTGATTGGAGCGAAGTTGCCGTCCGCTCCAGTCGGATCCGATTCTCGCGCGCCAGCTGACGCAAAGCCTTGTCGCGTCGCAGCCCTTCCTGAGCTGCTTCGCGAAGATTTCCTGAGATCTCCACCAGCTTGGTGGCGTCTTTCGTCAGCTCTTTCATGGTGCGCTCGCGAGCTACCGCGTCGTGGCTCAGGCTGTTGGCGTTCGTCGCACCGTCGCGTGCAGTCGCCGCCGCGGTGAATGACGATTTGGCGAGCTGGGAAGCGAGCTGCCGATTCTCGGCCGCGGAGCTGCGCATCTTTCCGGCGACATCGCGCAGCTCGCTTACCATCGACATCGTCGAGCGAGTGAGCCGATCGACGGTTCGGTTCGATGCGCCCGGATTGTAAACGCTGGAGAGGTCGCCTTTGGCGATCGCCTCGTGCGTGCGCGCCAGCTCGGCGGCCGGTCCGCTAACGTGCTTTCGAACGAAAATGACTGCTGCTGCCGCAGTGGCGGTGAATGCGACCGCAATCCAGAGAAAGGCAATGATCAGCGCGGTGGGAACGCCGTCGACGCCGAGCACTTCGGCGCGGGTGCCGGCAGGAATCAATCGATAGATCTGCCAGCTGATGACGATGAGTCCGGTGAGGAATACCGAGCCGAACACCATGCTCGCTCTCAGCGCGCGACGCTGGAGAGCGCTGAACACCGGCTTGAGGAAGCCGGAAGCGGAGCGAGGGACGATCGGAAGCGGCGTTGCTGTCATCGGAAGAATCGATTTTGAAACGACTCGATTGGGTGCGCCGACAGATGAAACTCCGTCGTTGAGCCGCTAGTTTGTACAAATGGACAAATCGGCAACACGGGACGACCCTTTCACACCGCCGGTGGTCGTGTACGACCCACAAACCATCGAGCGAAAGTGGCAGCGCATCTGGCAGGAGCGTGGCACCAACCACACGGATCTGCAGCGCGCCCAAAGGCCGTTCTATGCACTGATGATGTTCCCCTATCCCTCGGCAGAAGGACTGCACGTCGGGAATCTGTTCGCCTTCACGGGGAACGACATTTATGGACGATTCCAGCGGCTCAGGGGACACAATGTCTTCGAGCCGCTCGGCTACGACGCATTCGGGATTCATTCGGAGAACTACGCTCTCAAGGTAGGGCAGCACCCGATGGACCTGATCCCGAAGAACATCGCCAACTTCCAGCGGCAGCTGGAAAGCGCCGGGTTGATGGTGGATTGGCGGGCGAGACTCGAGACGACCGACCCCAACTATTACAAGTGGACGCAGTGGATCTTCCTGCAGCTGCTGAAGCAGCGGCTCGCCTATAAGAAGAAGGCGGCAGTCAACTGGTGTCCGAGCTGCAAGACCGTGCTCGCCAACGAACAAGTCGTGGCGGGAGGATTTTGCGAGCGGTGCGGCACGGAAGTCGAGCAGCGCCTGCTCGAGCAGTGGTTCTTCCGCATCAGCGACTACGCTCCACGCCTATTGGAGAATCTGGATCACCTCGATTGGTCGGAAACCACCAAGACCGCTCAGCGGAACTGGATCGGCCGGTCAGAAGGTGCCGAGCTCCAGTTCGAGACGAGGAAAGTGAGCGGCGAAGAGTGTGAGATTCGCGTCTTCACCACTCGCCCGGACACGATCTACGGTGCGACGTACATGGTGCTGGCGCCCGAGCACCCGTTGGTGGAATCGCTGACCAAGCCGACAGAAAGAAAAAAAGTGGACGACTACCTGGAGCGAACCAAGAAGCAGGACCTGGTCGCGCGGAAGACGAGCACCGACAAGACGGGCGTCTTCACCGGCTCGTACGCGATAAATCCAGCAACGGAAAAGGAAATCCCAGTCTGGATTTCCGATTACGTGTTGATGGAGTACGGCACCGGCGCGATCATGGGCGTCCCCGGCCACGATCAGCGTGACTTCGAGTTTGCGACAAAGTTCGGTTTGCCGATCGTGCGAGTCGTTTGCGGCGAGCACGAAGATGCCGAAACGCCGCTCGAGGAAGCATTCACCCAGTGTGAGGCAGGAACGCTGGTGAATTCCGGAATGTTCGATGGCTACCGCGTCGAGGCGGGGAAGAAAGCTATTGTGGAGTTCCTGGCGAAGACCGGATCTGCCAAGCCGGTGGTTCATTACCGGCTGCACGACTGGTGTATCTCGCGGCAGCGATATTGGGGTCCGCCGATCCCCGTCATTTACTGTGATGATTGCGGAGTGGTGCCGGTGCCCGAGAAAGACTTGCCGGTACTGCTGCCGTTCATCGAGGACTTCAAACCCGACGATTCGGGAGTGTCGCCACTGGCGCGTCACGAGGAGTGGTATCGCGTGGCGTGTCCGAAGTGCGGCAGGACCGGCCGCCGAGAAACGGACGTCTCCGACACGTTTCTCGACAGCGCCTGGTATTTCCTGCGCTACCCGAGCGTGAGCCACGACGACGTCCCGTTCGAGAAGAAGGTGACGAAGAAGTGGCTGCCGGTGACGTCGTACATTGGCGGCAACGAGCACGCGGTGCTGCACCTGCTCTACTCGCGCTTCATCACCATGGCGTTGAAGGAAGCCGGCCATCTGGAATTCGAGGAGCCGTTCACGCGCTTCCGCGCCCACGGTCACATCATCCGCGAGGGCGCGAAGATGTCGAAGACGCAGGGCAACATCGTGAATCCCGACGAGTACATCGAGAGTTGGGGGGCCGATGCGTTCCGCACCTATCTCATGTTCCTCGGACCCTACGAGCAGGGCGGGGATTTCAGGGACGCGAGCATCTCCGGAACCCGTCGCTTCCTCGACCGTCTGTTCGCGTCAGTGCAGACCATGTCGAGCGAGGGCGCGCCCGATCCGACGGTGATGCGCAAGCTCCACCAGACGATCCGCAAAGTGAGCGAAGACATTCCGCGACTGAGCTACAACACGGCGATCGCGGCGATGATGGAGTACATCAACAGTCTGCGCAAAGGCGAGCGGACGCCTCATCGTGATGAAGTGCTGCCGCTGATCACGCTCGTCGCGCCCTTCGCCCCGCACATCGCCGAGGAGCTGTGGGAGCAGACCGCCGGCAACGGGAGGGGCAGCGTATTCGATTCGGCGTGGCCGACCTTCGATCCAGCGTTGGCGAAGGAGGACACGATCGAGCTGGTGGTTCAGGTGAACGGGAAGGTGCGGGGGAGGATCCACGTCGCGCCGGATATTACAGAGGCGGCGGCGGTGGTCGCGGCGTTGGCGGAGCCCACGGTTGCCAAGTTCGTTGGGGGAACGCCGAAGAAAGTGGTGTTCGTGCCGGGGCGGTTGCTCAACATCGTTGCCTAGGCCTGTAGCAGGCACACAACAGATTATTGGTCGACGCTTCCCGCTTCGACTCAGCGCTCCGGCACGTATCTCATTGTTCCCAAAGGAGTTAGCCCAAGGCGCACAGCGGATGAGCTAGCGGTGCCAAGTTTGCCTCGTGGGCATCTGGGCGTCGCCCGTCCCGTCCACACTCACCAGTGATGCGTATGCTCTTAAATGAAAGTGAGTTCACGCCAGGCGTCTCGGAGACCGTAATCCTGGCCCGAGTCCGCGCCTTCGTCGAGCAGAATGCGATCTATCGGCAGAACGGCTTTGTGCTGGCCGATGGTGATCGGCTGTTCGAGAAGGCAGCCATCGACTCGAAGTACGTCGCCGCTATGGTCGCGTTCGTAGAGAACGAATTCGGCGTGCTCGTCTCCGACTGCGAGATAAGCGAGGACAACCTCGGCTCGCTGCGAGCGGTCGCGCGATTCGTCGCCGGCAAGCAGCCGTTCGCGGTTGGCTGAACTCTATTCGTACAGGTTCTTCAGGTCCGCGTCAGCGAGATCGACCAGAAAGCCGCCGATCCGCTCGGTCACCGCGCTCAGAAATTTCTCTCCCTTGCCGACGGTAGCCGCTTTCGGGTTGCCGGTCCCGGTGTCGTCGGTGACTTCGCGCCAGTGACGCGGCGCCCACGCCCAACCGTCGCGCAGACCGGCAATTCGGAATTTCCTCGCTTTCCCCGATCCGGCATCTGACAAGGGGCGAATGATGTCCGGCGCGATGGACATCATGATGCTGGTCTCCATCTCGCCAGCGTGATCGCCCGGCTCGTCAAAAAATTCCGCGCTCTTGATGCAGGTCCACCAGTTGATGGTGCAGATGAAGAGATCGACCTTCGGCTGCAGCTCACGGATCATCTGCTTGAAATCGTTGCCGCCATGGCCGTTCAAGATCAGCAGCTTCTTCACTCGCTGACCGGCAAGCGCGGACGCGACGTCGGTGAGCGCCGCGAACTGGGTGCTCGGATTCATGTTGATCGCCAGTCGCAGATCGAGCTGGCCGGTGTTCACTCCGAACGGAACCGTCGGTAGCGCCACGACCTTCGCACCTTTCTTCCACGCAAACTCCGCCGCGCGCTCGGCTATAGCTGTCGTCTCATAGGTGTCGGTGCCGTACGGCAGATGGAAATTGTGCGGCTCGGTCGCTCCCCAAGGGAGAATCGCGACCTCGATCGGCGTGTCCTTCATCGATTTCCAATTGGTTTCCGCGAGGACGAATGGGCGAGAGGGCATCAATGATGGTAGCAAAAAAGAGGATGCCCCGCTTGCGGTGAGAATTCTGTCCGCGAACTTTGACTCCTCCGTCGTGTGCCCTTCCTCTCCCAGCCACGAGGTGTGATATGCTGCATCGAACCAATGCATGGTTGCTTCTGCTCGCAGTAGGGACAGCGTCACTGGTCGCGTGCTTTGGCGGCAGCCCGGAATACAGCCGCAACGGACAGGATTTGATCGCGGCTGGGGCGTCGGCGGTTTATGACAGCGTGCCGGGGGACGTAATTCTAACCGGTCGCGATATCATGTTTGCCGCGCAAGCAGCCGCTGGCGGAGACTATCTGGCAGTAGCTCCTGCAGACCAGGATATTCTCGGCCGCATTCACGGATCGGTCCGCGCGGCCGGCGGCGAGATTCACCTGCGCGGTTCAGTCGACCGCAACGTCACTATGGCGGGGGGAAGGGTGCGAGTCGACTCCGGCAGCGTGATCGCCGGCAACGCCTACCTGGCAGGCGGCAACATTACCGTCACCGGGCGGATTGGCGGAGCGCTCGCGGTGAGTGGAGGCGAAGTCGTGCTCGACGGCATTATCGGACGAGATGTCGAGGTTACCGGCGGCTCGCTTCGAATCGGACCGCACGCGCAGATCACGGGCAATCTTCGATATCGCGTGGAAAAGGACAAAGTGACAGTCGATTCCGCGGCGCGAATCTCGGGAACCGTTACTGCGTTGCCGGTCAAGAAAGGCATCCTCGGCGATTGGCTGTGGCCGCTCGGCATTCTGGTGGCAGGCGGTGTCATCGTCGCGCTGTTCCCCGGCTATACCTCCGGCGCAGCGGAGATCGTCCCTCGGCGTCCGATTGCTTCGGGGCTCGTTGGACTCGGCTGGCTCCTATTTGTCCCGGTAGCTGTCATCATCGTGGGGATCACAATCATCGGACTACCGCTCGCGATCGTCACCGCGGCAGTCTATGTGGGCGTTTTACTGTTGTCCGACATTCCTTTCGCTATTTGGCTGGGCCACCTGTTGCTCAGCGCACGCAGTCGAACCGGACGTCAAGGCGCTCTCATCCAGTTTCTGATCGGCGGCGTGATCTTGCTCGTGGTGCATTTCATACCGGTGGCTGGTACGATCCTTGGGGCCATCGCTGTCCTGTTCGGGCTGGGTGCCCTCGTGCTGGCCGCATGGGGTCGGCGCCGAAGAAGCGACCTCGCTCCGGCGCAGTAAACAAAAGCCCGGCACTGGAGACAGTGCCGGGCCCGTAGAACCCGCAACCTTTAGCCGGGCGAGATCAACTGCACGATTTCGGGCCGCATCCAACTGTCGTCGACGCCGTCGAACTTGACGAAGCCGGCTGAGTCGTCAGCGTAATCGTGAAAGTCCGGTTGCGCTGGAAGCGGTGCGATGTCGTCACACCGCTGGCGGTAGTGCCGTCGCCAAAATTCCAGCTATACGATGTGGCAGCAGTGGACGCGCTCGCGTCGAAGCTGCAGGTCAATCCTGAGCAGCTCGTGGTGAAGCTGGCCGTAGAGCCCGGTAGTGGCGGGGGCGGCGGCGGCGGTGGGACAGTTGCGCCAATGAACCCGGTGTAGAGCAGCAGATTCACCGTTCCGGCCGGCACCGCGCTGATCGCGCCCTGCGTGGCGTTGCTGGTGAGCGCTGACGCGACGTCCGCTGGAGTCGCGGTCGGATTTGCGGACAGATAAAGCGCCGCTGCGCCGGTCACGTGCGGGGTTGCCATCGACGTGCCGCTGATGGTGTTGGTGGCGGTGCTCGAACTGTACCAGTCCGAGGTGATGCTGACGCCAGGGGCGTTGATGTCGACGCAGCTGCCGAAGTTCGAGAAGTACGCGAATCCGTCGCTGACGTCGGTGGCGCCGACGGTGATCGCGGACGGCTCACTTGATGGCGAGCTGGTGCAGGCATCGGCGGTGCTGTTGCCGGCGGCGACCGAGAACGTGACGCCCGATGCAACCGCGCGCGCCACCGCCTGATTCAGCGTCGAAGAGAATCCGCCGCCAAGGCTCATATTCGCGGCTGCGGGCAGGATGCGATTCGCCGTGACCCAATCGATGCCGGCGACCACGCCTGACGTCGTTCCCGAGCCCTGACAGTTGAGGACTCTGACTGCGACCAGGTGCACGTTCTTCGCTACACCATAGGTAGTTCCACCAACGGTGCCGGACACGTGAGTGCCGTGGCCGTTGCAGTCGGCGGCGTTGCCGCCAATCGTCACTTCATCGACGCCGGTGCTGGCGCGTCCCCCGAAATCGACGTGGCCGAAGTTGATACCAGTGTCGATGATGTAGACGCTGACGTTGCTGCCGTCGTTGCCATAGTTGTAGGTATTGTCGAGTGGCAGCGCGCTCTGATCGATGCGATCGATTCCCCACGTCGCCGGCGACTCGCTTCCGACAGCGGTCATCACCTGATCGGCTTCGACGCGCTCGACACGCGGATCGGCGGCGATCGCCGCTGCCGCGGCCTCGGAGATATTCTGAACCGCGAAGCCCTTCAAGGCGGACTTGTATAGATGCGTCAGCGCTCCTTTGTGAAGTCCGGTGAGGGAGCGGGCGACGCCGTCGACATCAGCGACATTGTCGCGAAGAGTGACGATGTAATCGCCAGGAATGGGAACGCCTTTGGCGGCGTTGACGCCGACTGGAGCAGCAGGACGCGCGTAAGACGCGGGACCGGATGCATCCCGACAGGCGCCTACGGCAAGGACGGCGACAGCAAATGGAACAAACCTCTTCATGAATTTCCCCCGGGGAACAGGTGTACCGGATGGGCCGGCGATTCCAACGACTAGAGTCGATGGACAGCTTGTGGTGGGGCTTATCTATGACAAACCCGCGGCATCAGCTGCGCGCGGGGGTCAGTTCGATGAAGAGGACGGCGCGAAAACCGGAGCCAATCATATGATGTTCGTCCGGGCCGTCAAGAATTTTTTTTTGTTTCCGGTCGCTAGATGAGCTTGCCCACCCAACCGCCGACGAAATACCCGACCACAGCGACGCCCATTCCGACCACGAACATGTCGAAGCCTGACCGGAAAACTCCGCGGCCGGTGAATACGGATCTCGCCGCGCCAACCAGAAAGTGCGAGAGCATTGACACCGCAAAGGAAATGACGATCGCTGTCGTTCCGTGCCACAAAAGAAATGGGAAAACGGGAATTGCGGCACCGAACGCGGTCGCCAGCCCCGTGAGCCACCCTTCCTTCAGTGGCGACATGCTGAACTCGGCGATCTTGAGCTCTTCCTGCACCTGCTCCTTCAACATCCGCTGCGGATCGGCCATGACCTGCGTCGCCAGCGTGTGCGCGGAATTGCGATCCATTCCCTTCGCTTCGTAGATCACGGCCAGCTCGTCGCGCTCGATCTCCGGCATCAGATCGACTTCGGTTCTCTCCATCGCGATCTCGTACTCGTAAACCTCGCGCTCGCTCTTACTCGCCAGATATCCACTCGAGCCCATCGAAAGAGCATCGGCGATAAGTCCCGCCATTCCAGCGACTACCACCGCTTGATGCTGATTGACGACGGCTGCGCCGATGACGCCGGCGACGAGACCGAAGTTCGCGGTCAGTCCATCATTGAAGCCGTACACGACGTTGCGCAGGAATCCACCGGACGACGTCTTGTGCCACGGCTCCGCACCCTTGCCGGCCATTTCGCCGAGGGTGGTGGCGTGGTCCGCTGACTCACGGGCGAGGACGAGGGCTTCCGCGCCGCCGGGCGCACCGCGCGGCGTCTCGCGGTGCATGTCGAGGTAGGCTTTGACTTCGCGTCCCTCTTCCTCGAGCAGCATCGGCAGCAGAAATCCCGGACCGAACCAGCGGCCGAGTGTCGCCAGCAGTCGCGCCCGCCCACTGGGACGGAAAATCGCCGGCGGATGTCCGTGCTTGCTGAGAAGCTCGGACCAGACTACGACGTGCCGATCTTCGACGTCGGCGAGCCTGGCGTAAATGTCCCTCTTTTTCGGATCCGGCTCCGCCGCCGCCAGGATGCGATACAGGTAAGCGGCGTCGGCCTCATCCTGCCAATGGTGCTCGAACGAGTGGATGTCTATCCCGGCGGGCGTTGGCGGGGTTGGCGGTGGAGGAGGAGGGGCCTGGGGCTCCAGCGTCGTAGACATTCCTCAATATCACCCCCAAGGTCCCCTTTTGCACCCTCGGCAACCCTCGAGCTTCGTGCGATGTCCTATTCGACAGAACCACTGAACGGAGTGATGATGAAAGCGGGGTTTATTATCTCAGCTGTCGCGGGTGTCTCGCTCGCGACTGGACTCGGCGCACAGGTTACGCCGCGCAGAGCGGATTCTACCTGTACCAAGTACTCGGATGGCCGCACCGAATGTCGTGTGATTCGCCGCGGTTTCGGCGACTCGGCGTTCCGTCGAATTGCTTTCAGAATGGATTCGGCGATGGAAAAGCGGGCTGCTCTCGGTCTCGAGCTGCGCACGACCGGCACGAAGCGGGACACTCTAGGTGTCTTCGTTGAGGCGGTGACGCCAAAGGGTCCGGCGGAAGCGGCGGGTATCGTGGAAGGCGATCGCATCGCGGCGATCAACGGCGTCGACCTACGCACGTCGGCTGCTGACACCGAGGACAACTATACGAATGGACTGGCGTCGCATCGCCTGACGCGCGAAGTGCAGAAGCTGACGCCGGGCACTCGCGTCACGTTGCGAATCTTTTCAGGCGGCCGGTTCCGTGACGTGCAAGTAACGACTGGCAAGGCGAGCGATGTGATGCGGCTTGGCAATCGCTTCAATTTCGGGATGCCTGGCGGCGGCATGATGGAGTTCGACGGACCGGGGATGTTCAGTCCCGACCTGCAGCTGCTGCGCGAACGGATGCCGATGATCAGAGGACAGATCGAGCCACTGCTGCGCGAAAGAATGAGGGATCTGCCGAACAGAATTCAGCTGCGGACAATGCCGCGCATCAGAACGGCGGTGCCGGTCCGCGCGCCACGGATTTACAGAGTCGATCGTGGTGGTGTCGAGATAAACGCCGCGGAAGCACCGGACATCATGTCGCTGGAGCAAGAAGGCGACGACCTGTTCCTCGACGACAATGCCGATTTCCTGGAGAACGCTGCTGATTTCGATGATTCATTCATTATCGAGCTCGAGGCGCCGTTCGAGTTCGAGAACGAGATCGAGCCGGTCAGTCCCGAGGTTGTCCGGGAGCTGGCTGCGACAGCAGCTCGGGACGCTCAAGTCGCGATAAAGCAGCTCGCTGCGGCTGGAATTGCCTAGACAGCTCCTCGGTGCGCGACTTCCAGCGCGCCAGGAGCGAGCTCCTCGCTGATTCGACGCGCTGCTCCACGGCACCTGTGCGGAGCGGCGCGTTCGGCGTTTCCGGACAGGAGAACTGCGGAGGATGTTTGGGGTCGACTGCCGCATAACCAACGCGCGGCAAAACCTCGATCGCGATCAGCACCAGGCCGGCGAGCGCGATCAACAGCGAAAGAATGTGCATCTTCGGCAGTCGCGCCCGCCACGTCGACACTGCGACCCACAATCCCCCGATGATGATGACGAGCTCGACGGCCAGATATCCGAAGAGTCCGGATCCGCACTGATTTTCGTATGGCCAGAATGCGAGGGCGACGCCGAGCGCACCAACGAGAACGAGACGCGCTCCGCCGCCGATCATCGCCGTGCGCTGTTTCGCACGCTCCTGGGCGCGTCTCTGCTCCTCGCTCTGCATCTTTTTGAAAGCGGGCGACGGTTCCGGTGGGAGTCCCTCCCACTCGCGTTCGATCTTTTTTAGTTGTGTTGACCAATCGTCCTGAGGCACGCAATTCTCCGTGTGCGTGAGGATTTCCCCTTATCTTCCTGACGGGGAAGGCGCTTCTCGGGCAACGCAAAGATGAGTTCAGGCGAGATTGTGCGGGTCCGGCTCGACAAGTGGCTCTGGGCCGCGCGGTTCTTCAAAACGCGGGCACTGGCGGCAACCGCAATCGAGAGTGGCAAGGTCGAAGTGAACGGCGAGCGCGCCAAACGCGCCAAGCAGCTACAGGTCGGCGACGAGCTCCACATTCGGCTCGGTCCCTATCACCACGTCGTCACTGTGCGCGCCGTTTCGGAGCACCGCGGCCCCGCTTCGGTGGCAACCACGCTTTACAGCGAGAGCGACGAGGCGAAAAAGGCGAGAGAAGCGATGCAGATTCAGGTCAAAGCCGCGCAATCAGTTCCGGGATACGATCGAGGGAGGCCCACAAAAAAGGATCGGCGCGAGATTGAGCGACTGCGGCGTCGACGGTGAGGACTGCGGATTGAGGGTCCGCACTCCTCAATCACTCTTAGTCCGCAACCCTCTGTCGCCCTAGAACTCCATTTGCGCCCCGAGTTCCACCACTCGATTGGGCGGAATCCCAAAGAATTCCGTGGCAGGCCGGGCATTGCGCGACATGAAAATGAAAAGCCGCTTGCGCCAGTTGGCGAGCGGCTTCGTTCCAGTCGGGATCAGGTTTTCTCTGCCAAGGTAATAGGTCGTCTCGGTTGGCTTGGCGACGACCCCGCGCTCGGCGGCAAGCGAAAGAATCTCGGGCACGTTCGGCGTTTGCATGAAACCGTATTTGGCCTTGATGCGCCCGAAGTTGTGCGGGAAAGCCGTCACCTCCACCCGATCGGTGATCGGGACTTCCGGCACCTGCGCCGAGACGATTGAGAGTAGCACCACGTTTTCGTGCAGCACCTTGTTGTGTTTGAGATGATGCAGCAGCACCAGCGGCGCGTCTTTCGATTCCGACGTCAGAAACACCGCCGTTCCGGGTACCCGCGCTGGTCGGAATCGTTTGTCCGGATTTTCGTCGCCAAGATCCTTGAGCAGAACCTCGAGTGGGATCGACGCGTCCCGGAGCAGGCTCCGCACAATCGCCCGCCCGCGGTGCCACGTCGTCATCAGGGTGAAAACCCCGGCCGCGATGGCGAGCGGAACCCAGCCGCCCTGCACGATCTTCAGCATGTTGGCTGAGAAAAACGCCAGATCGATGATCAGAAACACTCCGGACAACGAACCGGCACGCCAGACGCTCCATTGCCATTGCGTGCGCGCCAGGATGTAGAAGAGAACACTGGTGATCGCCATCGTCCCGGTGACGGCGATGCCGTACGCGGCGGCCAGTGCGCTCGACGACTGAAAGAACAGCACTATCAGAATGCACCCGACTCCCAGCGCCCGGTTTATCTCGGGAACGAAAATCTGGCCGGTGTCCGTGTGCGATGTGTGAATGATCTGGACGCGCGGGCTGTAGCCTAGCTGCACCGATTGCTGTGTCAGCGAGAAAGCGCCGGAGATCAATGCCTGGGAGGCGATGATCGTGGCGATCGTCGCCAGCACGATCAGTGGGAACTGCAGCGCACTCGGCGCCAGCAGGTAGAATGGATTGATCGACGACGCGGGGTCGCGCAGGATCAATGCGCCCTGTCCGAAATAATTGGCAAGCAGCGCGGGCAGCACGAGAATGAACCAGGCGATCCTGATTGGCCGTTTCCCGAAGTGTCCCATGTCGGCGTACAGCGCCTCGGCTCCGGTGACCGCCAGCACCACTGCTCCAAGTAGCACGAATGCGGCGCGCCCGTGATGCGTGAAGAATACGACGCCATACCACGGATTCGCCGCGGAGAGGATTTTTGGAACCTGTACGATCTCGCGCAACCCGAGTCCGCCGATGGCGACGAACCAGATCGCCATCACCGGTCCAAAGATTTTGCCGACCCCTCCAGTTCCGTGTTTTTGAAAGAAGAAAAGGGTGGCCAGGATGGCGATAGTGAGGGGCAGGACCAGGTGCTGTGATTGGGGCGCTACCACTTCCAGGCCTTCCACGGCGCTCAACACAGAAATAGCTGGTGTGATGACACCATCGCCATAGAGCAAGGCTGCGCCGATGAGGCCGAGCGCGATGATTGCTTTGCGCCGCAGCGAATCGGCGTCGCGCCGCTGCTTCTGGAGTATCAGCGCCAGCAAGGCGAGGATTCCGCCTTCGCCGTTGTTGTCCGCGCGCATGATGAAGACGATGTACTTGATGCTGACGATGATGATCAGCGAC
>JBKPDS010000131.1:0-10208 GCA_046727995.1 Gemmatimonadota bacterium
GAGCGCGCGCTGGACTGCGCTGACGGGGCGGTCGGGCTCTGGGCACAGGCAGCAAACACGGCAAGCGTTAACAGCAGCGATAGTGATTTCATAGGAAACTCCAGCTGAATGAGTCGATCACGAGCAGCATGAAATAGCCGCATTGCTTTGAACGGGGTGGGGGAGGCGAGGCGCATTTCAGAGGCCATTCGCGGCCGGAACGGCGGACGTTAGCTGTCAGGCGGGTGACAGCGGGAAGCGGACGCGGTTTTACGGAGTCGTAGTTTTTGGTGAGACTCCCGCTCGAGGCGAGCCCGCCCGAGCATTCAGGACACAACTGATCGACTCCTTCGCGCCCTTCGTCTCCATGTTAAATCCGGCACTCGAACTGTCACTGACCACCGCCCACTTGCTGTATTTCTTCGCCCGGGGCGACAGCGAGTATATCAGCCCGGGCTTGGTGACATTAGTCGTGAGCCAGGTACCGACGACTGCTTCGCCGTTGGGGGCGACAATGTCTGCCGACAGGAAGTAGGCGGGCATCTTCACGCCGGCGGAGTCGATCGTTCGATCCGACTTGATCGCCCAGGCATTGGCGATTCTGAAATCCGGTCTGCTCAGTCCGCCGGCTAGATCGGGCATCAGGTCGGACGAGAACTGCAGACAGGCGTTGGGTGGTGGAGACGATCCTTTACAACCTGCCGCGAAAATCATCACCAGCGCGGCAAAGGCAAGCCGAGCGCGCGCTCGCTTCTCTTGCGGTCCGCGCCATGGTGTGCGCAGAATTGGGCGGACCGGCGGGACATCCGAGATCCCACTGCCTTGAGCGGAGGTCGTCATGCGGAGAATCATTTTGGTTCCAGCGCTCCTTTGCGGAATGGCCGTTATCGCCAACGCACAAACGAAGATAACTGGGAAGTTGACTTGCGCTAAGCCGAGTGTGAACGAGATGGGTGGCGATGGTACCCACATGATCATGTTCGAGAGGGCGAACTGTAACTGGACGACGCCTTTCACGATCGACGGCAGCAAGCCCGGCCGGACAGTGGACGTCTCGATTGGAGACGGGACAGGCTCGATGGCCAGATCGCACGGCTACAGCAGCAGCGTCTATGACAATGGTGACAGCACCATAGTCCGCTACGAAGGAACATCGCAGATCAAGAAAGACCGCTCGGCGACTTTCAAGGGAACCTGGAAGTTCGTCCGAGGCACCGGAAAGTTCAGTGGCATCACTGGCGGTGGCACGTATAAGGGCGAGGGGGCGGCTGACGGTTCGGCGTCGGGCGACATCAGCGGCCACTACTCGCTGGGGAAGGGGAAAGCGAAGAAGTCGTAACGCATCTCGACGAACCTACGCTGCCGCGGTGAAATGCGGCAGCGTAGCGCCGATCACGCCGCGGGTCGAGTTCGCCGACGTCCGTTCGAGGATTGGGGTGGCCGCCCGCCCTTCGCACCATTTGCCCTTGCGGCGCGGACCTTAGCTGCAGAACGGGACCGCCCGCCGTGGCTTCCGAGCTGCCGCATCCAGGTGGCCGTTCCGAATAGCTGCTGGAGTAGACCCGGCACGCTCAGATCGACATCCGCGGTTTCCCAGTGAAGGCCCTCACCAGACGGGCTCACTTCAACATTGGCCAGCTGATTCGCTGAAATATTTCGCAGCCACGGAATGAGCTTGATCGGTAGCCGGAAGCTCGAACCATTCGTGAGCTCGATATCAAGCGTTCTCGCGTCGCGGTCGTACCGGGCATTCTTCGCCCGTGGCTCCGTCTTACGGAGTCGACGCGAACGCTGTTTGGCGACGCGGATCTGGGCAAGGATTTGTTGACGCGTGAGAATCTTATTCGCCATGTATTGCCTTCCACATTGCTAGGAGCTGGTCATTCCATTTTTCCACTAGACTGACAGCCCTCACGATGTCGGTCGTTCTCATTCCGTGGATCTTGACGACTTCTACACCGCCAGTGGCCTTGACAGTCTAATGACTATCTCAGCGTCCCCCTTCACCACATCAACATGCGGCGGCCCGTGCTCACGAGGAGGAAAGAGAACTCGGATAGCAAAACCGCCCGACCTGATGACGGTTGGCAATAGGAGATTAACCCAACGCTTAGGTTATGACAACTGTCGGACGCGCCGGCCAGGGCGCTCAAGCAGCACCAGTTTCCTCATTGTCGCCTCTCTTTATAGAGGCGACGAATGAGGATCCCGGAAATCGACGCTCGCGTAACTATGAACCTTTTCTGGTCGCGATGTAGCCGTGAAACGGACCTGTCGCGGTCGCTTTGTACTTGCCCACGATATCGCCGGCCGCGTTGATCCCGAAGACGTCGGTGTAAGCTGCATTCACGGTTGGCGTGACTGGATAGTTGATCGTCGTGTACTCTCCAGTAACCGCGCCGTCCGCCACAACCGAGTGATCGAGGACGAAGCCGTGCGTCGAATGCGGCGCGGCGGCATCCTGGAACAGGCCGACGATGCTTCCGCCCGGGTTCATGTCCCAGGCCGCAGTAGAGGAACTGTTGGGAGCATCGAAGGCCGTGAACGCATCGCCTTCGACGACGTAAGCCCGTCCCTTTCCCGTCATATCAGTGAACAATCCGGTGATCGTATGTCCGTTGGGTGTGCCACCGTTGTGCATTGACATCGCCGTGTCGAGAGCGGAGAAGCCGCTCTTGCCGAATGACATGCCGTGCATGGTCGTCGACTGGTCGGTGTCGTGATAGCAGCCGAGTATGGTGCCGTCCGGGAGAATCCGCTGTGGGATCGTGCTGGTGTGGTTCGGAAAGTCAATCGGGACGAACGCGCCGTCGGTGGTGAGAATGAACCCGTGAAAGTTGACCGCCGGCTCACCTGGCATCCGATAGGAGCCAACGACGGTTCCATCTTGACCCACTGCTCGTACCTGCGTTAGAGCCGCATTGGTCCCCGCAGCGTTGTGGTAGACGACCGTCGTGAATACGCCGTCGTTGTCAACGAAGCCTTTTACCACGCACGGCGCGGCCGGGCAGCCAGCGCCGCTGAAATACCAGCCGCCAATCACACCATCGGCATTTATTCCTGAGGGAATCGTCTGGAACGCGCCGGGCACATCCACCTGCGTGAAGGTGTAAGGGCGAGCTGCTGCGCGAGAAAATGATGCTGCGTTTTGCGCTGAGCCGACGTCGGGGGCTGGGGCGAGCGGGTTTTCAGCGCAGGCCGCGAGGGTGAAAAGTGCGGCGGCGGCCGCCGCGAGGTGGTGTGGTCTCATGGGTGGACCTCGCTATGGGGTGATCGATCATATACCCGGATAGCCCGCCCCGCAAATTAAGATTGGCGACACGTCTATTGCCTCTGTCGGAAGCAATGACCAGTCAACAAGTTTGCGGGATGCCGGATCTGCGGGCGACCCTCGAACGCACGCTGGGTGATAGCTACACCTTCGAGCGCGAGCTCGTCGGCGGCGGGATGAGTCGGGTGTTCGTGGCGATGGACCGGAATCTCGGCCGGCAGATCATCGTAAAGATTCTCGCCGCCGATGTCGCCGCCGAGCTGAGCGTGGAACGCTTTCGCCGGGAGATTCATCTCGCGGCAAAGCTCCAGCACCCGCACATCGTGCCGTTGTTGTCGGCGGGTGAAGTAGCCGGCGCGCCTTACTTCACGATGCCTTTCGTCGAAGGCGAATCGCTGCGGGCGAGGCTCTCACGGATGAGAGAGCTTCCGATCGGCGAGGCGGTGCGCATCCTCCGTGAAGTGGCGAGCGCGCTCAGTTACGCACACAAGCATGGCGTAGCGCATCGCGACATCAAGCCCGACAACGTCATGCTGAGCGATGAATTCGCGCTCGTTACCGACTTTGGTGTCGCCAAGGCTTTGAGCGAGTCATCTAAAGCGCCGGGAGTGACAACCCTGACCGGTCTGGGAACGACCCTGGGAACGCCGGGCTACATGGCACCCGAGCAGATAACCGCTGATCCGTCGGTGGATCATCGTGTCGACATCTACGCTTTCGGCGTCATGGCGTACGAGATGCTGACCGGCTCGCTTCCCTTCGCCGGCCGCTCGATGCAGGCGATGCTGGCGGCACATGCAGTGGAGAAACCCGAGCCAATAGAGCGCAGACGACGGGCCGTCCCACCGGCCCTCGCCTCGCTGGTCATGCGCTGTCTGGAGAAAGACCCGGCCGACAGGCCACAGACCGCGGCTGAATTGCTGGCGACACTCGATTCCCTGCACGTGGATCACGAACGACCATCGATGTGGCCATCGTCAAGCAGCCGCACACTAAGACTTGCTGCGATCGCAGCGGGAATTATCCTCGTCGGCGGAGCGATCGCGTACGCGACGGCTTTGCGTAACCGCCCGCCGGTCGCAGCGGAGCAGGGAACTCAGGTCCATTCAGTTGCGGTGCTCCCGCTGGCAAACGTCGGTGGTGACGCCAGAGACGAGTACTTCAGCGATGGGATGACCGACGAACTGGCAAACGCCCTGAGCAAACTGCCGGGACTTCGCGTCGCCTCGAGAACGTCTTCCTTCGCCTTCAAGGGCAGGAAGGATGTCGACGTTGGCGAAATCGGCAGAAAGCTTCACGTGCAGGCCGTTTTGGAGGGGGCGGTGCGTCGCTCCGGCGACCGGCTTCGCGTCGGCGCGCAGCTCACGAACGTAAGCGATGGTCTCGCCATTTGGTCAGATACCTACGAGCGGCGCACGAGTGACGTCTTCGCCGTCCAGGACGACATCGCTCGCTCGATCGCCACTGCACTGCAGCTCAAACTGGGGAGCAGCGCCGCCGAGCTGTCATCGAATTCGCATGGCACCGAAAACGTCGACGCCTACGACTCGTTCCTGCGTGGCCGCTACCTCTGGAATCGTCGCGGTGCCGCGAACCTGCGCCGCGCGCTTACGTATTTCGAAGAGAGCATTGCCAAAGATCCGCAATTTGCGCGGGCCTACGCCGGACTGGCGATCACTCTCGCGATTCTGCCCGAGTACACTGATGCGCCGCCGCGAGATGCCCTCGAGAAAACGCAGTCGGCCGCGACGCGCGCGCTGGCGCTCGACAGCACACTGGCAGAGGCCCACACTGCGCTCGGCCTGGCAGCGGTGCATGCGTGGGACTTTCGTGGTGGCGAGACCGAGTATCGAAAAGCGATTGCGCTCGATCAGGAGTATCCGACGGCTCACCAGTGGTACGGCGAGATGCTTTACCACACCGGCCGCCTCGATTCGAGCTTTGTAGAGATCCGCCGCGCGATGGCGCTCGATCCACTGGCCCCAATCCCGCCGCTCGCGTTCGGTTATGCACTGACGCTCGCCGGCAAGTACGGGGACGCGGTCGAGCAGTTCGCGAAGGCGGACGAACTCGCCCCCGGTCTTGGCTTGAACAGAGAATTGCTCGCGGACACCCACCTGCTGATGGGTCAATCGCAGAAAGCGATCGAGGAGCTCGAAGAAGCCGCGCGCTTTGATAGCGAAACCCTGCTCACCAAGGGCAAGCTGTGTCGCGCCTACGGCGTCGGCGGCAGAATCGATGACGCGAAGAAGTTGCTCCGGGAGATCGAGGCTCGAGCGGCCAACGAACGCGCACCATGGGTACCTCGCGCCATCTGCCATCTCGGATTAGGCGACCGCTCTGCCGCCCTCGACGAGATGGAAGCGGCGGTGAAGAACCATGAGATCGCGGTCTTTACTGCGTATTCACCACTGTTGGACAAAACGTGGGATCCAGTGCGTGGCGATCCGCGGTGGGAAAAAATACTTCAGATGACGAACCTTTCTGATTTCGTAGCCAAACAGCGGCGTTGATGCCCGATGGATCAGAAGAGACACTGGGAGACCATCTATCAGACGAAGGATGTCCACACCGTCAGCTGGTTTCAGCCGGAAGCTCGGCAATCACTCGATTTCATAACCCGCTTCGCGCCTGACCGGGAATCGCCGATCATCGACGTCGGTGCCGGAGCGTCGGTGCTAGTGGATGGTCTGCTGCAAAGTGGCTATAGGGATCTCACCGTGCTGGACGTCTCGGAGACGGCGCTCGAGATCTCGCGCCAGCGTCTCGGCGCCGCCGCCACCGCAGTGAAGTGGATCGCCGCGGATGTGCGAAGCGCACCGCTCGCCGAATTCGCGTACGACGTCTGGCACGACCGCGCCGTCTTTCATTTCCTTATCGAGCCAGCGGATCGGCGGGCCTATGTTGCTCAAGTGCAGCGGACGGTACGGCCCGGCGGCTACGTATTGGTGGCTACCTTCGCCGAGGATGGTCCGGCGACGTGCAGCGGACTGCCCGTCAATCGTTATTCAGCCGAGTCACTGCACGCCGAGTTCGGCCCAACGTTTCGCGTGTTGACGAGTGCGCACGAAGATCACCACACTCCGGGCGGCCGCGAGCAATCGTTCCTCTATTGCCTTTGTCGACGCGAGTAGATCTCGTATTCGGTTCCCGCCTCCCGCCTCCCGCCTCCCGCGTCCCTCGCCCCTCAATTCCCGGCCTTGAATCGCGTCCACAGTAGAATCGTCGTGCACGCGCCCAGGCTGCGGAGGTACTGCGCCGGCGCCATCCCCGCCTGATAAACCTCGACGGCGACGATTTCGCCGCCCGTCACGAAGTTATTTACGTCGCCCGGTGTCATCTCCGTGTACGGGATGTCGTCCACGAAATACTGGACGCAGCCGCGACCGAGATCGTGGGTGCTGGTGATCATCTCGCCCCTCGAAGTTGAGACGACGCGCAGGCCCGGCACCATGCGCAGAACATCGCTGACGTAATAGGCGTTCATTTTCTCGAGTCGCTCCGGCCCGATGTAATAACCGGCGCCCGATTTCCGGCGCTGGCCGAATCCGACTTTGTCGAGCGCCGCAGTTCGGCGCGCGATCACCAGGACCGGATCCATCACCGCCACGTACTTCGGCAGCTTGATGGTGACGTGCGGGTTGTCGTGCGACGACAGATCGACCGGCGCCGCCTCTGCCGCATAGCCAAGATGCCGCGCCAGCAGCACGCCGCTGCCCGACGGGAGATTTCGCAGCGTGAATTCTCCCTTCGCATCTGTCAGCGTGACGGCGTTGGTTCCTACCAGCTCGACTCGACTGCCGGGCATCGGTGCGCCCTCGAGCAGCACCACGCCCGACACCGTTGCGTTGCCGGTCTTCGTCGTCGAGTCTGCCGAAGAAAGCAGGAGCGTCCGCGCCGTCAATTCGATCGGCTGGTCTCCGAGCGAGATGGGAAGGTCGGCGGTGGCCGCGGCGCCGCGTCGCGCTTGCAGTGTCGCTTGCAGCGGACTCGGCAGTCCGCAGAATTTGAACCCGCCAAGCGAATCAGTGGTGACGTGGACCAGGTGTGGAGTGCGGCGAATTCCGACTTCCTTCGAGATTTCCATCTCTGCCCAGGCGATTGATACCTCTGCTCCGGGGACAGGTTGCAGCGTCTCCGGATCCTTAACCTGTCCGATGATCGCCGATGCGCCCGACGCACTCCGCTCCGCGGGACATCTCTCGCGAATGATCGTCGCTGCCGATGGGATCGCGATCAACACCACGCTGGTGCTGTCGGGCCCGACGCGAAACGGCCGCGCGACGATCGAGATATTCAGCGTATCCAGCCGCGGATGAAAGACGCCGAGATGGAAAGTGCCCGGCGGCAAGTTGTCGAAGACGAACTTCCCCAGCGAATCGGTCTCGGCGTCGACGCTCAGTCCTTCGATCAGGATCGTAGCGCCGGAGAGGTAGACGCGGTTCAGGCTGTCGATGACGACGCCGATGATTCGCGCCTTGCCGGTCTTGGGGGCGGCAGATGTAGCGGGCGTCGCGTTATTCTGCGCGTTGAGCGATCCAGCGGCGAAGAACAAAATCGCCGTCAGGAGCTGGAGCTGCCGTTTCATTCGAACCAATCTCCCGCTCGGTAACCCTCCAATTCAAGAGAGAGCTGACAAATCCGTGCCACGGCGCGCGGGATTCTCTCACGATGCAACAAGCGCACAGGATTGCCTGTGCGCTTTTGCTCGTGTCAGCCTGGTCACCCTGGAATCCGACCAAGCGAGTAGAAGGTCCGCTTACTTCGGGGCGCCGACGATCACCTCAAAGGGACCCAGGCCGTGCAGCTGGACCACCGAAGGTCCGCTCGCGGCACTGCCACCAAAATGGGCATGACGCGGCGGAATGTATAGGTAATCGCCGGGCCCATAGTTCTTGAGCGCGCTCATGTCCGCCGTGTTCCCCATGCCGAGTTGGAATGTGCCTGAGACGACCGTCAGATTCTCGGCGCCGGGATGGTAGTGGACGGGGAATCGATAGCCGGCGGGGAGCATCAGCCGCAGCGTGTACTCGCCGGGCTTGCCCGGATCGCCGTTGATCACGGCCAGCTTCATCCCCGGATCGAAACCCGGAGGTGTGAAGTCGCTCCAGCCGATGGCGCTGTTCCCCACGATGTGAACCTCGGCGGGCATGGGCGCGGGAGCCGGCGCCCCTGCGGCCATCGCTTCCAGCGGTGTCGTGCTGACTGGCGCGTCGACCGCAATGCGCCACTGTCCGTTGACCTTGTGCCAGACGGTGGTGTAGTTGCCCTTGTCGGTGACTTTGCCCTGCGGAGTGTCGAACGTCAGAGTGTACGTTCCAACATCTGTTGCCACCGTCGGGCTCGCGATATCGATCTTCGTCGGAGCAAAAGTGAGATTGGGCGACGACGACTTGAAGAAATCGACGAACGAGCTGCGGATGGCGCTCGTTCCCGATGCCAGCGGATTGTTGGAGATCATCACCAGCGCGTCAGACGTGTGGATCGTTGTGAGCCGATCGGCGTCGTGGGCGTTGAAAGCCGCCATGTACTCGTTCTGAGCTGCTTTGATCGCCGCTTCCTCCTTCGCCTGATTGACCTTCGTCTGCGCATTGGCGGCAAGCGCGAAGGCTGCGAGCGCGAAGGATGCGAGCGGGATCGCCCTTCGCATGTTCCAATCTCTCATATCACACCTCGGGTGGTTGGTGATCTATTCGACTCGGCGCTGGCGCCGTTCGATTCCAGTTTGGCCTAGCGGACGAGCTTACGATTCGCGGGGCCGGCGGTCAAGGCGGCTCCTGAGAGTTGACACGCTCAGCGGCGATATGCTACTAGGACGGTATGCGGCCCTCCCTCGTACATCCGCGTCGATGGGTAATCGCCGTCGTTCTTCTCCTGTCGCCACTTCGCAGTGCAGAAGCGCAGTCACCCGCCGTACCCGCCGAGCGTCTCGCTGCGCGCGAATGGTACCGGCAAGCCGCATTCGGAATGTTCATCCACTGGGGCGTCTACTCCCAGCTCGGTGCCGGCGAGTGGGTGATGCAGAACAAGGAGATTCCGGTGCCGACCTACGAATGGCTGGCCTCGGAGTTCAATCCAATCAAGTTCGACGCCCACGAATGGGTGTCCCTCGCCAAGGCCGCCGGAGCGAAATACATCACCATCACTTCGCGCCACCACGACGGCTTCTCGATGTTCGCGACGAAAGCTACACCCTACAACATCGTCGACTGGACTCCGTTCAAGCGCGATCCGCTCAAGGAGCTGGCAGACGAATGTGCGCGGCAGGGAATCAAACTGTTCTTCTATTACTCGCAACTGGACTGGCACCATCCCGACTACTTTCCGCGAGGAAGAACTGGCCACGCCACTGGCCGACCGGAGAGCGGCGACTGGACGCGATACATCGCCTTCATGAATCAGCAGCTCACCGAGCTGCTCACCCACTACGGGCCGATCGGCGGAATCTGGTTCGACGGGATGTGGGACAAGCCTGATGCCGATTGGCACATTTCGGAGACTTACGGGCTGATTCATAGACTTCAACCTGCGGCGCTGATCATCCCCAATCATCACGGGACTCCACTACCGGGCGAGGATGTCCAGACTTTCGAGCAGGATTTACCGGGCGCCAACACCGCCGGATTCAACACCACCACCATCGGTGCGCTGCCACTCGAGACGTCACTCACGATGAACGATTCGTGGGGCTTCAACATCACCGATCGTCATTGGAAGTCAGTTCCGGAGATCATCGGCTACCTGGTGCGCGCCGCGGGAAGCAACGCCAACCTTCTCCTCAACATCGGCCCTCGCCCCGACGGGACCATTCAGCCCGAAGCCGCTCAGCGCCTGCGCGAAGTGGGGAGGTGGTTGCAGGTTTACGGCGCGTCGATCTACAACACCCGCGGCGGTCCCATCGCGCCACGCTCGTGGGGAGCGACTACCCAGCGCGGCGACAGCGTCTTCGTGCACGTAC
>JBKPDS010000132.1:0-16840 GCA_046727995.1 Gemmatimonadota bacterium
CTGGACTTCTCGAAAGGAATGCCGCCCACGCTCTCCGTCTGCAACACCGACTCGCTCGCCGAGCAGATTCAACGCGCTTTCCCCGAGGCGCGCGTCGTCAAGTCGCTGAACACAGTAACGACCGCGGTGATGGTCGAGCCATCGCTGATTCCTGGTGTGCACACGATGTTCGTCTCGGGCAACGATGCTCAGGCAAAGGCGACGGTCACGGACCTGCTCAAGAAAGGATTTGGCTGGAAGGACGTGGTCGACCTCGGCGACATCACCGGCGCGCGTGCGCAGGAGATGCTGTTGCCGCTCTGGCTGCGGCTGTACATCACGACCAACAACGCCAACGTGAACGTTCACGTCGCGCGATAGCTCCGGGTCGCGGTTTGAGAACTCTGGATTCGAGCACCAAGACCAGGCACGCGCTCGCCTTCATTGCGGTGACACTGCTGCTCGACACCATCGGCTTCGGACTGATAATGCCGGTGTATCCAAAGCTGCTCGTCGATCTGACTGGTGAGAGCCTCAGTCGCGCCGCGGTCTACGGCGGCTGGCTCGGCTTCGTCTACGCGGCGATGCAATTCCTCTGGGCGCCGGTACTGGGGAATCTCTCGGATCGATACGGCCGCCGTCGCGTGATTCTTTTTGCCGTGGGCGCACTGGGCATCGATTACATCATCATGGGCCTGGCGCCGACGTTGACCTGGCTCTTCATCGGTCGCGCGATTTCGGGTGCAGCCGGGGCATCGTTCACTCCGGCATACGCCTATGTTGCCGACATCAGCCCGCCGGAAAGACGAGCACAGAACTTCGGCATCGTCAGCGCTTCGTTCGGAACGGGATTCATCGTCGGACCGGCGATTGGAGGTCTGCTAGGCAGCCTCGGTCCGCGCGCTCCATTCTTTGTCGCGGCGGCACTCAGCATCACCAACTTCCTCTACGGCTTCTTCGTGTTGCCCGAATCACTGCCGCCCGAACGCCGTCGCGCATTTCAGTGGCGCCGCGCCAATCCCCTCGGCACACTGGCGCAGATGCGCAAGCACCCCGTCGTACTTGGTCTGTTGGCTACGCTGTTCCTGTGGACCCTGGCCAATCAGGTGATGCCGTCGACCTGGGCGTTCTACACCAAATTCAGATTCGGTTGGTCGGAGGCGATGATCGGCGCGTCGCTGGCAGCTGCCGGTCTGGCAATGGTCTCCAGTCAGGCGACGATGATGCGCTACATCGTGCCAAAGCTCGGCGAGCGCAAAGCGTCCGTCATCGGCATCCTTGGCGGGATTGCCGCTTATCTCGGCTTCGGGCTGGGCACGGCTGGTTGGATGATGTTCGTCGCTCTGACGGGTTGGTTTTTCGGGGCGCTGGTGATGCCTACCGTGAGCGCGCTAATGTCGCACAGAATCGCGCGCGATGCCCAGGGAGAGCTGCAAGGCGCCGTTGCCAGCCTGTTCTCGCTCGGGGCGATCATTGGGCCGCCGCTGATGACGCACCTGTTTGCCCGCTTCACGGCACCCGGAGCGAGGATTCAAGTGCCGGGTGCCGCATTCATAGCTTCGGCGGCAATGGCCGCTGTCTCTCTGGTGATTTTCCTGATCTCCACCCGCGAGAACGTGGTCGAGCCTGCGGCCGGGGAGGCGGCGCCTACAGCCGCCTGATCCAGATATTTCGATAGCGAACCGGATTCCCGTGGTCCTGCAGCGCCAACGACTCCTGCGGCGCGTGAGCAATGTAAACCGGGGCACGATCGTGATAAGTGATTCCGAAAATCTCAACGTTATTCTGAATCAAGACCCCGTTGTGCAGAACGGTTATTCGCGCGCGATCGACGACCTTGCCCATATCGTCGAAATGAGGTGCGTGAAAGATGATGTCGTACGTCTGCCATTCGCCCGGTTTGCGCGATGCATTTACGAGCGGTGGATACTGTTTGTAAACCGAGCCCGCCTGTCCGTGGTAGTACGTCTGGTTTTGATACGAGTCGAGCACCTGTACTTCGTACCGACCCATCAGGAACACACCGCTGTTGCCGCGTTCCTGGCCTTCGCCTTTGACAACTGAGGGCGTCGCCCATTCGATGTGCAACTGCACATCGCCGAACTTGTCCACCGTGGTAATGCCGCCCGCGCCCGGCCTTACCTCGACATAGCCATCACGAACGATCCATTTCGCCGGACTGCCGTCGTCCGATCGCCAGGACGATAGATCTCTGCCATTGAACACCACGATCGCATCGGACGGTGGATCGGCGTTGGTAACTCCCGGCGTTACGATGGGTGGTGCGGATTTCGGCGCCGGGTAGGGCGGCGCTGCCTCTGGAGCCTGCGCGCTTGTTGCCGAAGTCGCGCAGACCACAACCGCGACGGCAATTGAGTAGTACTTCACCATGGCAGTTGCGGCGACCGGTAGAAGTTCCAACCGAGATAATTCCAGCGTGGCTCGTGCGTGACGAGGCGCGAACGGAAACTGTCCCAGTTCCGCGTTGTCTGTGGCGTCCAGCCTACCTCCGCGACGGCAGGCATCCGCGGCAACGCCAGATAAAAAACAGCTCCGATGTTGCGAACAGTCTCACTCCAGATCGGTGCTTCGACGCCGAGTATGCTCTGTTCGGTCACTCCCTTCAAATACATCGCCGGATCCCAGTCATAGGCATCGCGAACCTCGACGTAAGCCGCCCAGTTGAGCCCGAGCTCAGTGGCGGTGGTGTACTTCATGTCGAGGTAAATCTTGTTGGCCGGCGACATTATCAGCTTTGCTCCCTGCGCGACTGCCGCTGTCGCCGAATCGCTCTTCCACTGCTGGGCGATCGTAGTCGGATTGAGTCTGGCTTTGGTGATCTCCTCCCAGCCGATCATCTTCTTGCCATACTTGTTGACGATTCCCTGAACGCGCTCGACGAAGTTCACATACTGCTGGTTGGTCAACGCCTGGACCTCATCGCCGCCAATGTGGAAATACGGTCCCGGAGTTATCCCGCTGATTTCTCGAATGATGTCGTCGACGTAAGCGTAGGTCGCTTCCTTGTCGACGCAGAGGCTGCTCCAGCCCACGTCCGTTCCAGTGTAGAGTCCAGTCTGGCGTTGGCTACACGCGAACTCAGGATAACCGGTAAGACCGGCATTGCTGTGGGCCGGCATGTCGATCTCCGGCACGATCAGGATGTAGCGGGCGGCAGCGTAACGGATGATGTTCTGGTAATCCTGCTGCGTGAAAAAGCCGCCGGGACCGCCACCAACCTGCGTTACGGACCCAACCTCAGTCAGCTTTGGTCTGGAGTTGAGTTGGATGCGCCAGCCCTGATCGTCCGACAAGTGCAGGTGCAGGACATTCATTTTGTAAAGCGCAAGCAAATCGATGTACTGTTCGACTTCCCGCACCGTGAAGAAATGCCGCGCGACGTCGAGCATCGCTCCGCGCCAGGAGAAGCGCGGCCAATCTGTGATGGTCTGAGCCGGAATCGGCCAGCTGTTTCGATCGACGCCCATGTCCGATTCGATTTCCACCGGCAGCAGCTGCCTGATGGTCTGCATGCCGTGGAAAAGTCCGGCAGGGCGGTTGGCTACGACGCGGACAGAGTCGGCAGTAACCGTCAGCTGGTAACCCTCGTCGCCGACTGATGCAGGAGCACCGCTCAGCCTGAAGACGATCGCGCCCGATGTTGCACCGCCGGCCGACACTGTCACCGGGAATCCGGTCGGAGGGCGGAGTAGCTGACCGAGCATTTCGCCGATGCCGGCAGCCTCTGCATTACCCGCATCGACTACTATGGTCGACGCGCGGGTGAGATTGAACGGCGCGCTCCCACTCGGGGCAATGGACACTGGAGCAGGGACTACCTGTGGAGTTCGCACGACCCGCTGAGGGGCTGGAACCGACGGTGGCCGGCAAGCCGCGCCTGCCAGCGCGACCGAAAATGCAACAACACGCACTCGTCCCTGCAGCGATCCAATTACTTGCATCACGCCGGCCTCCCTCACGAAAGGTTTCCTCGGCGCGATCGCCGAGCCCTAAGCTGCCAGAACTGGAAGCGAACTACGCGGCTGGCGCGCCGACTCGATGAACCCGCCACCAAGTACTCGCTCGCCGTCATAGAGTACCACCGACTGACCCGGAGTGATAGCGGCGACCGGCTCGTCGAGCGCGATCTCGAGCTCGTCACCATCCAATCGCACGATCTCGGCCCGAGCCAGCGGCGCGCGGTGGCGTACCCGAACGCTCACGCGCTCACCTACACTCGGAGAATCGGCGAGCCAATTTACCTCTCGAGCAATCAATCCGCCGCCCAGCAATTCCTCGCGCGTGCCGATGACAACTGCCCGCTGCTGGGGGCGAATGGCGATGACGTACATCGGGGAACCGAATCCGCCGGGGACGCCGCGGCGCTGACCGATGGTGTATCGCGCAAATCCGCTGTGCTCACCAACGACGACGCCGCTCGACGTCAGGATTGGCCCGCGTGCCAGGGCTGGCGCATCGGGCGGTAATCGCTGCTCTAGAATGCGCGTGTAATCGCCATCGGGCACGAAGCAGATCTCCTGACTCTCCGGTTTCTCGGCTATTACTTCGAGTCCAATCGCATGGGCACGCGAACGCGTCCGTGCCTTGTCGAGATCGCCAACGGGCAGGATCATCCGCGACAAAACGGAGCGATCGATCCCCCACAGGAAATAAGTCTGATCCTTGTTCTCATCGACGCCGCGACGCAGCTCGCCGTTCACGATGCGCGCGTAGTGACCGGTGGCGATCCACTGCGCATCGATCGCATCCGCCTTCTTCAGGAAATCGCGGAATTTGGTGAAGGTGTTGCAGCGGACGCAGGGAATCGGCGTCCTTCCGCGCGAATACTCGTCGACGAAGTTGTCGACGACGTCGTGTCCGAACCGGCTCTCCAGATTCAGCACGTAGTGGGGAATTCCAAGCTGCTCGCAGACGCGCCTCGCATCATTGACCGAGTCGAGCGAGCAGCACGGACGATCAGGAACATCCTCTCCGTGACAGAAAAGCTTCATCGTCGCGCCGACGACGTCGTAGCCCTGCTCGACGAGCAACGCCGCCGCCACTGATGAATCGACGCCGCCCGACATGGCGACCAGAACTCTTTCCTTCGTCATGACACCTACTGGGCCGTAGCCAATTGCCTCGCTTTGGCGACGAGGGCAGGGAAGACTTCAATCACCCGATCGATGCTCTGATCGGTAGTAAGCACGCCAAGACTCATGCGAACCGCCGCGCTGGCGAGCTCAGGACGAACGCCGAGCGCGCTGAGTACGTGTGACGGCTCAACGCTTCCGCTCTGACAGGCAGAGCCTCCGGACGCAGCGATACCGCGAAGGTCGAGGGCCATCAGCAGTGACTCGCTGTCCGTGCCCGGAACCGAGACGTTGGTGATGTGCGGCGCACGAGGGGCACCGCGCCCATGGATCACGGCGTCGGGCACCTTCGCCAAAATGCCGGCTTCCAGCCGCTCGCGCAGCTTCTGAATGCGCGCACAGTGGGCCTCGCACTCGGCGAGCGTTAGCTCCGCGGCGCGGGCGAGCCCTACCGCTGCTGCAACGTTTTCAGTGCCCGGCCGACGTCCACGGTCCTGGGTCCCACCATGCATCAACGGCTCGATGTGGACCCCGCGACGGATGAAGAGCGCGCCGATGCCCTTCGGGGCTCCGAACTTGTGGCCGGAGATGGTGAGAAAGTCGAACTGCTGCTTCTGAGCGTCGATGGGAACCTTTCCGAACGCCTGGACCGCGTCGGTGTGAACGAGCGTTCCGCGCTCCTTCGCTTTTGCCGCCAGTTCGGGCACTGGCTGAATCGTTCCGATCTCGTTGTTGACCCACATCATCGAGCAGACGGCGACGTCATCGTCGATCAACTGCTCGAACGTGGCTGAATCCGCTACTCCGTCCGACGTGACGGTGAGGAATCGCTCTTCTGCACCCTCGTGGGCTGCCTGATGCACGGCGCCCAGAATAGCCTTGTGCTCGATTGGCGTCGTAACGACCGCCTTCCGACCCTTCGCCTTAAGGGCGCGCCAGGCGCCGAGAATGGCGAGGTTGTCGGCTTCAGTACCGCCTGACGTGAAGCAAATCTCGTCCGGCCGTGCTCCTAGACATCGGCCGACTCGCTCCCGGGCCTCGTCCAGTGCGGCGCGGGCTTCGCGTCCCCAACGATGCGTGCTGGACGGGTTTCCGAAGCGTGGGCCGTAGAACGGCTTCATCGCTTCGAAGACCTCCTCGCGCACCGGCGTCGTAGCGGCGTGGTCGAGATAAACCGGGGTGGTTGCCATAGGGGAAATTTAGCTCAACCCTGGAAGAATTTCCCCCGCACTTCCCACAATTTCGGGAAGAACCGCTGGGAGATTGTCTTCTGCAGATACCTGGATCCCAGGGTTCCACCTGTACCCGTGGTGCCGGGGCCGATGATGCGCTCGACGAGCTGGACGTGCAGGAATCTCCACATGCCAAAGCCTTGCTCATACTCGAGCAGTCCTTCCGCCAGCATCTGCAGGGGACGCTGGTGCGACTCGGAATAGATCTGCTCGAGAGTGACGTTGTGCGCCGCCAGCAGATCGTCGAACAGCTGTTGCAGTGTCGGCTTCGCCAGCGCCCGTTTCACCAGCGGGGCGATCTCTCCGTGCTGCTTCAGGACCTGCATGAAATGCTCATCGCGCATTCCGGACATCGCTTCGATGGCGCGGAACTGAACGCTCTGCGAACCGCTCGAAGTTCCCAGATAGCCGCGGAACTGGGCGAAACGCTGTGGCGGAAGTGTCTCCAGAGCTGACAACTGGCCGGTGACGATGTGGACGAGCGCATTGACGCGTCTCACCGATGTGAGGGCGCCGAGAGTATCTCGCGCTTCCAGCAAGTCGATCAGTCCCTCGAGCTCGTGCAGAATGAGCTTGAACCACAGCTCGCTCGCCTGGTGCACGATGATGAACAGGAGCTCGTCGGGATGCTCAGGCTTCGAGCGTGGGCGCTGCAGCCTCAGCAGTTCGTCGAGGGCGAGATAAGAAGAGTAGGTGACTTCGTCGCCTTCGTGTTTCTCAGGTGGCCGTCCACCGCGGCGAAGCTCCTTCAAAACGTCGAGACCTCGAGCGCACCGACGTCGTCGACCCGCATCGTTTCTGTCGTATAGAAAGGCTCGCCGTAACGGCAGCGAATGAGCGAGCCGTAATGCGCAGCGTGGTGGCGGATCAAATCGTTGAGCGGCTCGCCATTGGGGTAGACCTCTCCTGCCTGGACTGCGTCGCCGAACTGGGACTTGTAGCATCCGATCGCCTCCAGTTTTTTCTCGAACGCGTCGCTGATGTCGACGACGAAGGTCGGCTTTACGTTGTCTTCACGAAAAGACAGCGCGTGAAGGACTTTCAACGGCCGGTGCGGCGGAATCTTTGGCTCCACTTTCTTGAGACCGGCAACGAAGCAGGCATCGCGTACCAGCTGGGCGACGATCGGGTGATCGGGGTGCCGGCCGTGGATGGAGTGAGTGATGACGATCCTCGGCTGGAGATGGCGTATGACTACTGCCACCTTCGCGCGATTCTCGGGCGTGTTTTGAATGCCGCCGTCAGGAAGTCCGAGATTCTCGCGCACCGAGACCCCCATCACTTTCGCCGCTTTGGCGGCCTCCTTTGCTCGCAGCTCGGGAGTGCCGCGACTCGCCATCTCTCCGGCGGCGAGGTCCAGAATCCCGGTCGACCGTCCGAGCGTGTGCGCGCGAATCAACGTTCCGCCGCAAATGAGCTCCATGTCGTCGGGGTGAGCGGCGATTGCCAGGACATCGACTTTTGTCATGCGGAAAATCTACTCGTACCGCAGGGCGTCGATTGGATCGAGCTTGGCTGCGCGCTGCGCGGGCAGCATTCCGAAAACGAGGCCGATGCTGACCGAGACCATCACCGCGACGACGGTCAGAGCGATCGGCACTCCGGCGTCGATCTTCATCGCCAGAGTGGCGAGACGGCCGAAGGTCAAGCCGATGAGGATTCCCAGCGCGCCGCCGAATCCCGTCAGTGTCGCGGCTTCGACGAGGAACTGAAAAAGGATCTCCTTTCTTGTCGCGCCGAGGGCTTTGCGGATGCCGATCTCGCGGGTGCGGCTGGTGACGGAGACCATCATGATTGCCATCACGCCAATGCCTCCAACCAGAAGGCCGACGCTCGACAACACGATCATGACCAGGAAGAAGACGCCCGTGATCTTGTTGAAGGTGTCGAGAATCTGGTCCTGGGTGATGAGGTCGAAGTTGTTCTTGTCGGCAGGATGCAGACGGCGCATCTCGCGCATCGCAATCGTCACCGCTTCCTCAGCCTGCGCGGTGGTGACACCGGGCTTCGGCTTCACCGGGATGTAGAGCGCGTTCGTTTTGTCGATGGTGAACTGGTGGTCCATCATCTGGTAAGGAATGATGGCGCCGATATCCTGCCCGGGCGGTGAGAAAATGTTCTCGGGCTGAGCGTAGAGACCGATCACATGCGCCGGACGCCCGCTGATCCGGATCTGCTTGTCCAGCACCGACTCTCGGCCAAAAAGCTTGTGCGCAGCGTTCTCGTCGAGCACGACTACGCTGGCACCCGACGCCAGCTCCGCCGGCGTGAACCAGCGGCCGTCGAGCAGCTCGCCGCCTTGAATTTCCTGGTAGCGATCGTCGGCGCCCATGACCAGCACGTTCTGAGTCCGCTGAGCCTCGTACGACAAGCGACCGTTGTCCTGCGCCCAAATTGCTGCGTACGAGACTTCAGGAAGCTGCTTGATGCGATCCGCTTCAGCCTGAACGAGGTCCGGGCGCACCCTGATCCATTTCGGCAAGCGGTCAGGATTCACAGGCGTCTGCGAGAAGACTTTCACCACGTAAAACGTGGTCGGCCCCGCGATCTCGATGGTGCGAACGATCTGGTCCTTAATCCCCTGGACGATCGCCGCCATCGTCATCACCGTGGACACCCCGATCACCACGCCCAGAATTGTGAGCGCCGAGCGCAACTTGTTCGCCCGGAGTGTGTCCAGCGCGATCTGGATGTTGCTGCTGATTCGTTCGGTGATGATCATTCTGCGCGCAACGCGTCGATGGGGTTGAGCTGTGCGGCGCGCGAGGCAGGATATACTCCGAACAGCACTCCGACTCCGGCGCCCAACGATAGCGCCAACATGACCGACCACAGGCTCACCCTGGCGGGGAGCGGCGAGGCCAGACTGACCAGGCTGGCGAGGCCCCAACCGGCGATGATACCAAACGCTCCGCCAAGGCTGGCGAGGACGATTGCCTCGACCAGGAACTGTCGTTGGATGTCGCCCCGTTTGGCGCCCATTGCTTTCCGCACTCCGATCTCGTGGGTGCGCTCGGTGACCGACATCAGCATGATGTTCATGATGACGATTCCACCGACTACTACACCGATGGCGACCATTGCAGGAATGACCGAAAAGAGAATGCGCGTCAGGTTCTTCCAGAAGTCCACCAGCGCGTCTGCAGTCTCGACTGAATAATCGGGTTCGTCGGCGGGCCGCAGATGGTGGGCGACGCGCATGGCTTCCTCGGCCCGTTGCATTCCACTGGGGACGAGGTCGGCGGTCGGCATTTTGACCGAGACGTTGGTCGTCTTTCGTCGGCCGAAGAGCATCTCGAAATTCGGCAGCGGCAGCAGCACAAACCCGTCGAACGATTGCCCGAGCACGCGTCCCTTCTTGGCGATCGTGCCGACGACGGTGAAGCGCTGACCCAGAATGCGAATGTCCTGCCCGACCGGATCGACGTTCTCGAACAGCTTTTCGCTGATGTCCGCACCGATGACCGCAACGGCGTGGTGATCGCGCACGTCGACATCGGTGATGGGTCGTCCGCTGGCGAACACGTAATCCTGGACGACTTGATACGGCGCAGTGATCCCGAAGATGGCGACGTCGGCCTGCGTCCTGTTCTTCCAGACGATATCCGCGATCGGAACTGGCCAGCCGGTCTGCATGCTCACCGCCACTGCCTCGGGAACCGCCGCCATCACCGCGTCGGCGTCCGATTCGGTAATCCGCGGCCGCCGCTGCAACCGGCGCCACTCTTCGTCATCGAACAATCCGATGCGAATCGGCGTGCGACGAACCTGGAACGTATTCGCACCGATGAGCGCGCTCGCCAGGTTCTCCTTCACGTAGGCATTCATTCCCGAAATGATCGCCACCACGGCAACCAGAAACGCCACCGAGACGATGATGCCGAGCAGGGTGAAGAAAGACCGCAGTTTGTTGACGCGGATCTGCTGGAGCGCGGTGGCGATTACGTCGGCGAAGCGCATGCCCTAATTTCGGGGGCGGAGCGCGCACGCGCCACCAGAAATCTCCGCTGGGTAACTAGAGGCGTGTTCTACTCGCATTCTGCCATAACGAGTTGCGTGATCCCGGTAGCACGGTTGCCTGTTCCCGGTGACTACCACAAGACCGTCCTACTGGCGTGATGGTTAGAAGCAGCTGCGGCTGATTGTACCTTAGACGCCGCTTCGAAAGGTTCGCACCGCAGTTTACCGGCAACAGGGAACGGTGCTACCCGCAACACACAACGCGTTATGGTTGAATGCGAGTAGGGGCCAGCTATTCGTACCGTAGCGCCTCTACCGGATCCAACCTCGCCGCCCTCGCCGCGGGCAACAGCCCGAACAGAATCCCGGTGAACGCGCTCGTGGCCAGCGCGGCAACGACCGCGGAAATGGGCGTCGAAGCCGGAACGGCAGGGAATGCATTCTTGATCCCGAGCGCGACGAGGATGCCGAGCACCAGGCCGATCGACGCGCCAATGCTGGTGAGCGTTGCCGCCTCGACCAGGAACTGCCACAGAATCGCGCTCCTCGTCGCGCCGAGCGCCTTCCGCACGCCGATCTCACGGGTACGCTCGGTGACGCTGATCATCATGATGGCGACGACGCCCACGCCACCGACCAGCAATCCGACCGATGATAGCGCCAGACCGACGACGAAGAAGGTGCCGAACAACTGATTGTAGATACCCATCAGTCGATCCTGGGTCACGATCTCGAAGTTGTTCTTCTGCGTCGAGCGCAGTCCCCGACGCGCGCGCATCAGCGCCGTCACGTCGTCAGTCGCCTCTTCGGTGGTGACTCCCGGCTCGGGCTTGACGATGAAGTCGACGCCGCGCATCCACGGGTTCAGGCTCCGCCGGGCGGACTCGAATGGCACTATGGCTTTCGCCTGGTCGCCGCCGCCGGCGGATGTCGGCGTCCCCATCGGGCTCGCCGTGTAGTGATAGACGCCGATCACCTGATAGTTGACCCCGTCGACGCCGATCGTTTTGTCGATCGGGTCCGACGAGCCAAAGAGTCGCTCCGCCAGTTTCTCGTTGACGATGATCACACGCGCCGCCGTCGTATTCTCGGCGTAGGTGAAGCTGCGGCCGGGATAGATGTCGCCGCCGTCGACGTCCACCCAGTTCGGCGTATAGATCTCCATTCCTGTGCTCACCTGCTTGTCCTTGTAGGTGAACTTGGCGCCGCTTCCGAGATGCGCGGTAACAGCCTTGATGGTTGGCAGGCGCTGTATTGCTTCCGCATCGTCGATAGTGAGCGGAGGATTGCGGCGCTCCGGGCAAGTTTCGTCCGAGCCATCGCATGCCTGGAATCCGCTGATGGGACGGCGATAGATGTAGAACGATGTCGGGCCCGCCGCCTCGAGGTCGCGGGCGAAGCTTTCGTTGATGCCGCGCACGACTGACGACATCGCCACCACGACGAACACGCCGATGGCGACGCCCATGATGGTGAGCGCGGCCCGAACTTTATTGGACCGAATGGAGTCGACAGCCATCCCGACTCCCTCGAAGGCGTTGAAGATGCGGTCCGCGATCCGCATTGCTATTCCTTCCTCAGCGCTTCGATCGGGTCTAGCGATGCTGCCTTGCGAGCGGGGTACACGCCCGAGATGATACCGACCACCGTCCCGAGCAAAGTCGCCATCACAATCGACCAGGGTGCAACAGCCGCGGGCAGCGGCGTCTTCCATTCGACGACCTTGGCGGCGGCGATTCCGAGAACGATTCCGATCACCGCGCCGAGGGTGCTCAGAGTTGCGGCCTCGACGAGGAACTGTCGCATGATGTCGCGTCGTCTGGCACCCAGCGACTTCCTGATCCCGATCTCATGCGTGCGCTCTGCAACCGCCACCAGCATGATGTTCATGATGACGAGTCCGCCGACGATGAGGCCGATCGCGGGAAAAGCTGTCCCCGCCATCGTCATCACCTTCTTGAGCTTGTCCATGAACGCCAGCGCGCTCGCCGATGTCTCCATGAAGAAATTGTCGGGCTCGCTCGGTCTGAGCTTGCGGCGGCCGCGCATGACTTCGCGCACCGACTCCATGGCATCCCCCATGGTCAGTGCGGTCGGTGTCTGCACCATTATACCGTCGACATCGCCGCGCGGATTGGTGAAGTGGTGAAGGGGCGAGTTGTAGGGAGCGATCGCAACACGATCGAGTGACAGCCCGAACACCGAGCCCTGTTTCTCCAGCACGCCGATCACGGTGTACGGCATTCCCTTGATGCGGAGCTGGCGACCCAGAGGATCGAGGTCAGGGAAGAAGTACTTTGCTACCTCATCTCCGATTACGACGACCGGCGCGCCGAGCGCGGATTCCTGAGGAGTAAAGAGCCGTCCGGAGTGCACATCGTACTTCTTGATGGTGAAATAATCACCGTCGACAGCGTGCGCTTCGACCTGCTTCGGCCGCGCCCACTGCGACTGCGCCTGCAGAAATTCCTGGCTCTCCACCGCGTAGCGCGATCCCGTCGGCACGACGCTCGCCACCAGCGGCAGGTCCGAGTGATAGATGCGTGGGCGTCTCAGCCAGCTCCGCCATTCCTCTTCCGAGCTCGCGCCATCGCCGAACCACGGGAATCGACGCAACGTAAAAGTATTGACGCCGAGCATCTTCGCCGCGAAGTCGTTCTCCATGTAGCTGCTCATGCCCTGGACGATGGAGATGACGGCGATGAGGAACATCACGCCGATGCAGACGCCGAGCAGCGTAAAGAAGCTCTTCAGCTTCTGAACGCGGATCTGCGCCAGAGCCAGCCAGATGGCCTCGATGAACGGCATCGTTTACGCCTTGGGTGAAGGCGAGAGATTCGGTGGGGCGATGCCGGCAGATTTGACGAAGGTCGCGCGCTTGTCGTCGCTGGAGACCAACCCGTCGCGCAGCACGATGACGCGGCGCGCATGCGCCGCAATGTCTGACTCGTGGGTCACCATGATGACCGTCTGACCCTGCTCGGCCAGTCCCTCGAACACGCGCATGATCTCTTCCGACGTCGTGGAGTCGAGGTTACCCGTCGGCTCGTCGGCGAGCAGAATCGACGGCTGATTCACCAGTGCTCGTGCGATCGCCACGCGCTGGCGCTGACCGCCGGATAGCTCGTTGGGACGGTGCTGGATGCGATCGCCGAGCTGCACCCGTTCGAGCGCCTCGGTGGCGCGCTTTCTCCTTTCGTCAGCGCCGACGCCGGCGTAGACGAGCGGCAGCTCGACATTGTGAAGAGCGGTGGCGCGCGGCAGCAGGTTGAAGGTCTGAAAGACGAAGCCGATCTCGCGATTGCGTACGCGGGCCAGCTCGTCCTCGTCCTTGTCGGAGACAAGCGCGCCACTCAGCCAATACTCGCCGGCGGTCGGCGTGTCGAGACAGCCGATCAGATTCATCAGCGTCGATTTCCCCGATCCCGACGGACCCATGATCGCGACGTACTCGTTGCGGCGAACGGCGATGTCGACGCCGCGCAGCGCGTGCACCACTTCGCCGCCAATGTCGTAGTCACGCTTCAAGCCGCGCGTCACGATGACCCAGTCTTTCTCTGGGGCCGCGCCGGTTTCCGCGGCGACCGCCTGCCGCTCAGCGGTCGTGCTGAGCGGGATTTCATCGGTATGCATTATGATTTTGCGGTTTCGCCAGACTTCTTCGGCTGTTCCTTCTGAGCGCGCACGGTTGCGCCGTCCTTGAGCTCGCGGATCGCCTGGTAGGTTCCGCCGACGATGTTCTCGCCTTCCTTGAGACCGGACTGAACCTCGAAGTACTTCTCGCCCGCGATACCAACCTTTACGGGCCGGAAGCTGACTTTGTTGTTGGAGCCAACCACGAACACTCCTTCGACGTCGCGTTTGCCGACCTGCTTCGCCGGTGCTTTCCGGGCGAGAGTCAGTGCGGTGTCGGGCTTGACGCTGTCCTCACGAACGGTGAGGGCGATGATCGGGATCGATAGTACGTTGTTGCGCGTCGAGGTGATGATCTTCGCCGTCGACGAGAAATCCGGCCGCGTGTCGGGGGGAGCGTTCAGCAACTGGATGGTGACTTCGTAGTCGATCGCCTGGTCGGTCGATCCACCCGTGCCGCCGGTAGTGGCGCCCTTAACCGAGCTGTTCGAGATTTCCGACACCCGGCCAATGAAGGTCGTATCCGGGAACGCGTCGAGCTGGACGACCGTCGAGTCGCCGATCTTGATCCGCGACACGTCGGTCTCGTCGACCTTCACCTTCGTCTCGAGGACGCTCATGTCGCTGATGGTGAGCATCGTCGCGGCGTCCTTGTTGAAGGTGCCCTGGATCGCCGTTTCGCCCTGCTCGACGTTGAGGCGGGTAACGCGCCCACTCATAGGCGCGACGATCGTTGTTTTGCTGAGCAGCGACTGCGCGTCCCGATAGGACGCGGTCGCCTGGTCGATGGCGTGATTCGCTGCTTCCAGTGTTGCCTGATTGACCTCTACCTGCGTTCTGAGCTGTTCGATCTGCTCGTCCGAAACGAGCGTTGGATTCGCCTTCTTGAGCGCCATCAACCGGTCGAAGTTCCGCTGAGCCTGGAGCAAAGCCGGTTTGGCCTGCGCCGCCTGCGATTTCGCGGAAGCAACCGCCGCCGTCGCTCTCTCGACGCTGGCCCGGTACTGCGAGGGATCGATCTCGAGGAGGAACTGACCAGCGGTGACCATCTGGCCTTCCTTCACGGCGAGACGCACGATGCGTCCACTGATGTCGGCGCTGATGTCGACCTTGGTGTGCGGCTGCACCTGACCGCTCGCCGTCACTGACGCGACCAGGTCCCGCCTCTGAACTTTCTCGATGCGGACTTCGGTCGCCTTGTTGCGACCCTTCATCGCGCTGGTGACGCCGATGATGACGATAGCGAGTCCGATCGCGCCGACTACCGTCCATTTAGTTCTTTTCTTCATTTGTCGTTCCGATTAGCGAAGGGGATGACCCACGGCGCTTTCGAGAGCGGCGAAGGCTTTGTGATAGTCGTAAATAGCGGAGATGCGGTCACTCTCGGCGCGCTCATACGTCGCGCGGGCCTCGGTGAGATCGACGAACGTCGTGGCGCCGATCCTGTAACGGTCCTGAACCAGCTTCAGTTCCTGCTTTGCCTTTTCTGCGTTTTGTTCCTGGAGCGTCGCCGTTTTTTCGGCGGTGGTAAGGGTCAGGTATGCGGCAGTGACATCAGCCGTCAGCGCCAGCTCCTTTGCACGAACACTGTATCGCGCATCTGATCGGCTCGCCATCGCTTCCTGCAGCCGCTGCTCGCGCGAGAAGCCATCGAATATCGGGAGTGACAACGTGGCCGTAATCGACCGAGGTGACTTCGTGAAACTGAACGGGAACTTGGAGTTGCTCTCTCGAATCGCTGCCGCATCTGCAGCAGTAAACGCCATCGCGTTGCACTCGGCGAGCTGATTCGAAAGGTTGAGCGCCGCCCGCACTTCTTCCGTCCTGATGCAGCTGACACGAGCGGCATCCAGCTGCGCCGCCGCCTGCTGCACCGGGAAATTCGAGTTGGTATAGCCGTAGGTGTAACCGCCGAAGCCGGTCGAAAGCGACAACGTCGGTGAGTATTCGCCCTTCTCTCGTCTCACGTTCAGATCGGCGACGTGCTGGCGCGATCTCAACGCCACCACGCTTGGATTCTGGTTGTGGGCGGACTCAATCAGCTGGTCCAGATTCAGATTCAGCGGCGTGACAGTGAACTGGCTAACCAGCTTCACGTTCGCCGGCTGCGGAGTGCCCATCAACTGGAACAACCGCAGCTTCTCGATCTCGACCTGATTTCTCGCCTGGAGCGCCTGGACCTTCTGCAGGCCGAGCGCAACGTCGGCGCGCTGCACGTCCAGCTGCGTGCCGGATCCCACGATCTCTCTTGCCTGTGCCAGCACGAGCTCCTGCTGTGCGGCGACGACGAGTGAGTCCTGGAGGTCGGCGCTCGCTTCTGCCCGAAGGGCCGTCAGATACTGCTGTGAAACATTGCTGCGCAGAATCTCCGTCGCGCCGTTGATGTCGGCCTCGACCGCGTCCCGATTCGCGCGCTGCAGACTGGGTGTGATCAGAGTCGCACTATTGAGACGGTAATTGATGCCAATGTCGTAGCTCGACTGTCTGACATCCGAGCTCGCGCCGAGGCTGGTTCCGCTGAAAATCTGCTGGCCGCCCTGCTGGCGCTGCACACTGAGCGCTGCATCGGCGCTTGGCAGCAGTGCGCCATAAGCGCTGCGCACGGCCGCCTGGGCGCCGATGCGGTTATTCAGCGTTTGCTGGAGCTCAGGGTTGTTCCGCCGAGCAAGCTCAATGGCCTGCTCGATTGTTAAAGTTGTTGGAGCGGTCGAATCGCGCTGGACAGCCTGGCCGGATGCCTGTGTGGCAACTGCAATCAGACCTATGAGAAGCAGTGTTCGCATCATTGTAGGGAGAGGTGAGCTTTTTGGAGATGTACGGGCAATTATATAACAGAGTTTCAGCCACCAACCCACACCGATTTCCTTAAGATTGAATTAAGCCTTCCATAGCGCGCTGGGGATTGACCCGCCGCCGGTGGCGGAGGCGAGTACGGCGTTATTC
>JBKPDS010000133.1:0-6453 GCA_046727995.1 Gemmatimonadota bacterium
TCATGACATCGACCGGCTTGCCGAGCGGCCCGACGAACGAGCGCATGACTGCATCAAGATTTTTTGGCGCGAGACGCTCGTGAATGCGCGTCGCCTCGACCATCGGCGACGGGTTCTGTGACGCCGCGGGTGTCGCCGGCGCTGGGGAGGGCGCCGTCTGAGCTGTCGCGATCGAAGTCAAGCCGCCGAGCGCCGCGGCCAGCATGGTGATGTACGGTTTCCGCATTTCCTCGCCAGGATTCTATAAGGGAATACATTATCTGTTCGTGCGAGCGGAGCCAGTTGTCGCTCCGTAGAATCCTCATCCGCTCACCCGTGAGGGCCAAGACGATGCTTCGGCGCAGCAGAGCAAGCCTCCTGATTCTACAAATCGCGGTTGGCGCGACGTTTCTTCCTCTGGCTAGCGCTTCCGCTCAAGCCCCGATCGTGAGCGCCGATGCAGCACGCCGCGCACGAGCCCTCCTCAAGCAGATGACCCTCGAGGAGAAAATCGGCCAGCTCAATCTCTCCGCCGGCGTCGCGCTGGGAGGATTTGTACCCGGTGCGTCCGATGACGACATCACCCACGGTCGCGTCGGCGCCATTCTCTGGCTCGCGGATCCCAAAGTAATAAATCGGCTCCAGCACCTCGCCGTCGAACAGAGCCGGCTGCACGTCCCGCTCCTCTTTGGCCTCGACGTCATCCACGGTTACCGCACCATCTTCCCGGCGCCACTCGGCATGGCCTCCTCGTGGGATCCTTCTGTCGAAGAACAGGCGCAGGCGTTGGCAGCCGCTGAAGCGAAGAGTGCGGGGATCCGCTGGACGTTCACGCCGATGGTCGACATCGCGCGCGATGCACGCTGGGGTCGCATCCAGGAAGGCGCTGGCGAAGATCCTTTCCTCGGCGCGGCGATGGCCCGGGCCCAGGTGCGTGGATTTCAGGGCGCGATGCTCGGACCCAACAGCGTCGTCGCCTGCGTCAAGCATTACGCCGGGTACGGTGCCGCCGAAGGAGGGCGAGACTATGATGCCTCGTACATTCCCGAAGAATTGATGCGGAACGTGTATCTGGTTCCGTTCCACGCCGCCGTGAAGCAGGGCGTCGGCAGTCTGATGTCGGCGTACATGGATTTGAACGACGTACCCGCCAGCGGAAATCCGTGGCTGCTCACCGATGTTCTCCGGTCAGAATGGAAATTTCATGGTTTTGTGACGTCGGACGCCTTCGCCGTCGCCAGTCTCGAAACGCACGGATTCGCATCCGACACGGCTGATGCCGTCTACAAGGCGGTCAGCGCCGGCGCCGGCATGGACATGGCAAGTCAGACGTACAAGAAGAATCTGCCGAAGCTGGTCGCCGCCGGACGAGTGTCGCCGGCACAGATCGACGCGGCGGTGTTGCCCATCCTCGAGATCAAATATCAGATCGGTCTCTTCGATCATCCGTACGTCGACGAATCCCGAGTGGCAATCGATGCGTCGGCCGAGGGTCGAGCGCTGGCGCGGCGACTCGGCGCGCGTTCAATGGTGCTGCTCAAGAACGACCGTCACACGTTGCCGCTCTCTAAAACAATTCGGAATGTGGCCGTCATCGGGAAGCTTGCCGACTCGCAGGGTGACATCACTGGAGGTCCGACTCCAGCCGGTGTCTTCACGCGTACGCCGGATCCGCCGGCGGTAACGGTGCTCGCCGCACTGAGAAATCGTTTATCTCCGGGCGGACATCTCGCGTACGTCCCGGGTCCGGAGATGTCGAAGGTATTTCCGGGATTGTTCGACGCGCTTCTCGGACGTGCCCCCGTACCACCTCCGACCGCCGCCGAGATCGCGGACTGGAACGCGAAGGCGAAGGCAGCAGCCGATTCAGCGGATCTCATCATCGCCGTTGTTGGTGAGCCGGCGCTGATGAGCGGCGAAAACGCCTCGCGTGGTACGCTGAATTTGCCGGGTATTCAGCAGCAGCTGGTCGAGTCCGCCGCATCGTCAGGGAAGCCGCTCGTCGTCGTGCTGGAAAATGGTCGGCCGCTCCAAGTCAACTGGATCGCCGACCATGCGTCGGCAATTCTGGAGTCGTGGTTGCCCGGCGTGGAAGGAGGCAACGCGATCGCGGACGTTCTCTTCGGCGACGTCAATCCGGGAGGAAAACTTCCCGTCAGCTGGCCGCGCGCCGCCGGGCAGGAACCGCTCTACTACAATCACAACCTGACCCAGGCGCCGGAGACCAATCCGCGATTCACGTCGCGTTACTGGGACATTTCCAGCAAGCCGCTGTATCCGTTCGGTTATGGACTCAGTTACACGACGTTCTCATTCAGCAATCTTCGGCTGTCGAAGACAAATATCAGAGCAGGCGACAGCACCGACGTTGCGGTTGATGTGAAGAACACCGGCGCGGTCGCGGGCGACGCGGTCGCTCAGCTCTACATCCATCAGCGCTCCGGTTCGGCGTCGCGGCCGGTTCGCCAGCTCGAGGGATTCAATCGAGTGGCGTTGCAACCAGGCGAGACCAGAACTCTCCATTTCAAACTCGGTCGCGACGAGCTGCAATTCTGGAGTCCGCAGACCAAAGGATGGGTTGTTGAACCCAGTGTCTATGACGTCTGGGTTGGAGAGGATTCAGCCGCTCCTCTTCACGCGGAGCTCACCGTCGGGCGCTAAGGCGACGCCGCGGAAATGCCAGCATCGAAAACCATCACCTGAATGCGAATCGTTGTCATCGGCGCTACCGGACACATCGGCACCTTCCTTGTGCCTCGGCTGGTTGCGGCGGGACACGAGGTGATTGCCGCGAGTCGCGGCATGCGCGAACCATATCAGCCTCATCACGCGTGGGCTGATGTAGAGCGCCTGACCATCGACCGCTCCAGGGAAGAAGCCGCGGGCACTTTTGGCGATCGCATCGCCGCTCTCCGCCCGGATGTCGTCATCGATCTGATCTGCTTCACACTCGAGAGCGCGCAGCATCTCGTTGAAGCTTTGCAGGAAAACGATGTGTTGCTCCTGCACTGCGGAACCACCTGGGTGCATGGACACAGCACCATCGTTCCCACAACTGAGTCACAGCCGCGCGAGCCTTTCGGCGATTACGGAATCAAGAAAGCGGCGATCGAAAAATGGCTGCTCGAGACGGCGCGCCGGAAAATTATTCGCGCGGCGATTCTCCATCCCGGTCACATCGTTGGACCTGGCTGGCCTCCAGTGAACCCGGCCGGGAACTTTGACCTCGCGGTGTTTTCCAAGCTCGCGCGAGGGGAGGAGCTGGCACTGCCCAATCTGGGAATGGAGACCGTGCACCACGTCCACGCTGATGACGTTGCCCAGGTATTCGAGCTCGCCATCACTCGCGCCGACAGCGCGGTCGGTGAAAGCTTCCATGTCTGTTCACCCGCGGCGATGACGTTGCGCGGCTACGCCGAGGCGGTGGCCGCGCACTTCGGCCAACGTGCGCGGCTCAAGTTTCTGCCGTGGGACAAATGGCGCAGGACGGTCACCGATGCCCAGGCGGATGCGACCTGGGATCACATCGCGCATTCTCCCAATTGCAGCATCGCCAAGGCGCGCGAAAGACTGGGCTACGCGCCGCGGTACACCTCATTGGAAGCTGTCATCGAGGCTGTTGAAGCTCTGACCTAGGTACTTGTTGACGGATTGCGTACGGTTCGTCCCTGACGAAGAGCGCGGGCATGATGCCGGGTGTGAGCGCTTAACATCCGCAACGCCGCGTAGGGAGTGAGCTGCCCGAAATAGGCGTGCGTCATCAAAGCCGCTGACCGGTCGCGACCGGCTTGTCGAAACGCGGCCACCGCTTCGTCAGCGACGCGCCTCAGACGTGCGGCTGCCGCATCCGGAGTGAGCAGACTTGCTTCCTCGAGATCGGGCCTTACCTCGCGTGGCGCTCTCGCTCCCCGAGGAAAGCGCTTTGTGGCGACGATCACCGGCAGCATCAGCATCCGCAGCAACCATGCGTACGGTTTTGACACGCGCAATCGCATGCCAGGACCTCCCGCCATTGAATCCCGTCCGAGCTCGTAAGCGCGACAAACGTGCACCGCCACTGCTGCCGTTGACCATTTATCGGGGGCGGGTGGCCGATGCCAGTCGCCAGCCGGGCATCGCTCGCATACATCGAGAAACTCGCCCACGACGATCTCGTGCTCCGCAATCGCGGCGTTCCACCGGCGCTCACTTCGCTTCGTCATGATTGTAGAACTTACGTGATCGCGCCGGAGCTCCGCCTGGTTGACATCGGCTTCAGGATTGAGGACTGACCTGGTCCAGCCAAAGGTCGGCGTCGAGCTTGTCACGAAACGGCTTGATCAGCGCCACGTCCTCGACTAGCGTCTCGATTATCCGCGCCATTCCGTATGCGAAATCACTATCGACGATGATGGCAGTCGGACCGAGGCGCGTCCTTTCGCCGAGCCAGCGAAGCCACGCCACCAGGACGCGGACATCTGCGGGCGGAAAGTCCGGAACGGCACCGCGCGCGTCTATAAGCTCCGTGTAGCTGAGAGCCGGCTCCTGCCGCTCTTCCTCGAGGTGCGATCGAATCTCGTCGAGAGTGATTCGACCGGTTGCTTCTGCCAAGACGCGGTGGTGCTGGTGATCGTACGCCGCGGTGATGGGCATATCACCTCCGCGCAAATGTTGCTATTGAGGCCCCGGCGTCACTGGGAGAGCGAACGTGACAGTCGTTCCGACACGGAGCTCGCTTTCCGCCCATATCTTTCCGCCGTGCGCTTCGATAATACCGCAAGCGATGCTCAGGCCCAAGCCGGCGCCTTTCGCCGAATTACCTTCCCCTTTCCAGAAACGGTCGAACACGTGAGGCAGGTCGGTGGCGCTTATTCCGATGCCCGTGTCCGAGACTGACACCACTGCCTGATCATCCTTGCGGGCGACGCGTACCGTGATATTCCCGCCTTCTGGTGTGAACTTGATGGCGTTGCCGAGGAGGTTGGACAGCACCTGCATCAGCCGGTCGTGATCGCCCACGATGACTGGAATTCCGGGATCGGCTTCGCTGTTGACGGTGATGCTGCGCTCGCGTGCCTGACCCTGCATTAGCTCCACGGCCTCGGCAACGATGTGCGTCAGATCGACAGGTGCTTTGCGAACGCTCAAAGTCCCGCTCTCGATGCTGGCCACATCCAGCAGATCGCTGATCAGCCGCTCCATCCTGCGTGCCGCCCGCTGGATCATGTGCACATGGCGATCGTGGGCTGGCCCCGATGGAATCACCTCGACCACTCCGGCGGCGCCGAGGATCGTGTGGACGGGATTTCGTAGGTCGTGCGCGACGATGGCGAGGACGTCGTCCCGCACGCGGGTGGATCGTTCAGCAAGCGCCAGTGCGGATTCGAGCTGCACGTTGAGCCGCTGGAGCTCCTCGTTGCGGCGCGCTGCCGCGGCGAGTGCCGCCTGTTCGGCGGCGAGCTGGCGCGCTTGCTCTTCGCTTTGACGGCGCGAGGTCAGATCGCGGGTGACTTTCGCAAATCCGACCAGCTTCCCCTCGTTGTCCCGAATTGCCGTGATGACGACGTTGGCCCAGAAGCGCGAGCCGTCTTTGCGAATGCGCCAGCCCTCGTCCTCGAACCTGCCGAAGCGCGCGGCTTCCTTGAGCTCGCGTTTCGGAAAGCCGTCGTCAACCGCGTCCTGCGGATAGAATATCTCGAACGAGCGCCCGAGAATTTCCGGCGCCGTATAGCCCTTGATCCGTCGGGCGCCTTCGTTCCAGCTGAGGATGATTCCTTCCGGACTGAGCATGAAGACGGCGTAGTCCTTAATGCTCTGGACGATGAGCCGATACTGCTCGTCGGAGATGCCCTGGGTCGATGTGCCGCGCGCCAGCGGGGAAAATGGCGTCGGCTCCATCGACGGAGAATCGTGTGGAGAAGTCATCCTGCCTGGAGAAATGCACGATCTGTTCCCGCCATGCATCGAGGTACGCACCAACGACTTGCCTCAACGAGGCGAGCTCGTAAGGCTAGCTGCTCCCGGCATCTTCAAGGACTGCCTGCAGATTGGCGAATGCCTGGCGCGCGGAACCACCGTGCACGATAATGAGCGTGGGGAAGCCGTGGCCTTCGGAAGGTAGAGATCGAGGGTTTGCCCGTCGTTCGACTACCTCAAACGACAACAGCTCCGTTCGTGTCCTGATGGATCGTGCAGTGGTAGCGGTACGTTCCCGGCCTGCTGAAGGTTCGCTCAACCTCCACGCGCAAATGCGCGCTGGCGGTATCCGCGGGGGCGAGCGCGTAGATGGGATCGAAAGCGTACCGATGGAAGAGAGAGTCATAGCCGAAGCTGACGCTCTCACCGTTCTCTTTGCAGGCGGCGACAGCGAGCAGAGCTGCTCCGCCGGTGACGCTGAAGTTGTGTGTCATGGAAATCGACCTGCTTGCATTCGAGTGAATGAACCGTGAACGCAAGAACGTTGGGTCGACCTGGCGCCAAAGTATTGAAGGAAGG
>JBKPDS010000134.1:0-13944 GCA_046727995.1 Gemmatimonadota bacterium
TTGAAGACGACGGAGATCGGCGTCACCCACGTCGGCTTATTCGCCCTCAGATCGTCGAGTGTGAGAAATCCGCCGAGCTCTTTGGAGCGTTGCACGATGCGCTGTCCGAGTGAGCCACCATAGAAGACTTGCGGACCTCCCACGGCAATCTCGCGCAACGTCCGAGCGTAATCGGGATTTCTGAACCATTCACCGGGCGCAGGAGCGTGGCCGTTGGGCATGAACGTCGCCTTCGCCGCGGAATCGCGGGCGAGAACTGCTTCCTCTGCCTGCCATCCCTCCGAGATGATCGGCGTCACCGGGAATCCTTCCTCGGCGTAGCGGATCGCTGGCGCGATTGCCGCGGCGAGCGTGATCGTTCCGTACTTTCGAAGCAGCTCGTCCCAGCCGGCGAGAGCGCCGGGCACTGTTACCGTCTCCATTCCGCGCGACGGGATGCGCTGTCGGCCGCGACGCAAGAGTTCTTCGCGCGTCATGAGCGCGCCGGCGCGTCCACTGGCGTTGAGCGCGACGAGCCGGTGCTCCTTAGCGATCCACACCATCGCGAACATGTCGCCGCCGATGCCGGTCATCATCGGCTCCGTCACGGACAGCACCGCCGCCGCTGTGACGGCGGCATCGATGGCGTTGCCACCGCGCTCGAGCACCGCCAGTCCCGCCGAGCTGGCGAGCGGCTGACTGGTGGCGACTATGCCGTGCGGGGCGTACACGACGGAGCGACCGGCGGCGGAAAGTGGGCGCTGCGCTCCGAGAGCCGGCGCGGCGAGGAGGAGTACGAGTGTCGGCGCATACCTATTTTTCATCGTGCCGGCGATGTGGCGATCTTGTTCAGGTAGAGATTCAGCGATCCGAAGCTAAGGCGCGATTTCATCTGCAAAAGTATGCGGGTGCTGTCGTCGGCGAGCCACACCTCCGCGCGCCCTTTCTCTGAGAAGATTCCCTGAGTGGTGATCTGGGGCTGAATGACGATGGCGTTGAACGTTCCGGCCGGAACCGTCACCCGCTCGCGCCGCAGGACGCGGATGATGATCGGGTTTCCCTCCGGCTGGAAGTAGCGCTCGAAGCGGTAATTGTGGCCCACCTCCAGCGGAACGGTGCGCAGGAAATAGAGAAAAGAGACTTCGTCGAGAGGTTGGCGCACCGACGGCACTTCCGGTTTGTCGTTTCGCGAGTAAGTGGCTCGCTCGGGGTAGATGTGGAAGTCTCTGTCGGCGTGATAGCGTCCTTCGCGCAGTCGCTGCACGAATCGCAACGATGAGAGTGACGCGGTGTCGAACCAGCTCTCGGTGCTGTCGCGGACTTTGAAGAAGAGCGTCCCACCGGAGATTGTGAAGATGGCACGCCAGGCGACATGGCCGCGAACGGTGTCGATGCCGGCGAGCAGCATCGCCCCGTGACCCACGGGCAGAAAGCCGAATTTCACATCGTAGGTGAGCCGCTCGCCACGTGAGAATCCAGGCTTCGGCGCTCCCGACGGCGCGTGGCCGGCGACCGCGCCAACGGCAACAGACCCCACCAAAAACAGCCACAGAAAACGGCGTAAGAATGTCATGCAAGGTCCTGCTTTTTGTTGATTCTTAACGGCAAAAACGGTGACATCACCGCCGGCGAATCCGTCTCTCAGACAGGCCGAAGAGCGGGAGACAAATGGGCCTGGAACTGGTTCGACGGATCACGAAAATGATTGCCGGAGCGCTGCTGGCGTCGGGGGTTGTCGCCTGCGCGCTGGCGGCCCAGTCCGACTCGGATCGCGCCCCGTGGGACGCGATGATGCTGTCTCCCCTCGGGGCGCTGGCTCCGCTCGCCCGCGACCCAATCGACGACGACGCGCGCCAGCCCAACGTGTGGATTCGTTATGGACGCTGGCGCTACGATGTCACCGACGCGATTCACAACAACATCGGTGTCACCGTATTCAAGCCGATCCCGTTTCCCCTGCCGAGCACCGAGGTGTCACTGACGGGCGCCTATGTTTCACTCTCCTGCTCGCTCTGCCCGTCCTGGGTTTCGGCGGGTGGGAGCCTCAGCTCGCTGCTCTGGCAGCAGGGCGAGATAGACGACGTGTGGAGCAGCCTCGGCGTTCGCGCCGACATCGGTGGCGCGCACTATCGTGGGAGCTCGCAAATGGACGCCGGCTCGTTTGCCACCGCCGTCGTCGCCGGATTCGGTGTCCCATTGATTCTCAACTGGCATCTCTCGGCGACGATGTCGCCGGGTATCGGCGTGGGAAGAATCGCCCTCGCCGACGGCATTCACAGCGGCACCAGACGAATACTCGGCGCCGCTGTGGCCCTGGTTCACGAATCAGGACTCGCACTAAACGTCGGCATGCAGAGAGTCATGATTGCGGGCGGGCCCACTGAAGTGGGGGCGGGGCTGGGGTGGAACCGCTGATCAAGGCGGGCCGTTGATCTTGGCACGATCTGGCATCCACAAAACCAAAGCAGGGAGCTGATAGCTTAGTCAGCTTAATAGCACCGAGCTTACATACCGGCGTTAGAGATCCTCGAGTTCGCGCATCGCGATTCTTCGTCGAGATCTATCCGAAGCTGCGAAAACTACGAACGTCCGACCCTGGAATCCGCCGGAAAAGCTCGGAGCTACAAAGCTGTCAAAGCTTGTAGCTCCCTGCTTTAGTTTTGTGGATGCCAGCTAGTTGTCGATGTCTTCGGCCCGCCTTGACTACTGGTTAATTCCCACCGCGTCCAGCATGAACGCATACCTGAACGCCCGCTCGCGCAGAACATCGTAGCGACCTGAAGATCCGCCATGGCCACCGGCCATGTTGATCTTGATGTAAAGCGGATTGTTGTCGGTCTTCATCGAGCGGAGCTTCGCCACCCACTTCACCGGTTCCCAGTACCCGACTTGTGAATCGTTGAGTGAGGTCGTGACCAGCATCCACGGGTACGGCTTGCGCTCGACGTTGTCATAGGGCGAATACGACCTCATGTAGGCGAACTGGGTCGAGTCGTGCGGATCTCCCCACTGCTGCCACTCCTGCGCAGTGAGCGGGATCGACGCGTCCATCATGGTGTTGATGACGTCGACGAACGGCACGTCTGCGACGATGGCTTTGTACAGGTCGGGGCGCATGTTGGAGACAGCGCCCATCAATAGACCGCCGGCGCTGCCACCATTCGCAATGAGTCTGTCCTTCGATGTGTAATGATTGTCGACCAGATACTGACCGACGTCGACGAAATCATTGAAGGTGTTTTTCTTGTTCATCATCTTGCCCTGATCGTACCAGGCGCGGCCCATCTCCTGGCCGCCGCGGATGTGGGCGATGGCGTAGCCAAAGCCGCGATCGACCAGACTCAGCACGCTGGAATTGAACGTCGGCTCAGTCGTAGACCCATATGAGCCGTAGGCGTACTCGAGCAATGGATGGGTTCCGTCCTGCTTCCAGTCTTTGCCGACGATCATCGACACCGGTACCATCGCGCCGTCGCGCGCCTTTACCATGAAGCGCTTGACCTCGTACTTCGACGGATCGAAACCGGGAACTTCGATTTTCTTTTTCAGGACGCGCTGCCGAGTTGAGAACGAGTAGTCGTAGGTGGACGGCGGCGTGATCATCGACTGATAGTTGAATCTCAGCGTATCCGAGCTGAACTCAGCGTTGCCCGTCGGTGAGACCGCGTAGGCGGCTTCGGGGAAGGTGATGTAGTAATCGGCGCGACGGGTCTTGAGATCCATCACGCGCAGCCGGCGCAGTCCACCCGAGCGCTGCACCACCACCAGGTTGTTCTTGAACGGCACCAAATACTCGATGAAAACGGAGTCAGAGGATGGGATAAAGTCCGTCCATTTCTGCCCTGGCGCGCCGAGGTCCTGCTCGCGAAGTCGCCGAACCTTGAAGTTCTGCGCGCCCTCGTTGGTCGTCAGCAGGAACGCGCCATCGATATAATCGAGCTGGTACTCGACGTTGGGCTTGCGCGCGGCAACGACTACGGGTGCGGCAAAAGGATTCGCCGTTGGGATGACGCGCGCTTCCGATGACGTGAATCCATCATCGGTGATGACAATGTACTTGTTGCTCACCTCTCGGCCGACACCGACGTTGTCGAGAACGTCTTTCTCGTGAAATACTTCGACGTCGCTCGAGCGGGGTGTTCCGATTACGTGACGCCAGACGGCGTCGGAGCGACGGGCAGAATCTGCTGTCTGGTAAAACAGAACGGTGTCGTTCGCCCAGGCAATGGATGGCACGACTCTCGAGATTGAGTCAGCTAGCAATTGTCCCGTGCGAAGCTCCTTGACGTAGAGCGTGTAGTAGCGGAGCGCGGTGGTGTCGTGGAGATAGGCCGCGCGTTTTCCGCTGGGGCTGACCTGGAGCCCGCCCACCTGGCTGAACTTTTTCCCGACGGCGAGCGCATTGGCGTCGATGACGACCTCATCGGGCGACCTGGCGGCTGCTTTGCGGCGCATGAAGATCGGGTACGATTTTCCCTTCTCGGTGGCGGTCCAGTAGTAGTAGCCGTTCTCGCGGAACGGAACCGAGACGTCGGTCTCCTTGATGCGCGACAGCATCTCGTCGTACAGCTTCTGCTGCAGCGCCTCCGTGTGCTTCATCTTCGCCTCGGTGTACGCATTCTCGGCGTTGAGGTATGCGATCACGTCGGGATTCGATTTCTCGCGGATCCAGAAGTAGTTGTCGGTGCGGATCTCGCCGTGCAGGGTGTCGACCTTCGGCTTGGCCGTGGCGGCGGGTGGCATCGTCGCTGGCGCTTGGGCGGCAAGGGGCGCGGCAAGGGTCGCTATCGGTAGCGCGGCGAGAGGGCTGAGAAGGATTCGGAGATGGCGCATGTGGGCCTCTGACGGGAGGTCGAATGACGCGGGTGGGTTGAGTTTGTTTTATCCCCCGCACCTGGCGGGTGTCAAGCCAATCGAGATAGACCCCGTCGCGACTGATCAACCGAAGCGTTCAACGGGCACGCGTCGCGGCTGCATGCCCCCCAGGTGTTGCTAACCCCGGGTCGTCGGCAGCGATGTGACGCAAAAGGGCCATCGGGGCCCGCAAAGTGCATGTCTTTAATGCAGGTTCTGCAACTGATTAAGTGCGGGAAGTTCCCACCAGCCCGCACGTCCGATCTGCCTCTATTGGCAGCATCCCGGCGCTACTGGCGACGCCTTTCCCTCCGCCAAGGGGCGCTTCATGATAACCTACTCGATTTCAATTGCCGGTCTGCGCGACCGTACAGAGAGACCTTTCGAGCTCGAGGGCCTCAATCTGTACGAAAGAGTCAAAACGCCAGCGGACGACAAAGCGTTCTTTGCTTTCATGGGCGCGCTGCGCAAATCCGTGAGAGCCAGGGTTGCCGCCGCACAGGAACGCGGGCGGCCACTCCGTGAGATCGTCGTCGAGGTGCGTGAAATGACGCTGCTGGCGGAGCGCGAGGCCCCTCACCCGAAACCTTTTTCTGCGCACGTATTCAGGGCGATCGTGAAACAAGCGATCGCATGGTCCGTCGAAGCATATCGCGCGCGATCAATCGCCGAATCATCGGTGGATGAGAGTTCGCGGCTGCTCATGATCCAAGGAGAATGAAAGATGAAAAAGAATCTGAGGGACACCTTATTCGGCTTCCGCAAGAGCCAGAACACCGACGCTGTTGCTGCTGCCGCCGCTGCCGCGGCCCTCGCGGGCAAAAAAGAGAAGACGCTGGCCAGCATCAACGAATCGGAAACAATCGCCGTCAAGCCGCGGCGGGTTTACCATACCGTCGGATTGACGGAGGCGAGACTTCGCGCGCGCAACAAGGAATCATGGATGACGAGCCAGAAAGGATGGAGCGATTTCTTCGGGCGCTTCACTACATCAGCGAGAGGCTAGGATCCCATGACGCACCCCACGAGCCACAATGGAACCGGTGTCGATCAGACGGTATTGCCAGCCGATATCGACGTCTTCAAGCGGGAAAAAAGAATGAACACACCATCGCAGCCTTTGGCCTACCGCCACTCGACTGCTCCATGGCCTCTGGAGAACGCGGTCAAGTGGATTCATGGGCACGTCTTCAGTTCGCGAAAAATCACCGCGATGGGAGCGGACTTCAACACAGACCGTCGCACGCGCGAAGCACTCCTCAACGCCGGGGCGCTACAGAACGCAATCTTCAACAGCGCCAACTTCTCCAGCATTGCCACCGACGCCAAGGGTGTGATTCAGATCTTCAACGTCGGGGCCGAGCGCATGCTCGGCTACACCGCCGCGGAAGTGGTGAACAAGATCACGCCGGCGGACATCTCCGATTCACAGGAAATCATTGAGCGCGCGAGAGCTCTCAGTATCGATGTCGGAACCGAGATCACTCCGGGCTTCGAGGCATTGGTATTCAAGGCTTCGCGCGGCATCGAAGACATCTACGAGCTGACGTACATCCGGAAGGACAAGAGCCGCTTTCCAGCCGTGGTGTCGGTCACCGCGCTACGCGATGCGGATGACAAGATCATCGGATATCTGTTGATCGGCACCGACAACACCGCGCGCCAGCAGATCGAAGAGGAGCGGATGAAGCTCGATCAGCGCCTGCGGGACCAGCACTATTACACGCGGTCGCTGGTGGAGAGCAGCATCGACGCGCTGATGACGACGGATCCGCGCGGCATCATGACCGACTGCAATAAACAGATGGAGGCTTTGACTGGCTGCACTCGCGACGAGCTAATCGGAGCGCCGTTCAAGAATTACTTCACCGATCCAGCTCGCGCCGAGGCGGGAATCAAGCGCGTCCTCACCGAGGGCAGAGTCACCAACTACGAGCTCACCGCGCGCGCCAGGGACGGCACTCTCACCGTCGTCTCCTACAATGCGACGACGTTTCACGATCGGGACAGGGTGCTGCAAGGCGTATTCGCCGCCGCCCGCGATGTCACCGAGCTAAAGCTCTTCGAGCAAAGACTGCAACAGAAAAACGCCGAGCTGGAAGAGGCGAGTCGAATGAAGTCCGAGTTCCTCGCCAACATGTCGCACGAGCTGAGGACACCGCTCAACGCGATCATCGGCTTCTCCGAGGTGCTGGGCGACGGCCTCATTGGCGATTTGAGCGATCAACAGAAAAAGTTCATCGGAGACATCTTCAGCAGCGGCAAGCATCTGCTCTCACTGATCAACGATATCCTCGACCTGTCCAAGGTCGAAGCGGGCAAGATGATGCTCGATCTCGAGCCGGTACAGATCTCCTCGCTGGTCGCGAACAGCCTTTCGATCATCAAGGAGAAGGCGCAGGCGCGCCACATTACCCTTACTCTGGATGCGCCCAGCGAGCTCGGCTCGATACGGGCGGACGGTCGCAAGGTCAAGCAGATCGTTTACAACCTGCTATCCAACGCGGTCAAGTTCAGCAAGGAGGGCGGTGAAGTGACTTTGCGGGCCGCATCCGTACCGCGCGCGCAAGTCGGTAAGCTGATTGGTCCGTGGATCGGTCGTGGGTTCCCATTGGCCAACAACGACTTCGAGGAGTTTCTGCAGATCAGCGTTACCGACAGCGGAATTGGCATCTCACCCGAGGGGCAGGAGCGACTGTTCAAGCCTTTCAGCCAGATCGACAGCAGTCTGGCGAGAAAGTTCGAGGGCACGGGACTAGGACTGGCCATGATCAAGCTGCTGGCGGAGCTCCATGGCGGTACTCTGGCGGTGGAAAGCGCAGTGGGTGAAGGGTCGCGCTTCACTGTCTGGCTTCCGTTGAGAGGTCAGGAGACGGCTACGCACGAGGCAAAAATCGTCACACCTGAAGTCGACGTGTTGCCGGGCGACCGCATCGCGCTCGTGATAGAGGACGACTTCAAGTCTGCTGATCTCATTCGCGTGTACCTCGAAGCCGAGGGCTTCAAGGTACTGCACGCCCTGTCCGCCGAAACGGCGCTCGACTTCGCGGAACAGCATCCGATCTCCCTGATAACGCTGGACATCATGCTGCCGAACATGGATGGCTGGGAATTCCTCGGCCGTCTGAAACAAATACCGGCCCTCAGACACATTCCGATCGTGATCGTCTCGATCGTGGCCGATCGGAACAAGGGGTTCGCGCTCGGCGCCGCGGCCGTGTTGCAAAAACCGATATCCCGGCAGGAATTATGTGACTCGCTGACCGAGCTCGACCTGATTCCACTGGAACCCGGTGGAACACTGCGAGTTCTGGTAGTCGATGATGATCCGGGTGAAATGGACCTGATCGAAGGCTTCATCGACGGCTTGGCCGGCACCTTTCTGCGTGCCTATGGCGGTCGGGAGGCGATCGAAATGGCGCGACGCGAGCTGCCCGATCTGATCGTGCTCGACCTGTTGATGCCGGATGTCAACGGCTTCGATGTAGTGGCGGCGCTTCATGATGATCCAGCGACAGGCACCATCCCCATCGTGGTGGTCACCGGCGATCAGGTCACCGCCGCCGACCGCGAAAGGCTGAATGGTTACGTCTCGACAATCATGGAGAAGGCCGACTTCGACGCGGGCCACTTCGCCATCGAGATCCGTCGAGCATTGTCGGGTCGCCAGGTTCTCGCCTGACATGGCGAAGGTACTCGTTGTTGAGGACAACCCGGCGAACCTGACGCTGGCGACATTCCTGCTCGAGTCAGCGGGACACAGCGTGCTCACGGCGAGAGACGGGGAGACAGGAGTTGCGCTGGCGGGTGCCGAGCACCCTGACATCATTCTGATGGATATTCAGCTGCCTGGCATGGACGGTCTGCGCGCGACGGCACTCCTCAAGGGCGACGCCGCGACGCACGACATTCCGGTGATCGCGCTTACCGCTTTGGCGATGAAAGGTGACGAAACGCGCATTCGCGCCGCTGGCTGCGACGGCTATATCGCGAAGCCTCTCTCATACAAGGATTTTCTGGCGACGATTTCCACGGCGCTCGCGAAGCGCGCAGCCGTTTAACCCGAATCCTGATCGCGCGGCCGCTGCCGCCTGTCACCCCGGCCACTTCGTCTTTCCGTCGGGTGAGTTCGCCGGTCGGGTGGTTCACCTACTCCGCCGCGCGGAAGAGTAAGAGTGAACCGAGCTCCTTTTCCTGCGGCGCTCTCTACCGTGAGTTCGCCCTTCATTGCTCGGGCCAGATCGCGGCTTATCGCCAATCCCAGCCCGACCCCACCAGCGCGATCGGGAAGTCCCTCCTTCAACTGAATGAACGGCTCGAAGATGGTCTCGTGCTTCTCCGCGGCGATGCCCATGCCGGTGTCGCTTACTCGTAACGTGACAGCGTCCGCCGTCGCCCCACAGTCGGCGCTGACATGCCCGCCTGCCGCGGTGAACTTGATGGCGTTGGAGAGAAGATTGACCAGAATCTGAGTGACCCGTTCCGGATCTCCGCGAGCAACTATGCTTTGGTCACCGGAAATCCCATCGAATGTGAGGCCCTTCTGCCCGAATAGCGGTTCGACAAGCTCGATGGCGTGCTGCATTGTCTCGCAGGCTTTGACGTCGGTGATCTGGTAGGACACGCGCCCGCTTCCGACTCGGGCGAATGTCAGGATTTCGGTGATCAACAGTGCCAGGTGTTGCTGATTTGTTTTCACGCGCGCAAGGTCGGCGCGCTGTCTCTGCGTCACCGGTCCCCGCAGGCCCATGTCGATGAGCTCGATGTAGCCGCCTATCGCGTTGAGTGGGGTGCGCAACTCGTGGCTCATTGCTCCGAGGAACGCCGTCTTGGCCTCGTTCGCGGTCTCGGCTGTCCGTTTCAGCGCCAGCGCCAGGTCGTACACCTGCGCGTTGTCGAGTGCGAGCGCTCCACGAGCGGCAAGGTCTTCAGCAAGCTGGACGTCCTCCAGACGGTACGACGAAGCGCGTTGAGCGCTGACGAACGTGATGGCTCCGAGCAGCCGCTTCCTGGCAACCAGCGGTACCGTCAGCAGGGATCCGATCCCGAGCTGACGCAGGATGTGCAGATTTTCCGCACCGTGGGCGGAGGCGGCGAGCGTAGCCTCGATATCCTTGGTGATAGCAACCGTTCGTGCATCGCGGAGCATCGCTGGCGCTCCGAAAGGATCGGCGGACTGCGGCAACCAGGTCGCTTCCAGCTGCTGCGCGAGCTTCTGCTTTTCCGGATCAGGGTGGTAGATGCCGAGGCGATGGATCCCGCCACCTTCCTCCAGAATGTCTACGATGCACCACGCATCCAGAGTCGGCAGGGCAAGCTTCGTCAGCGCCAGAAGAGTGCTGGCCTGATCCACGCTTTGCGCAAGCAAGCGGCCCGCCTCCGCCAGAAAAGCCGACCGGCGACGCGCGCCTTCGGCATACTCGGCCAGGCCGCGCTCACGCAGGGCGCCGAGAAGCAACTGCTCGGCAACCTGCCGCTGCAGCGCGATCGCGGGATCCGGAGGGGCCACCTCGCGGATCTCCAGGCCGACGGCTTCCACCCGCCCGTCGGGTGCGATCACCGGCCACACACTGCATTGCCAGCCGCTCGCTCTGTCGCTCGACGATTCGATGGCCTGATCCAGCAGCTCGACGCCTTCCTGCAGTGCACGATCGAGAAGTGCGATCAGTGCGTTGCGCTCGGTCCCGGCAAAAGCGGTGGCGATCGATACGCCGATTGCGTCCCCATTTGGCAAACCGGCGAATCGGCAAAAAGCAGAATTTGCGTAAACCAGAGTGTGACCGCCACCGCGAGTGATGGCGAACGGCAGCGGGGCTTGCTCCATGTAGCGACGGAGCGCCTCCTGAATTGAAAGCTCGGTTGCTCCCGTTGCGTCCGGTCCACTACGGCTGCTCATCGCCTACCTGCTTCGTTTTGCCCCGACCGGTTTTGCGCGCAAAGTGGGCACGCCGGTGATGATTCCATCGTACTCGGTCAGCGGATCACCGACGACCACCCCCTTGGCCGTCACCTCGTACGACCTGAATTCATGGGTGTGGTCACTGCCGCGCATCTTGATCACAGCCATCACCCGCCGCAGCTCGCCTCTTATCTCGACGTACCGTTGAACGATGATCTCGTCGGTGATGAACGACACATTTTCCGACGTAAAGCGCGCCTCGGAAAACGCCTCGGAGACTTCTGCTGTCATGAATACCGTAACCCCCGTTGCAGTCAACGTTCCAACCAGCCGGTAGAGAGATTCCCGGAAGTCCTCGCGGAAGGTCGGGGCGAGCGCGACCTCGAACCCCGACAGAGAGTCGATCACGACGCGCTTTGCCTTGAGACGCTCCACCGCTTCGAGAATTGCGGCGAGGGCCTCATCGACGGACAGATCGAGCGGACGAAGATAGATCAGCTCCAACTTGCCCGCCTTGAGCATCTTCCCGACCTCGGGATTTCTCGCGTTGGCGCGGGCAAGGTACTCCTCGGGGTACTCTTCGAATACCGCGATCACTCCGGTTTCTCCGTGAGCCAGGCCCGCCACCATGAACTGCGTCGCGACAGTCGACTTGCCGCTCCCAGCGGGACCGGTGAGCATGACCGCATCGCCGGCAATGACTCCGCCGCCGATCATCTCGTCCATCCCTGGGACGCCCGTGGAGAGTCGCTCTCGTTTCTGCAGCGCGCGTTTCCGGGTTTGCTCCGGTATGCGGGGGAAGATCTGGAGCCCGGCGTCGGTGATGCGGAAGGTGTGGAGTCCCGGCATTGGCGCGCGGCCGCGGGTCTTCACTACCTGAAGCTTTCGGACGACGGAATTTCTGTCCGTCGCCTGCGAGAGCCAGAGAATGCCGTCGGCGACAGTGAAGACCGGATTGCGCTGCTCCGCCTCTGTGTACTCGCCGAGGAGGAAGGAGGTTACTTCCCAGCTGGTGAGGCTCAGCGCCAGCCGCTGCACGAACTGGTCGAGCTCGAACGTTGCCGGCTCGGCGGTACCATGCTGTGCGCGGATCGTTCGGAACGAATCGACGATGACGATTCCCGGCTTGACTCGCTCGGTCTCGCTGGTGATGCGCTGCAGGACTTCTTCCAGGTTTCGCTCCATGACCTCCGCGCTCAGATTAACGAAATGAATCGCCGATCCCACGCGATTAGAATCGAAGAAGCTGAATTGACGCTGATAGCGTAGCATCTTGAGGGTCGGCTCGCCGAGGACCGTGAAATAAAGGGCAGGTCGGGCGGCTGTAGCATTGGCGAACATTATCTGGTGGGCGAGAATCGTCTTTCCTGAGCCGGGACCGCCTGCGATCAGGTTGAATGAGTATTCTGGGAGCCCTCCACCGAGCACGGTATCGAGGCCGGGAACTCCGCTGGGAAGGCTGCGAATTACCGTTCGTTCGTCTCCGTTCACGCTTCCTCCCGCCGGTCATCGGACGTCGCGTCACCGCGCCCGGGTGCAGTGATGCTTCGTTCGATCAGATTCGTTGCCATGTCATCACCGATCAGTCGGCCGAGCAGCTCCACGAGGTGGACGAGCATCGCCTCGAGGGCGTCGGCGGTTGCAGCGTCTCCGCGCGACGTAATGCTCTTCGCGACGCCGTGAATGTAAGGCTCCGCCCGCGGCCGGAGCTGAATCTCGTCCAGTGCTGCCGACTCGGTTCGTGCTTCGGCGAGAGCGCGGGTGAAGAGCGCGTGACAGCCGTCGAGCCCGACCCAGCGCGAGAGCTCCCGATAGAGGTCGTCGCAGGCGGCCGCAGCGGCGCGCGCACGACCATCGGATCCTTTTCGCTCGGGCTGCCGATTCTTGATCAGGCGGCGCGCGATCTCTCGACCCGACACCCGTGCCTACCTGGGACGGCTGAGCTCATAGCAAGCCGCGCCGAGTAGGCAGCGCTCATGCGGGCCGTTACTAGACGAGCTAAGAACGAGGCGCATATGGAATCGGGTTGCAGTCTCGCCAGACAAACTATCCACCGGACACGGCCTATGTTCAACCACCGTGCCGCTGGGCCATCAAATTTCCTGTGAGAGTCGGAGGGTGGGTAAGTTCGAGCATCGCAACTGGAACAAGGTATCTTCGCTGTAGAGGCTTCATCGGAGACCGCCATGCAGCAGCCTGTCCCCGCAACCCACGTCGTATCGCTGTTCCTTCTTTCGGTCTGTTGCGCCTGCTCGGGCGAGAAATCGAACACCCGGAACATCGCCAACGCCGCTAAGCGCGAGGCGTCGCAGAGCGCGGCCGGTGGTTGCGACGCATCGCTGTGGAATCACGTTTACGATCCGACACGATTGCAGCAGCTGGCGTCCTGCTTGAGCGTCACGGGAATCATCGACGAATCCGGTGTCGACCCTGACGGCGATCAGCACATGTTACTGAAGCTGGATCCCGGTCAGGACACCCTGGTCAATAAGCGGAATCGGAAGAAAAAGGGCGGCGACCTCGTAATCGAGATCGTCTGCGCCAATCCCACGACGATGAAGAAGGCGAAGCGGGCGTGCACGGGGTACACGAACGCGATCGCCGTTCCCGCGCTTGGTGAGCATGTGAGGGTGACAGGGACTTACGTTTTTGATTCGCACAACGGATGGAATGAGATCCATCCGGTGTCGAAGGTGGAGCGTCTAGGGCGCCGGCCCGTCGGTGCTTGACCCGCTCGGCTGACACGCCTTACATTGCCAATCCGCCGGGTTGGGGATCGCACCCGAGTTCGGCTCGACTTTCAAATCAGATAACGTCGCCGTGATTCGTTTCCGACTTTCGATTTTTCTTATTTCGGCTCTCGATACGAGGGGCGGTCCGCCTGTGCGCGCTTAAGTTTTTCGCGACTGGATATTCAGCCCGGCCCCGTCGAAGGAAATCGCGGGGCCGGCCTTTTTTCTGATTCCGTTATCCGCTTCCCGTAACCCGTCACCCGTAACCCATTACCCGTTGACTGAACCTTCTACTCTCGTCGACAAAATCTGGAGCGACCATGTCGTGCGCGCCGAGACGGAAAGCACGCCCGCGGTGCTTTACGTCGACCTTCATCTCGTGCACGAGGTGACGTCGCCGCAGGCGTTCGCCGAGCTGCGGCGTCGCGGTGCTTCGGTGCGTCGTCCGGAGCTCACGGTGGCGACGATGGATCACTCGAC
>JBKPDS010000135.1:0-9923 GCA_046727995.1 Gemmatimonadota bacterium
AAGCAGTCCAAGCTGAGACAGCGCGCCGGGGGCCAGCGCCGGAGTCGCACCGCGGAGCGCCTTCCAGACCAGCCTGAAACCGCCGAGAGAAGGGTAGCGTTCCAGGGCGAATTCCACGTTGCCCTTATAGTGGAAATACAGCCCGAGAAGTCCCACCGCTATGAAGATCCACATCATCGCCTGAAAAGCGCGAAGCGTTGCGACCCCGGGCCGAAGAGCCACGGCAACCGTGCTGATCAGACCTATGATCAGAACGGCGTGCGGAATCCATTGCGAAAAAGACTCGGCGTGTCTGAGCAGCGCGAGCTCGATTTCGAGACCCACGATGCCAACGAACACCAGCGCGAGAACAAGCTGACGAAGCGACACGTACATGGCGTGGCGGACACTTGCACAGGTCGAGCCAGTTTTTCCGCTAACCCGACCTCTCTGCCATCGCCGTCTCGAGCGCATTCCAGGCGAGAAGCGCACATTTCACTCGAGCGGGGAATCGTGCGACTCCGGACAGCGCGCGGAGCGAGCCGAGGCTGCGCTCGTCCGCCGGGGAAACGCCAAGCATCAGATCGCGGAATTGATTGCGGAGCAAAACGATCTCTTCTCTTTGTTTCCCCTTTACCAGCTGGGTCATCATCGACGCCGAGGCCTGTGAGATCGAGCATCCACGCCCGGAAAATCTGAGATCGCTCACCGCATCACCGTCAAACGCTACCTGCAAGGCAATCTCGTCGCCGCAGAGCGGATTCTTCATCTCCACGGTGGCGTCGGCGTTATCGAGAGATCCCTTGTTCCGCGGACGACGGTAGTGATCCAGAATCATCTCCTGGTACAACGCCGACAGCTCGGCGGATGTCTCAGGTCTCGACATATGCGAAGATCTCGCGCGCCTTGATGATTCCCGCGACCAGCGCATCGATGTCGCTCTCGTCGTTGTAGATGTAAAAAGACGCGCGCGCCGTTGCCGGGACGTCGAGACGGCGCATCAGCGGTTGCGCACAATGATGGCCGGCGCGAATGCAGACGCCTTCGCCGTCGAGTATCGTCGCCAGATCGTGAGGATGTACATCGCTCATGGTGAAACTGACCACTCCGCTACGCTCGGCGGGTGGTGGACCATAGATCCGAAGACCATCGATCGCCGCCAGCTGGTTTTGCGCGACGGACATCAGCGACCGCTCGTGCGCGATCACTTGGGCCATTCCGATCCCGTCGAGATAGTCGACTGCGGCGGCGAGACCGACGGCGTTGGCGGCGTTGGGCGTGCCCGCCTCGAACTTGTGGGGCAGTACGTTCCACGTCGTTCGATCGTCGTGCACGAACTCGATCATGTCGCCGCCGGTCTGATAGGGCGGCATCTCCTCGAGCATTTCCCGCTTGCCGATCAATCCGCCGATTCCCATTGGCCCGAGCATCTTGTGCCCGCTGAACGCGTAGAAATCGACGCCGAGCGAATCGAAGGAGACCGGAAAGTGGGGAGCGCTCTGCGCGCCGTCGCAAACGAGAATCGCGTCGGTCTTCTCCCGCACCAGTCGTCCAATCTCATCGATCGGATTGATCGTGCCGATCGCGTTGGACACATGACTGAACGCGACGATCTTCGTCCGCTTGTTGAGCATGGCGCTCAGGAAATCGAGATCGATCCTGCCGTCGGGAGTCAGCTCGCACACTCGGAACTTCGCGCCCTTTCTCATGGCGAGAACCTGCCAGGGGACGAAATTGGCGTGGTGATCGAGTGCGGTGACGATGATCTCGTCGCCACTCGAGACGTTGGCAAATCCCCACGATTCTGCCACCAGGTTGAGTCCTTCAGTCGTTCCCCTGGTGAAGATCAGGCAATCGGAATCACGAACGCCGAGGAATTGGGCGACGCGAACGCGAGCCTGGTGATAACACTCGGTTGCTCGCACGGACAACGCGTACGCTCCTCGATGCGGATTCGCGTTTGCGGTCTCGTAGAAATCGCGCAGCGCATCGAGAACGACTTTTGGCTTCTGCGACGTCGCTGCCGAATCCAGGTAATGGAGACCCGGATAATTGGCGAGGAGCGGGAAATCGGCGCGCAGCCTCATGGAACACGCACCGTCGATGACTCGTACTTGCCGTTGATGCGCGCGCAGCGCGGCCCGACGAGGATTTGCTCTCCCTCGAGCCGGACCTGAAACACCGGCAGCGGACTCGGCGCCGGAGCCTGCTTCACCTCACCGGTCCGACAGTCGTACTGCGCGCCGTGCCAGGCGCATTGCAGCGTCCCATCGTCGTAGAGATCGCCAAGCGACATCGAAAAGTGCTGGTGAGTGCAGATATCGCTCAGGGCTGAGATTTCGCCGTTGAGGCGGACGAGGCAGATGGCGTCACCGGAAGACCGCACCCGTTGCAGAACCGTTCCGTCGCCCAGATCACTGAGCGAGGCCACGGCTTCGAATTCGGAATTGCCGCCAACGGACCCCAAAATGGGTCCTGAAATGCCGGTCATTCAGGTGTTGCAGAGGAGGAAACCGAGTGGGCTCCGCTCATGTTCCGGCCGCCTAAGTGCTGACAAGACAAAGGGATAGCAATACAGCTGTTCGCTTGACTATCCCGACAGAATTGCTTTAGATTGCAATCTACGAAGGGAAGTGTAGAAACGCCAAGGAGTTGGAATGAGCTCGGGAATCGAAGCGCTGGTCAATCGGGAGTACGCGTACGGGTTCGTCACGGATGTCGAGACGGACACCGTTCCTCCTGGGCTCAATGAAGAGATAATCCGCACGATCTCGGCGAAAAAGAACGAGCCGGAGTTCATGCTGGAGTGGCGGCTCAAGGCGTATCGCCGCTGGCTCACCATGAAGGAGCCGCACTGGGGCAACGTCAAATACCCGCCGATCGACTACAACTCCCTCGTCTACTACTCAGCGCCGAAGAGCGTCAAGCCGCTGCAGAGCCTCGACGAGGTCGATCCTGAACTGCTCGCGACCTATAAGAAACTCGGCATCTCCCTCAACGAGCAGAAAATGCTCGCCGGTGTCGCCGTCGATGCCATCTTCGACAGCGTCTCCGTCGGCACGACGATGAAAGAGGAGCTGGGCAAGCTCGGGATCATCTTCTGCTCCTTCGGTGAAGCGGTCCAGAATCACCCGGAGCTGGTCGAGAAGTACCTCGGCACCGTCGTCCCGCACAGCGACAACTTTTACGCCGCGCTCAACGCCGCTGTGTTCAGCGACGGGTCGTTCGCGTACGTGCCGAAGGGCGTGAAATGTCCGATGGAGCTGTCGACTTATTTCCGCATTAACAGCCAGAATACCGGACAGTTCGAGCGCACGCTGATCATCGCCGACGAGGGCGCATCGGTGAGCTATCTCGAGGGATGTACCGCGCCCAAGCGCGACGAGAACCAGCTCCACGCGGCAGTCGTCGAGCTGATCGCGCTCGACAATGCCACGGTGAAATACTCGACGGTGCAGAACTGGTACTCGGGTGATTCCGAGGGCAAAGGCGGCATCTACAACTTCGTCACCAAGCGTGGCAAAGCGGCCGGCGTCAACTCCAAGATCTCGTGGACCCAGGTCGAGACCGGCTCGGCGATCACCTGGAAATATCCGAGTGTGATTCTGCAGGGCGATAACTCGACCGGTGAGTTCTACTCGGTGGCGGTCGTGAATCGAAAGCAGCAGGCCGACACCGGCACCAAGATGATTCACATCGGCAAGAACACGAAGTCGACGATCGTTTCCAAGGGCATCTCGGCGGGGCAGGGGAACAACAGTTATCGCGGTCTGGTTCGCGTTCTCCCGAAGGCGCAAGGCGCGCGCAATTACACCCAATGCGACTCGATGCTGATCGGCAACAAATGCGGAGCGCACACCTTCCCGTACATCGAGGTGCAGAACAACACTGCCACGCTGGAGCACGAGGCATCGACGTCGAAAATCGGGGAAGACCAGATCTTCTATTGCAAGCAGCGCGGGTTGAGCGCCGAGCATGCGGTGTCGATGATCGTGAGCGGCTTCTGCCGCGAGGTGTTCAAGGAGCTGCCGATGGAGTTCGCGGTAGAGGCGCAGCAGTTGCTTGGCATAACGCTGGAAGGCAGCGTCGGTTAAGATCAAAGCGCCCACACCAACGGCACATGGGAATCCGGAATCTCAGAGACAGAATCGCAGCTGTCTGGAACTGGCTCCGCTCGGGTCCACGCACTCCCGGATATCCATTTACGGCAAACTGGACGCTCTTCAGTCAGGCAGTTTACGCGATCCAGACAACATTCAATCAATGGTTTCGTGCTCGAAATAAATGATCTACACGCCGGTATAGGCGATCGGGAAATTCTTCGCGGCATCACTCTCAAGGTGAATGCCGGCGAAGTGCACGCGGTCATGGGCCCCAACGGCTCCGGCAAATCGACGCTGGCGCAGGTGCTGGCCGGGAATCCGTCCTACGAAGTCACCAGGGGAACGGTGCGCTACAACGGCCAGGATCTGCTGGAGATGGATCCGGAAGTCAGAGCGCAGAACGGAATTTTTCTCGCCTTCCAGTATCCAGTCGAAATACCTGGCGTCTCCATCGCCTACTTCCTCCGCTCGGCGTACAACGAGATTCGGAAAGCCAACGGCCAGGAAGAAGTCGATCCTCTGGAGTTCCTGGATCTGGTGCAGGACAGATTGAAGCTCGTCGACATCGACGAGTCGATGCTCAGTCGTTCCGTGAATCAGGGGTTCTCCGGCGGCGAGAAGAAACGCAACGAGATCTTTCAGATGGCGGTGCTGTCGCCGCGCCTGGCGATTCTCGACGAGACCGATTCCGGTCTCGACATCGACGCGCTGCGCATCGTCGCGGAAGGTGTCAACAAGCTTCGCTCGCCGGAGAATGCGACGATCGTCGTCACGCACTACCAGCGCCTGCTCAACTACATCATTCCTGATTTCGTGCACGTGCTGGCGAATGGCAGGATCGTCAAGTCGGGCGGTAAAGAGCTGGCGCTCGAGCTCGAGGAGCACGGGTACGACTGGGTACAGAACTCGGCAGGCGTGGGCGCCGGTGCCTCGTGAGCGACGTCGCCACCAGGGAAGTCGTGCGGGAGATTCCCATCGCTAAAGACATCGCGACGAGAGACGCGGCGACGGGCGGCGGCAGCGTATCGACTACCCGAGCTCCCAGCTCGATCGAAGTCTATCGTGAGGATTTTGAGAGGCAGCCCTCTGGTCCAGCGTGGCTGGACGGTTTGCGCGAGAAGGGGATTGCCCGGTTCGAAACGCTGGGTTACCCCACTACCAAGAATGAGGACTGGCATTTCACGAGCGTGGCCCCGATCGCGGAGCACTCGTTCCGCCTCGCGACGCTCCATTCGGCCAGTGCTCTCGGACTGAAGGCCGCGGACCTCGACCGGTTTGGGTTCGGGCAAGCTGACTGGCATCGCCTCGTCTTCATCAACGGCGTTTTCGACGACAGCCTTTCTTCGTTCGAAGACGACGTCGGAGCAGTTCGGGTTGGCAGCTTGGCTGACGCGATAAAATCCGGCGAGCCCGCCGTCCAGCGGCACCTGGGAAAGATCGCCAGCTTCGAGCAGCACACTTTCACCGCGCTCAACACCGCATTCATTGCCGACGGCGCATTCATCGAGCTTGCCAACGATGCCGTCGTCGAGGAGCCCATTCACCTGGTTTTCATTTCCGGTGGAGAGGGCGTTTCTCATCCGCGGAATCTGATAATTGCGGGGCGCCATTCGCGCGCGGCGGTAATCGAGAGCTACGTCTCGCTGCGCGACAGCGAGTACTTCACCAACCCGGTGACGGAGATCGTTGTTGGGGAAGGGGCGCACATCGATCATTACAAGCTGCAGCGCGAGAGTGAGTCGGCGTTCCACGTCGGCACAGTGCAGGTTCGCGAGGAGCGTGACAGTCAGCTGCACTCGTTTTCATTCGCGGTAGGTGGCGCGCTGGCGCGCACCAACGTCTACACTTCGCTCGACGGTGATGCCGCGACGTGCACGCTGAACGGGCTCTATCTGACCGACGGAACGCAGCACATCGACAATCAGACGAGCATCGAGCACATCGCTCCGAATTGTCCGAGCCACGAGGTGTACAAGGGAGTGCTCGACGGGCGCTCACACGGCGTGTTCAACGGGAAAGTCTACGTCCATCCCGAGGCGCAGAAGACCGACGGCAAGCAGAGCAACAACAACCTCCTGCTGTCGCCGACCGCCCGCGTGGATACCAAGCCGCAGCTCGAGATATTCGCCGACGACGTGAAGTGCACACACGGAGCGACGGTCGGCCGGCTCGACGAGCTGGCGATGTTTTATCTGAACAGCCGCGGGATTGGGCGGGAGACGGCGCGGACGCTGCTTACGTACGCGTTTGCGGCGGATGTACTGGAGACGATCGAGCTCGAGCCGCTGAAGAAAGAGCTCGAGAAGATGGTTTTGGTGCGCTTTACAGATTCGGACGCCTAAGCGCTAAGACAACTGCATGCTGGGCGCTGACCGCTTTTGCGCTAAGCGCTGACCGCTGCAGGCGAACAGACAGATCGCAAAGTCGTAAAGAAAAGGCCACTCGCACATGCGAACGATGATGTCCCTGCTTTGGTTTAGGGACATCGTCCTCCATGGCTGACTTCAAGAAGCTGCGCGTCTGGAATAAAGCCCACGCGCTCGCGTTGAACGCAGAGCGAGTAGCGTCCGAGATTCGTGATGCGGCGCACAAGCCGCTTCGTGCTCAATTAAATCGCGCGGCGATGTCGATTCCCACAAACATCGTCGAAGGAAGGAGCAAGAAGACCGATCGTGATTTCGCTCGGTACCTTGGTTACGCGCTCGGATCCGCCTGCGAGCTCGAGTATCACATCATACTCGCCCACGACGTCGGCGCAATTCCGGAACCGGAACACGACGCTTTGATGCGACAGGTCGTCGACATCAAGCGAATGCTGCACGGATTGATTGAGAGACTATCAGCGCAGTGAGGAAATTCACTACGATCTGTCCCGTCGCCTTCAGCGGTCAGCGCTTAGCGAAAAAGCGGTCAGCGCCCAGCAGGCAGTTGTCTTGGTCTAAACTACCTGCCGAGTAGGTAGAGAATGACGACGATAACAGCTATAGCGCCGATGATGACATTGGTAGGCACCCGACGCGGCGAATCGGGATCAAGATCGCCCGCCAGTATCGGATGCTTGATGGTGTTGCGACGCGTGTTGATGTCCTTCTCCCGCTTCGACGCGGTCACCGGTTCGATCACGGCGACGCCGAGGGGCAGGCGCTTGGTGGTGAAGGTCAGAATCGCCGACCCGACTTCCACCTTGTCCCCCTCTGACAGGGACCGTGGCTCGGTCAGCGTGGCACCGTTGACGGTGGTGGGATTAACCCCGCACGGATGGAGGACGAACTTGCCATCCTCGGCCCTCAGCTCGGCGTGATTGCGGGAGACAGCGGGCTCGCGAATGAGAATATGGCTCGCCGCGTCGCGGCCAATCGTCAGCAGTGAGTTCCTGACCGGATAGGCGCGGCGCTCGAATTCGTATATGAGGTGGGCGCTGTCGTCGCCCGGTGCCTGTAGAGCCATGAAAGCCATTCGATCTCCGTGTTTTTAAAGACGAATGATGAGCTTCCAAGGCTACATTAAGGCCCTCTATAAGCGCCGAAAACCGACGGGGGGACTCGTTGGCGGCACCCTATACGCATATAATACCGCCAACCGATAACCAACTCTCCCCGGAGGGGGCATGGCGACAAAACTCGAAAAGACTCTGAAGCGCGAGATCGAGATCGACGGTAAGGCGTATATGGTGGCAATCTCGCCCGAAGGAGTTAAGGTCACCCAGAAGGGCTTCCGCCGTGGTCCCGAGCTTACCTGGCGCTCCATCATCAGCGGCGAAGCCGAGATGGGCCAGCAGCTTAAGTCATCCGTTAGCGTTACGGGAGGCGGCTCCGAGGAGTAGGCCGGTCAGTGGCCGCCCTGGGGACTCGTGTTTGTGGGAGCCCCCGGGCTCATGTTCATCTGACCCATCTGCAGGTTCAGGTTGCTCTGAACGTCTGACAGGTGCTCCTGGATGATGACCCAGCGGCCACCTCGCTTCTGAAACACCGCTGTCCACGCCCCGCCGATGACGTGATTCATCCCGGTCGGCGTCAGGTGCGGGACACGATACGTGCTCGTCATCACCGCCGCGTCGGGGGCGAGCACGTCCACCGTCATCGAGGTCCATTCCCACCTTGGATTCCGCATGTTCTGGCCGACGTACGTCCAGAACGCTTTGATTCCCTGCTCGAGTTCCGGGCGTGTCGTGATAATTACGCCGCCGCTAGCCGAGATCACCCGCCCGCTGTCCGGGTAGAGGCTCATTAGGCGCTTTACCGGATCCGGTTTGGACAAATCGTAGGTGCTGACGACGAGGCGTTTCAGCGAATCAGCGATCGCCCTTTTTTCCGACGTGGACATGTCGCTCGCTGAGCGTGCACCGCAGGCGAGGCTCGCGATTAACAAAGCCGACGACGCGACGACTAACGGTAGGCGCGTGCCGAGTTCGGAAAAGCTCGTGCTCTTCAAGTGGGTCATCGTCGAGACTGAATAGAGCGACTCTCGCGCCAGGCAGCTAGTCCGCCGCGCGCGGTTTGGCTCGGCGTAAGTCCTTGCTCTGCAACCGAATCGACGCGATCGATTCCCGACTGAAATAGTCAGTCTCACGGCGTAGACAACGCGTGTCACTAGCGGATGACACGCTCTCTCCAAAATGAGAGTTAACCCCGTCCTGCGAGGCCTAACTGAGGGCTTCGGAGTTGCCTTTATAGATGGCGCCGGACCGAATTAACTGTTTCGGGCCGGTGTAGCACCACGCGAGAATGTCGTTTTCCCTGTCGTTGGGAAGGAGTTTTTATGCGGAAGAGTTATCTGTTGCTTGCGGGAGCTGGCGCCGTCCTTCTGGCCGCTTGCAGTGGCGATAAAAAGACGTCGATGGATGATGATCTCAAAAAGAGTCTGGAGCTTGCCTCCTCCTCTGACGGGATCACACTCGCCAACAGCTCTAATGCCAGCACGCAGGTAATCTCCGCGATCGAGCGGACAAGTCCGCCGGCCAAGCAGCAGGCTCCTTCGGCGAAGGTGAGACACCACAAGCCGGCTCCGAAGTCGCCGCCGCAAGTCGTTCAGGCCAAGGCTCCCGCGACGATCACTCAGCCTGAGCAGCAGACAGTTGCTCAAGCACCGGTCGCGAATGATCCGACTCCAGTGTCGCCACGTCCTCAGCCTGTCCCGGTATCCTATCCGGGCGGTGCGTCGTCTGGTGGTGACGATGGACGCGTGAGCAGCGGTGGTTCGGGTGTTGGCGCCGTCCTCGGCACGATCCTCGGCGCGGTGATTCGTGGTGGTGTCGTCGGCGACGTCGACAACTGCGATCCTCGCACTGACGGAGCTCGTCGCCACGGTGGCGTTATCTACCCCAACAACAGGATTCCTTTTCCGCTTCCTGGCAGGATGGGTGGCAGAGTTATTCTAGGCGGCCGCGTCCCGCGCTAAGCTGAGGGGGATGCGGTCAGTCAAGATCGCATCCCTTTTTCGTTCTCCGAGATAACAATGACTACGACAACTTTCTCGAGGATCGCCACTCCGGTCCTCTTTGCCTTTACCCTGGCGCTTGGTGCCTGCAAACAAGGCGACAAGCCCGAAGACGCGCTCGCGTCCGATACTTCTCTCGCGCACGATCTGCAGCTGGCGAACGCTGACACTGCGGCGCAACCGCAGCTGAAGGACGTGCCGGCGACCGTCGAACCCGCCGCGAATCCTGTCACCACCACGCCCAAAGTTGCTAAGCGTCAAACTCCGTCCGAAATCCTGACGCCGAGCAGAAACCCTCGTCGCGTGGCGACAACGCCCAACTCCAATCCGGAGCCCGTTGAGCGCACGCCGGTGACGACGTCCAACGGCAACAGTGTCACTGAGAATACAACCACTGGGTCGAGC
>JBKPDS010000136.1:0-8922 GCA_046727995.1 Gemmatimonadota bacterium
GGAGTCTGGGCCGTATCTCAGTCCCAATGTGGCTGGCCATCCTCTCAGACCAGCTACCCGTCGTTGCCTTGGTGAGCCGTTACCTCGCCAACTAGCTGATAGGCCGCGAGCCCCTCGATCTGTCCCGTAGGTTTCCTTTCAATGAAATGCCTCACTGAAAGCGTATGCGGTATTACTCGGCCGTTAGGCCGGCTATCCCCCACAGTTCGGTAGGTTGCTCACGTGTTACGCACCCGTTCGCCGGTTGCCCGTATTGCTACGGGCCCCCTTGACTTGCATGTGTTAAGCACGCCGCCAGCGTTCGTCCTGAGCCAGGATCAAACTCTCCAATAGTTTGAAGATTTGATTGCTCTTCCGAACGCAGTCGTCTCCAGACGTAAGTCGTTTGACTTCCACGTCCGGAATCACTTTGAATGTTTCAGGTTTTGAAGTCTCCCCGAGATACTGAATAGTCTCGGATCATAGACCTCGCCTCGCACATCCATCGATCTCAATTTCGATTTTCAAACAGCTTTTGCTGCACATTCTGCAGCAGCCTTGAAGAATAAGCCGGAGAGGTTCATCCGTCAAGTGATTCGAAGCAAGTTTGTTCGGCATCCAGTGCCAACCGCAGCTTCCTGAGCTGGACGCAATGCCAGTCGGAAGGGGTTTCTCAAGGTAGTCGTCACCGATCGCGACTTCAAGCCTGCCGTCGCACACTAAAAGTCTGCTACCGCACAGAAAAAAAAGTCGCGCGACGCCGTGTCCGCCCGTATGTTTGCGCAGTTTCACAAGCGGGTGGGATGCCCCAATCTCCACAGCCTCCTGGTACTCCGAAGGTCGGCGATACGTCCCAGTTCGGACCACCACCCGATCCAATTGCACCGCTCCGCGTCGCTCTGCGCGGCCACTACGACATAGAGCGGGAGATCGGCCAGGGAGCGTTCGCGACAGTCTATCTCGCCCATGACCTCAAGCACGAGCGCAAAGTCGCGCTGAAGGTTCTGCACGCTGACCCGACCTCCGATACCGGCGAGCTGCGATTCATTCGCGAAATCCGGCTCCTGGCTCGGCTGCAACACCCCAACATTCTGCCCCTCCATGACTCGGGGCACGTTGAAGCGCTGCTCTACTACGTGATGCCGTATGTCTCCGGCGAGACGTTGCGCGACCGGATCAATCGGGAGCGTCAGCTGGAAACTGTTGCCGCCTGCAAAATCACGCGCGACGTCGCCGACGCCCTCGCCTACGCGCACGCCCAGGGAGTCATCCACCGCGATATCAAGCCGGAGAACATTCTACTCTCCGCCGGACATCCGATCCTCGCCGATTTTGGAATCGCGCGCGCCATCGATCTCGCGGGCGTGCGGCAGCTTACCCGGACTGGCGCTGCAAGCCCGGGAACGCCGGCTTACATGAGTCCGGAGCAGCTAATGGCAGACCGGGAGCTCGACGGACGCAGCGATACATATAGCCTTGGCTGTGTCCTTTTCGAAATGCTCACTGGCAAGCCACCGTTCAGTGGCAAGGAAGGATTCGTCAAGCGCTTCACTGAGCCGCCGCCCCTGGTTTCGTCAGTGCGGAAAGGTTTGCCGGTCTGGATCGACGACGTGGTATCGAAGGCGCTGGCGAGAAATCAAGGTGATCGCTTCCAGACCGCCGAGGAGTTCGCGACCGCGCTCGGTCGAGCATCAGGGGCTCGTGCAAGTTCGCGCGCTCAAACCGAAGCACTGTCACCGACGGCAACTATTTCGCCCACAGCCAGAGCCGACGCCGCTGTTGAACAGGCCGCCAGGACTCCCGAGACCGCCCACCACCCCCCGGTCCGAGATGCAAGCGCGCCAGTCGGCCGGCGCGTTGCCTGGTTGGACAAGCTGAGGACGCACGCGACCGCGATCGCAGCGGTGACGGTGCTGATACTACTTGCCGCGGTCGCGATCGCACGTGGAGGACTGCCACCATGGCGCAGCTCATTCTTTGGCGCCACTGTCGACTCGATGAGGATCGCGGTAGTGCCTTTCGGTGGCAGCGCACGGCAATCCGATCGCGATCGAATTGGTAGCCGTATCTACACCGCGTTGAGCGAGTGGCACGGGTTGCATCTCGCCAGCGATCAGGATGTCGATGATGCAGCGGGCAACGAAACACCCAAATCAACGCGCGCAGCAGCCGATGTGGCGAAGCGCGTCGGCGCCGGGAATTTCATCTGGGGCCAGATCAGCGCCGACGATCCGTCTCAGGTACGGATGGAGCTGTTCGACGTCTCGTCGGGCGTCGCTCGTAAGACGATGGTGATTCGTGCCGCTGCGGATAGCGCAGCATTGAGCGCCGCAGTGCGCGATTTGTTGAAGATTCCGAACCGTCCGTCGTGGGCCGATGGCGGCGATGGCCGAACGAAGTCATACGATGCGTGGCGAGCCTACGGGCGCGCGCACCTGGCTTTGGCGAACGGCGACTTCACCGCCGCAGAGCAGAACTTCCGTAACTCCACTACGGCCGATCCAGATTTCGGACCGGCACGAGTGTGGCTGGCGCAGATTCTCGCCTGGCGACCACCGGAAGCGCGAGCAGATTGGCGGGAGCAGGCTGCTCAAGGCCTTGGCGCGGCGAGCGGGCTCTCGGATCGCGACCGCCTCGTCGGAACGGCGGTGAGTCAGATTGCCGATCGACGCTATCCAGAGGCGTGCGCTGCATACTCTAGATTGGCGACGACTGATTCTTTGGATTTCGTTGGATTTTTTGGTCTCGGCCAGTGTCGGGCGCTCGATTCGCTGGTGATCCGATCGAGCGCGAGGCCTTCAGGCTGGCGCTTCCGGAGCAAATACTCCGAAGCAGCCGACGCGTTCATGCGTGCGCTGAGCATCAATCCAAACGCGCACTCCATTCTCTCTTTCGAGCAACTTCAGGATCTGTTGCCCACGGGTACCAACAAGACGCGCCGCGGTCGCAACATCGACGGAGTGGAGTTCGCTGCATACCCGGCGTTGATTCGCGACACCGTCGTATTTGTGCCTTATCCATTGGCGGAATTCGCCACTCTTCCCGCGGAGAGAACGGCCGTAGGACGCAACGCCGCAATCGAGGCCGACCTAGATGCGCTATACGATTTTGCCACTGATTGGACGCGCCGTGCCCCGACGAGCTCCCCCGCCTTTATCGCATTGGCCGACGTTCTGGAGGGACGTGGCGAAATCGATCGGAGTCGCTCCGGTTCTCTTTCAGCTATCGACGCGGTTGTGAAAGCGAGGGAAACCGCAGTCACGCCGTACGAGCGCCTACTGGCGGGTAGTAAGGAGGCGTGGCTGCGATTCAAACAGGGCGATTTTGCAAGAGCGAGATCATTGGCTGATTCGTTGCTTCCCTGGCCGACGAAACGACGCGACGAAGCAAAGGCGCTCATCGGGCTTGCGGCGCTCACAGGCAAAATCGGGAAGACGTCCGAGCTTGCCCGCATAACGCACGACTACACTAATTCCGCATCGACCCTGCCGGTTCAAATCATGGATGCCGCTGCCCCGTTCTTTGCATTGGCCGCGCTGGGCGTCTGCGCTGATACCACCCAAGCCGCCGAACAGAAACTCGATGACGCGCTCGGACACTACGTAGCGGAAAACCAGGAAGCGGAACTTAAACGTGCTGTGAAATCCCGCCCACTCAGCATGCTCGCGCCTTGCACTGCGGCGCAATCGAGCCTGCGCGTTGAGGCTGGCAGCAGCAAACTCCTCAATCTTCAACAGGCCTTCGCCAGGAAAGACAGCCGCACACTCAACTCGTTGCTGGAAAAGGAAACGGAAGATGCGCGAACTCAGCGCCCGGGTGACATCGCGCTCGAACACACGTACCAGGTTGCGTGGTTGCGCAGTGCAATGGGCGACACCGCCGGCGCTGAAAGACAATTGGATCGCGCTCTCGGTGCGCTTCCGAGCCTGAGCGCGGTTTCGCTGCGAGACGCTACATCGGCTGGGGCGGCCGTCAGAGCGATGGCGCTCCGCGCCGAGCTCGCGAACGCTCGCGGTGAAACCCAGAGCCGAACCAGGTGGGCTCGCGCGGTGGCTGATCTTTGGGCGACAGCAGATTCGCCGTTGCAACCGACTGTAACGAGAATGAAGGAGCTAGCAGCGCAACAAAATCCGAGGTAGCATCACCCCCAGCCACGGCCGCCAGGGAGGTTCGATGTCGAAGTCGTCAAGCATGTCCCGCGCTGTCGCAACATGGATCGCGATTGGATCGGCACTATGGAGCTGTGCCCGCACCGGCGAAACCGGAAAAAGCTCTGAAACGGCGAGCGCCACGCCAGCCACGGTCGGCGCCAAGGCCGACACTTTTAGCATAGATCCGAAGGACGTCTACGACGAATCGTGGAAGACCCCGCTACCCGACGGAGTCAACGGCGACGCCGATTCCTTCCGCGCGCAACTCAAACGGACGATGGCAGCCAGATTCCCGAATGGCGGTAAACACCAGCGGCTACGCGCCGGCAAGAACTGCAGCGGATGTGCGGTCAACGTTGAGATCAGCGCGATCTCACCGACGCGGCCAATAGATTCGGCTATTCCCCCGGTGCCGGGTCCCCGCGCCGTCGCTCTGCTGCAGAATCTCGACCCAGCTAACACCGAAGCGTACTACGGTTTAAAGCCAAGGAAGAACGCAGATTATTACTTCTGGATTGACGCGCGTGGCGGCAGGTCAAGAATCACAGTCTTGGAGGTACCTCCATCGGGTTCGGTCCACGCTGGAAAGCAAAAATATTTGGGTACCTGTCATAAGTATCCTCACAATGACACTACCAACTTCGGAGACGCCGACTTCGCAGAGTATCGGTCGCCACCCTGCGACGGATACGCTTCGGGAATGTCTAAAGAAAGCCTTTCATCTTTCCCGTTTTCGGTCTTTTCCAAGATGTTCGCGAGAGTGGTGAGGGCTTTACATCCCCCGCCGCTCATAGCCGCAGACGGCTGGATTGATTGCAACTCGGGATGTTGCTGGTGAATCGTCCGCACACCGAAACCCCTTGACGACATGTCTGATCGTGAATCCCGCCGCGGGACGCGGCGGGATTCGTGCTAAGCTGCCGTCTCTTCTGAGCGTCTTCCGCAGCCAGGGATTCGTCAACGTCTCCTACACATCCGCAACCGGCGATGAGGAGCGGCTGGCGCAGCGCGCCATCGATGAAGGCGCGAAGACGATCGTCGCCGTCGGCGGCGACGGAACGTGCGGGCGCATCGCCGAGGCAATACTGCAGTCGAGATCGGGTTGTCGACTCGCCGTCGTCCCCACCGGGACCGGCAACGACTTCGCGAAAACGCTCGGAGTTGATGGGTACAAGCCCGAACAGATCGCCGAGCTCCTAACGCGAGGAGCGGCGACGCGCATCGATGTTGGCTGGGCGGACGGCCACTACTTCCTCAACAGCTGTGGATTTGGCTTCGACGCATCGGTCCTCGAGGCGAGCAACAGCATTCGCTTGCTCAAGGGCAACGCAGTCTATATGTACGCAGCACTCCGTCAGCTTTTCTCCTACCGCGGTATTGAAGTACGCGCCAGCGGAATGTCGGGCGTGAAGCGCGGCCCAATGCTGATGATCACCGTGTCGAACGGTCAATATCTCGGCGGCGCGTTCAGGATCGCCCCCCGCGCATCAGTTGTCGACGGCAAGCTGGACGTGTGCTGTTTCAGCGACTGCAATGTCGTGCAGCGGCTCAGGCTTTTTCTCGGCGCTATGCGGGGTACGCATCTCGACATACCATCAGTCATCAGTGCAAGCGTGGAACAGCTCACGTTCAGCTTCGCTGCCAAGCCCGCCATGGAAATGGATGGGGAGCTACGCCACTCGAGATCGAAGACCGTGGAGCTTCGCTGCCTGCCCCGCGCGCTGGGCGTAATCGCGGCGCCGGGCGCCGTCTCCTGAGACCTACGCCGGCGGGATAGTAAGGACAACAGTATCGCCGGGAGCGACAGTGATCTCCTCGCTAACTGATGCCCGCTGTCCGCCGATTGGATCGGCGACGAAACGGAGGGGGGTGAGGCCGCCCATCAGCACTGAGGGAATGTTGAAATTCGTTTTGTTGTTTCCGGTCGCGATGCCGAGGCGCACCCGCTGCGAGCTGCGCGCGGCATAGACTGTCATATCGAGAAATCCCTGATTGTCCACCTGCACCACCGTCGGAGCGTTTTGCTCGATGGTGTCGGAGCCACGCCTGAAGGCGTTGCACGCGAGGACGCCGACACACAAAAAGGTGAATGCGATAAATCGAGTTTTCATAGTAACTAGCTGCCTGAAGCAGTGATTCGAGTTGCCATCGGAAACGGGCATAATGCGTTCCAGATTCGGGTGTCGTAGCTTTCGAACAGGCAAATGAAACCTTTGATAATCGGAATCGCCGGCGGCTCCGGATCCGGGAAGTCGACCGTAGCCCGAAACGTGGCCGAGCTGCTCACGACATCGTCCGTCGCGTTCATCGACATGGACGCGTACTACAAGCATTTCCCCGAGCTCTCACTCGACGAACGTCGCCGCCTCAATTGGGATCATCCCGATGCGTTCGACTACGATCTTCTTTGCGATCATCTCGACGCGCTCAGCCGGCGGCAGGCGATCGAAAAGCCTGAGTACGATTTCGTGACTCATTTGCGGCGCGCGCGACCGACCCGCGTCGAGCCCGCTGACGTCGTCGTCATCGATGGAATCCTGTTATTCGTCGATGATCGCGTTCGCGATCTGTGTGACGTCAAAGTGTTCGTCGATGCCGACGCCGACATCAGACTCATTCGTCGCATCGAGCGCGATACCAACGACCGGGGACGGCCGCTCGACGAAATCATCGAGCAGTACTTGTCCACCGTGCAGCCGATGCACCTGCAGTTCGTCGAGCCGAGCAAGCGCTACGCGGATGTGATCGTACCGCGCGGAGGGCACAACGCGATCGCCATTGAAATGATCGTCGCTAAGATTCAGCGGCGACTGCAACGCGGATCGGACGGCGATGCGGCGCGCCGTACACCATCAGCACAGCGGCCAGCGCCCCCAGCACGAACATGATCGACCAGACGCCGATCGGGCCCGTGCTGGCGAGGAGTTGCGTCCCGAGCCACGGACCAGAAGCCAGGGCGACGCTCAACGACATGCTGTAAGCGCCCATGTAGGCGCCTCGCTGCTCGACGGGCGCGATGTCTCCCAGGTGCGCCGACATTGCCGGGAAAAGCATCATCTCACCGAAGGTCCATAGCACTACTGTCACCAGCACTCCAGTCGCGGACGAGACGAAGGCGAGCGATCCGAAGCCGATCGCGAACAGCACGCACCCGGTGAACAGAGCCCAGGCGTTTGGCCAGTGTGACGTCGCCCTGTTCAATGGGACCTCGAGCGCAACGATCAGCAACGTGTTGACTGTGAACAGAGTGCCGTAAAAGGCAGGCGAGAGACTCAGATACTGAACGAGATAAAGCGGGAGCGCGGACTCGTGCTGGAAGAACACGATGCCGACTAGGAACGACGCGGTCAGAAAAACGACCAGACGTCTGTCGCGCAACAGGCTGATCGCGCCACGCCGACTCGATGAATCGGTGTCTACGAAGCGGCCGCCCGTGCCCGCCTGCCACGGGGCAAAGGTGAGAACCAGTCCGGCAACGATCGTCGTCAACCCATCGACGAGGAACATGGCGCGGAACGAAACAGCGGCCAGAAAACCGCCGAGGGCTGGGCCAACGCTCATGCCGAGATTGATCGCCAACCGATTCAGCGCGTACGCGGGTTTGCGTTGCTCGGATGCGACGACGTGCGTGATCGCCGCCAGGCTCGCGGGTCTGAACAACTCGCCGCATGCCGCCCACAGTGCCGTGGCGGCGTAAACAGCGGTTCGACTATGGGCGAGCGGATAAAACAGCACGACCGAGCCCGACATCAGCAATGACGCGCGCATGATCGGCAACGCGCCAATGCGATCGCTGACCCACCCCGAGATGGGGCCAGCGACGATGGCTGCCGTCCCATAGACAGCCAGCGCGAACCCCGCCTGTCCCAGCGTGAAGTGGCGATCGCGGGTAAGATAAACAACCAGGAATGGCAGGACCATCATCCCGGCGCGGTTTATCAGATTGGTCGCGAAGAGCAGCCACACTTCGCGAGGGAGCCCGCCGAGGCCACGCCACGGATTGAGACGCGAGTCCGCAAACGAAAACGGCCACCGGTTAAGTGGCCGTCTCGTTTCGCGGCTGTTCGGCTCAGTTGTCAGGCCCATAATGCGCCGTGTAGGAATCGAACCTACAACCTAATGATTAAGAGTCATTTGCTCTGCCAATTGAGCTAACGGCGCCTGCGATCGCTTGGCGCGCCAGGAGGGAGTCGAACCCCCGACCCACAGCTTAGAAGGCTGTTGCTCTATCCAACTGAGCTACTGGCGCGTGATGCTAGCAAAGTTAGCGATCCAGGGGAGTTGAATCAATCGCGGGTGCGCACCGCGTGCGCGTCACGCGCGAGGAATTCTAGTCGCCGCCGGAAGCAAGACTCTCGGCGAGAACGCGCTGCAACTTTTTGGTCAGCTCGCCCGGCTTCCCCTTCCCGACCGGCTTGTCGTCGAGCGTGACGACGGGCATGACATCGGTCGTCGTTCCCGTAAGAAACAGCTCGGTGAGCTGCGGAATCTCGTCGACTCTGATCGGAGTCTCCTCGAACTCGACGTTCAGCTCGCGCGCGAGATCGCGCAGTACGTTGCGCGTTATTCCGGGAAGGATGTGATTATCGCACGGATGGGTGCGTAGCGTCCCGTGTACCACGCCGAAGAAATTCGTCTTCGAGCCCTCCGTCACGACTCCCTCTCGAATCAGCATCGCCTCGAACGCACCTTTCTCTTTCGCCGCCTGCGATGCCAGGACATTGGGCAGCAGGTTGATGGTTTTCAGATCGCACCGCCCCCAGCGAAGGTCGGGGTGCGACATCACCGGCGC
>JBKPDS010000137.1:0-29598 GCA_046727995.1 Gemmatimonadota bacterium
AACCAGCTCCACGGACCGGTCCGGCACGAATGGATGAAAAATTCCCATCGCGTTCGACCCGCCGCCGACGCAGGCGACTACGGTCGACGGAGGACGGCCGGCTGTCTCCAGCATTTGGGCCTTGGCTTCGCGTCCGATGACTGCCTGAAAATCGCGAACCATGCGAGGGTACGGTGCCGGACCGACAACCGACCCGATGATGTAGTAGCTGTCGTTGACGTTGGTGACCCAGTCTCGAATTGCCTCGCTGGTCGCGTCTTTGAGCGTTCGCGTCCCAGATAGAACAGGAACCACCTTCGCCCCCAACAGCCGCATGCGGAAGACGTTCAGCTCCTGGCGGCGCATGTCCTCTTCGCCCATGTAGACCGTGCACTGCAGACCAAAACGTGCGCAGACGGTCGCTGTCGCCACCCCATGCTGACCGGCTCCCGTCTCGGCGATGATGCGACGCTTCCCCATTCTCTGGGCGAGCAGTGCCTGACCGAGCGCGCTGTTGATCTTGTGCGCGCCGGTGTGATTCAGATCCTCCCGTTTGAGATAGACGTCGCAGCCTACCTCGGCGGAGAGACGCGGCGCGGTACTGAGCGGGGACGGTCTGCCGACGTACTCCTTCAGCAGGCCTTCGAGCTCTTTCTGAAATTCGGGATCCCGAATGGCCTCGTCGAACGCAGCGTCGAGCTCATCGAGCGCCGGGATGAGCGTCTCCGGAACGTACCGGCCGCCAAAGGCGCCGAAACGGTGAAGCGCGTCGGTCGCCAAGCTAGTGCGCTCGCTTTCCTGTTGCCGCCGCGTAGAACTCACGCATCAACCACGGATCCTTGATTCCCGGCGAGACCTCGACGCCTGATGAAACGTCGACGACGTCGGGCCCAAGGGTGCGAATTGCACCGGCGACGTTCTCCGGGTTGAGACCACCGGCGAGTACCACCGCCGAGCTGCCTCTGTCACGCGCCAGGTCGGATGCCAACTCGCTCCACGGCAATGCCTCGCCGGTTCCCCCAAGTCGCTTGTCACTGCGGGCATCGAGAACGATCGCGTCGGCTATGTCGAAGAGAACCTCGGCGTCGCCCGGAATGTGGGTACCGGCGATGCGAATTGCCGCCCATATCTCACCGCGGAATTGCTGCCGAATCGCCTTCACATCGGCGGCCGATGGATCCGCGTGCAGCTGCACCACATCGACGCGCGCCGTTCCCGCCGTCCGCCCTATCTCCTCGGGATCGTTCGTTCCAAACACGCCGACGCGCTTTACGCCGTCCCCGGCGGCGTCGAGAATCCTGCCTCCAGTCGCGGGATCAACCCGTCGCGGGCCGTCGGCGAAAACCACTCCGACATAGCTCGCTCCAATCTCGGCGGCAAGAGCAGCGTCCTGCGGGCGTGTCATGCCGCAGAACTTAACCTTTGCGAGCACTCCCGACCCTCTCGACTTTTGTAAGCGCTCGCACTGCCGACTCGGGGTCGCTCGCCCCGGAAAGTTCGGATCCGATCAGGACCGCATCCGCACCGGCCGCCGCCAGGCGCGTGACGTCGGCAGCGGTTTTGACCCCACTCTCGGCGACGGCAATCACCTCGCTTGGAATGAACGGCAGCAGGCGAGGGGCGGTGCCAGGATCGATCTCCAGGGTCTCGAGGTTCCGGTTGTTGATGCCGATCAACTGCGCCTGGTAAATCAACGCCAGCTCCAACTCGGCTTCGTCTCGCACCTCCAGCAGGATCTCCAGACCGACGGCACGACCTGCATCCAGCAGGTCCTGGACACGGTGCGGCTCGACCGCTCTGACGATGACCAGCGCCGCTGAGGCACCGAGTGCTTTGGCTTCGAAGATCTGCGCGGGGTCGACGTGAAAGTCCTTTTTCAGGAGCGGCAATCGCGTGGCAGCCCTCGCCTTCTCCAGGTCCGCGTTCGAGCCGCCAAACCGATTGGGCTCGGTCAGGATCGAGATCGCGGCGGCGCCTCCTTTCTCGTACGCTCTGACCTGCTGCTCAACATCGATCGCCGAGTTGATCACGCCCTTTGAGGGCGACGAGCGCTTGACCTCGGCGATGATAGCGATGTTACGCTTTCGGAGGGCCTCCGCGAAGCTCGCTGGCGAATTGGTTTCGATTGCCTGTCGCCGCAAGTCTTCCTGTGAGGGTCGCAGAGTTGCCGCGCGAGCGAATGCCTCGTCCGTTAACTCACCGAGGGCGCCTGCGGGCTTCGTCCACTGAGAAAAAGCTTGCGCTTCGGTCGATCTTCGGCTAACCTTGGAATTCGGCAAATGTTCGGTAGGATCGGCGCGCCGGTCCATTTACAAACCAGCCGCGGAAAAAGATATGTCGCTCACAAAACGTCAGCGGGAAATTCTCACTTACCTCGAGACCTACACCGAAGAGCACGGCTACGCGCCGAGCTTCGAGGAGATCGCGACGCAGTTTAACTATAACTCTCTCGCGACGGTTCATGAGCATCTCACCAATCTCGAGCGCAAAGGCTACATCAAGCGCGCCTACAACGAGAGCCGTGGCATCGAGCTCGTCCCGTCCGATGTTTTCCCACGTGCTGCCTCACTCCCCCTCCTCGGCACCGTCGCCGCTGGCATGCCGATCGAGGCGATTCAGACTCCCGAGACGATCGGGGTTCCGCAAGACCTGGTGCGGCGCGGCGGAAACCACTTCGTATTGCGCGTCCGCGGCAACTCGATGATCGACGAGCAGATCCGCGACGGGGATTTCGTGATCGTCAACGAGAAGCACACCGCCGACAACGGGGAGATGGTGATCGCTCTCATCGACGGCACTTCCGCCACAGTCAAGAAATTCTATCGCGAGCGCGATGGGCGGATTCGACTGCAGCCGGCGAACGAAACGATGACTCCGATCTACGTTCACGAGAACGACATCTCGATCCAGGGGATCGTCGTCGGGGTGCTCAGAAGGTTCTAGAGGTAAATCTCCTAAGCTTTTGCTTTGGCGTGCGTTGTGTACGCTCGCCTTAGATTCTCCAGAACTGTTTTCGCCCTACCGGAAGTAAGCGCTTCATTGGCCGCGGTGACGCCCTCTTCGTATGAGTCGACCCGCCCACTAACGTAGACCGCTGCCGCGGCATTGAGCACGATCGCGGCACGCGCTCCCTTCGGCCCCCCGCCCTCCAGAATCTTCTCGATGATTCTCGCGTTCTCCGTCGGCTCGCTGCCGGCGAGATCGTCGCGGGAGATCTTGTTGAAGCCGTGCTCTTCGGGGTGGATCGTCCACCTGCTGGTGGTTCCGTTTCGCACCTCGATGACGTGCGTCGGTCCGAGCGGCGAGACCTCGTCCAGGCCTGGCTCTCCATGTACAACCAGCGCGTGCGTCGAGCCCAGCGCGGATAGCGCGCCCGCCAAGATAGGCGTTCGCTCGAGGTCGGCAACTCCGACCACCTGCCTTCCCGCCCGTGCCGGATTCGCCAGCGGCCCGACGATGTTCATCACGGTGGGGATGCCGAGCTCGCGACGAACCGGACCTACGTGCCGCATCGCCGGGTGCATCAAGGGGGCGAACATGAAAACGATGCCGACGTCGCGAAGGGCTGCTTCCATCACCGGTACCCCAACCTCTATCGGCACTCCGAGTGCTTCGAGAACATCGGCGCTTCCGCAGCGCGATGTGAAAGACCGATTGCCGTGTTTTGCGATGCGGACACCGGCCCCTGCTGCCACTATTGCGGCTGCGGTCGAGATGTTGAAGGTGGAGACGGCGCCGCCACCGGTACCGCACGTGTCAACGAGGCCGTCCGGATCCTCGGCAGAGAGCGAAACCATCGCCGAGCGGAGGGCTCTGACGACTCCAGCGACGACCTCCGGAGTCTCACCCGTCGCGCGTAGGGCCGACAGGAGCGCGGCCACCTGGACGGCGGTCGCTTCGCCCTTCATCACCACCGTAAAGGCCGCTTCGGCGTCCCCGGCAGTGAGGGGCTCGTGGAACGCGAGCTTGTGGATCGCGCCCTGAAGCGCATTCGCTGACGGGGCGCTCATTACCGAAACTTAAAACGACGAAGCTTGTTCTCTGGACGCGACTATCTGGAGCACTTCCTCGATGACCTTCTGGGTGTCGCGCCCGGCCGCAGCCTCTCGCAGCGCCTGCTCCACTTTGTAAATCACGTTGCTCTGCGCCTGGAGCGCCTCGCCCTGCGCATGCAGTTGGACGTGAGCTTTCTCCAGTTTTGTCACGGCCACGCGCACCTGCTCCTCGACCGCTGATAGCCTTTGCGCTGTGGCGCGCGCTTCAACCGCCGCAACTTCAATGGCGCGCTTCAGCTGACTGACGCGAATGGAATCGCCGGTTCCCTTCCCGTTCAGAGCCGCTTGCGCTTCCGAGAGCTTGTGCTCCAGCTCGGCGACGGCGCGAGCGTGCTCGTCGTTCAGTGTGCGGGTGAGCTGCTCGAGCGTCTTCACCGCTTCCTCTCTGGCGCGACGTTCGGCAAGTCGAGCGAAGGCGAGCGCAAACAGGTCGATTGCCGGCGCTACTTTCTCCGAGAGACGGTGTCCGAAGCGCGTCTTCGGCTCCGACAGCGCCAACACCGCCGCCAGCTCCCCATCGACGAGCAACCCGCGCAGAAGCAGTACGCCCGCCTCGGGATTTGCTCCCACGCCCAGCAGTTTCTGATACTCGGCGGATTCGCCGGCGAGGTCGGCGAATTGTTTGCCGGCGACGAGATTGCGCCGGACGGCAGTTGGCAGATGATCGACGGCGATCTCGATTTGCGCGGTGCGCATTCCTTCGTGCGCCGGAATGAGGCGCTCCGAAAGCAGGTCCCGCTTCGCCTCGTAGATGAACAGCACGACGTGCCCATTCCGATCGTGCTCGACCACGTCCTGGGCGAGCGCGTTCAGCGCCTCCGATACATTTCCGGCGGCGGCGAGGACGGTTGAAAGACCGGCTAGAGTTCTAGGTGCCATCTATGAAATTAGGCGGAGACACGGACGCCGACGGGCCGTTCCACATATACTCGCCGACACGCGAAAGTCAATCATCTCCAATGGGTTACGTTCCTTGACAGTGAGTCTTCCGGAGGTAATTTCACGCGATGGCGTCGCGATCCGTGCAACTGGTGTTGCACTACGATGGCGCGGGCTTTTCCGGCTGGCAGCGACAGCCTGGTGAGCGAACGGTTCAGGGTGTTCTCGAGACTGCGGTATCGAGGCTCTGCGGAGAAGCTCTCACAGTCGTGGGCGCCGGGCGAACGGATGCAGGAGTTCACGCGCGCGGACAGGCTGCGGGAGTGCGCGTCCCGGAGAAGTGGAGCGCGTCTGCGCTTCGACGATCGATGAACGCCATTCTTCCAGATGATGTATGGATTGCGGCTGCCTTCGAAATGCGTGACGAGTTCCACCCGCGCTATAGCGCCGTCTCGCGCAGCTATAGCTACTTCGTAGGCACAGACGATCTCGCATCCTCACCGTTTCGCCGAACACACGAGCTTGTCTGGCGAAAACCGCTCGCGTTCGACCGCCTCCTTGCCGCTGCCGATCCGATTCACGGGCGGCACTGCTTCCGTGCATTCGCTGTCAAAGGAACGGCGCCGGAAAAAGACGACCACCGTTGTACGGTATCGAACGCGGCCTGGCGCGAGCGTGAAGGCGGACTTGTCTTCGAGATCACGGCCGACCGCTTTCTCCACCACATGGTGAGATTCCTTGTTGGCACCATGCTCGAGATCGGCGAAGGCCGGCGCGATGTATCGGTGATGAAGGAGCTTCTGGCGAAGGAGGACAACAGTCAGGTTTCACAGCCTGCCCCAGCCCACGCGCTTTTCCTCGAGCGGGTGGAATATCCGAAAGACATTTATCTGAGAGCTGAATGAACATCTATCTGGAGAGCGTCGACCTCGAGGAGATCAGGAACGCCGCCGCCGCCGGCCTGGCAGACGGTGTTGCTTTCGCACACACCGCGTCCGAGTCGGACGCCACGGATGCCAACACGCGCGAGAGGCTGGAGGAGATTTCGCGGGAGTTTGCCTTCCCCGTGTGCGTTCCGGTTGGTGCGGTCACCTCGAGCGACATCTATAGCGAGGCCCGCGAGCTGGCGAAGATCTCGGACCATGTCGTCGTCCAGATTCCGCTCGTGGAAGATTCGCTGGTGCCAATGGCGCGACTCACGGCGGAAGGAGTCGTCGTTTGCGCGACGTTCGTTTACAGCGCTGCGCAGGCGATCATCGCCGCCAAGACTGGTGTCGCATCCGTGCGGGTCACCCTCGAGGATCTCGAGCGCTACGGCCAGGCCGGTGCTCGGACACTGGCGGAGATAAAAAGTGCACTCGAGGCGGGCGACGAAGAGTGCGATGTGATGGCGGCTTCCCCGTTCTCCTCCGTCCAATTCGCAGAATGCGCGATGGCGGGCGCTGATATCATCTGCCTCACTCCGGAGGCGCTGCGCGGCCTCGTCGTGCACCCGCTCAGCGATCGCGGCGTCGATCGGCTACTGAGCGATCTGGCTAAACGGCCAAGGGCGCGCGCCACCACATGAGATTCTCTGCGGTGCGTGTATTAGCTGTCCTTACAATGGCTGCGTGCCAGGGCGCATCCAGCGCGCCGTCTTCCGCCCAGTCTTCGTCGCAGCGCCTGGAGACGACGACATCGGTCAACGCTTCGAGACGAACTGCAATTACGCAGGCGGTTGGCCGAGTCGCGCCTTCCGTTGTCACTGTTCAGACACAGGCAGTCGAACAGGTTCCCGCTGATGTGTTCGAGCAGTTCTTCGGTGGGCGCTCCGGCCAGCGTGCGGTCGCCGGTCTCGGCTCCGGATTCATCGTGCAGGCAGACGGAGCAATCCTGACCAACGCTCACGTCGTCGCCGGTGCGACGCGCATCTCTGTCGCCCTGAAGGACGGCACCACTTATCCGGCGCGTCTGTTGGGAATCGACGAGGCCAACGATCTCGCCGTGCTGAAGATCAGCGCGAAAAATCTTCCTGTCGCACCGCTTGGATCATCGAGCGACCTGATGATTGGGGAGTGGGCGATCGCTATCGGCAATCCGTACGGCTTCATCCTCGCCAACACCGAGCCGAGCGTGACCGTCGGAGTGGTGAGCGGAACGGGAAGAAACCTGGCAGCGCAGGGCGAGGGATCGGGCGTCTATGTCGACATGATTCAGACGGACGCGTCCATCAATCCGGGCAACTCGGGGGGACCGCTCGTCAACGCGGTTGGCGAGGTCATCGGTGTGAACAGCTCGATCTTTTCGCCCAGCGGCGGCAGCGTCGGGATCGGCTTCGCCATTCCGATCAACAGAGCGCGCAGAGTTGCTGAGGACCTCCTGGTTCACGGCGTGGTGCGCCACCCGTGGGTTGGATTCCAGCCGCAGCTGTCGCGCAGTCCAAGCGCGACTGGACCGAGTGCCGGCGTCGTTGTCGGCTCCGTAGTGCCCGGATCGCCGGCCGACCGCGCCGGAATTCGCGCTGGGGACGTCATCGTGCGCTCGCAGAATCGGACCCTCCACAATCCCTATGATTGGTATGCCGAGCTGCTCGAGCTGCGCGTTGGCGAAAATGATTCAATCCTGGTAAGGCGCGGCGGCAGGGAGATTCCGGTCAACGTCACCGTCGCCGATCTGCCGGACGTGAACGCTCCACGAGTCACCGTTCTTCGAGAAATCGAGCTCATCACGCTCACGCCAGCCATTCGCGCGCAGTACCAGATCCAGAGCCGCCAGGGCGCGTTGGTCAATCGCGTCAGCGATAGAGTCGAACAGCAGATAGGTCTCCAGTCGGGCGATGTGATCGTTCAGCTCAATCGCACGCCCATCACCAACGCCGAGACAGTCAATCGGATCATCACCAATTATGGACGCGGTGGAATCAGGATGTACTTCGAGCGTGGCGGGCAGATCTACGCCACTGAATTCAGCCTGCAATAGTGTCGAAGAATCGATATAGCTCGCCGCTGGCTGAGCGTTACGCCTCGGACGCGATGCTGGAGTTGTGGTCGCCCGCCAGGCGGCATGGGCTATGGCGCAGGCTCTGGCTGGCACTGGCAGAAGCAGAGCGCGAGCTCGGCGTTCCAATCCCTGACGCGGCGATTCATGAGTTGCGTGCCAACCTCGATCACATCGATTTCGAAGCCGTCGCTCGCTACGAGAAGCGGCTCCGTCACGACGTCATGGCGCACGTTTACGCCTTCGGCGATATCGCGCCAACGGCAAAGCCCTTCATTCACCTCGGCGCGACCAGCGCTTACGTCACCGATAACGCGGACCTGATTCTGATGCGCAACGGCCTCGATTTGCTGAGGGGCCGAATCCTCGATGTTCTCCGCCCGTTGGCAACGTTTGCGGAGAAATGGCGCGATCAGCCGACCCTCGGGTACACCCATCTCCAGCCTGCGCAGCTGACCACCGTCGGCAAGCGGGCGACGTTGTGGATGCAGGACCTGGTGCTGGACATCGAGGACCTCGACTATCGGCGACGTACGCTTCCCTTCCGCGGCGTGAAAGGAACCACCGGCACCCAGGCCAGCTTCCTCGAGATCTTTGACGGCGACCATGAGAAAGTCCGCCAGCTCGATCATCTTGTAACGGAGAAGATGGGGTTCGCTGCACCGCTGGCGGTTACCGGTCAGACTTATACACGCAAGCTCGACGCGTTCGTACTCGGAGTAGTCGCGGGAATTGCTGCCAGCGCCGCGAAGTTCAGTGGCGACATTCGCATGCTCCAGTCTTTCGGTGAAATCGAGGAGCCGTTCGAGGCGGAGCAAGTCGGGTCGTCGGCGATGGCGTACAAACGAAATCCGATGCGCGCCGAGCGGATCGCATCGCTCGCCCGCTTCGTCAATTCACTTGAAGGAAACGCCAATCAAACCCACTCGGTTCAATACTTCGAGCGGACGCTCGACGACAGCGCCAATCGCCGACTGGTGATCCCGGAAATGTTTCTGGCAACGGACGCGATAATGCTGCTGATGGCGAACATCGCGCGCGGACTAGAGGTACATCCGGCGGTCATCCAACGCCGGGTCGCCGCCGAGCTGCCGTTCATGGCGACCGAGGAGCTGATCGTCCGCGCGGTACGCGCCGGTGGCGACCGTCAGGTCGCCCACGAGACGATCAGGAAGCACAGTCTCGCCGCAGCCCGCGCGCTCAAGGACGGCGCCGAAGAAAACGATCTGCTGGACCGCCTGGCTCGCGACAAGTCTTTCGGCGTGAAGCTGAAGGATCTCGAGGGCGCGATCGAGCCACGGCGTTTCGTCGGTCGCGCGCCGGAGCAGGTAGACGAATTCCTCCGCGACGTGATCACTCCGCTCTTTGCCGGAGATACCGTCAGCTCCGAGCGCCTCGAGGAGCTCAAGGTCTAATGCTGATGCAAACGAGTGCGCTGCCGTTGACGCCCTATCGCCGCGGCAAGGTGCGAGACGTGTACGAGGTCGATGCTGACCGTTTGCTGCTCGTCGCGACCGACCGCGTGAGCGCGTTTGACGTGGTAATGGGCGAGACGATCCCCCACAAAGGCACTGTCCTCACCCAAATCACTGCCTGGTGGCTGCGTCAGCTCGAGCCGCGAATTCAGCATCACATGCTGTCGGCAGATATCACTGAAATCGTTCGTCAGGTGCCGTCGCTGCGTGATCACGAGCAGGAGTTGGCCGGTCGCTCGATGCTGGTTCGAAAGTCCGCCGTTTTTCCGATCGAGTGCGTGGTGCGCGGCTACATCTCCGGCTCGGCCTGGAAGGAGTACCGGGAGCGAGGCACTCTCGCCGGCGAGCCCTTGCCGAAAGGGCTGCGCGAGTCGGACCGGCTCGACCCCCCGATCTTCAGCCCGGCAACCAAGGCCGAGGAGGGCCACGACGAGAACATCACCATCGATCGGATGCGCTCGCTGATCGGCGATTCGGAGGCGCGGGAGCTGGAGCGCCTCTCGCGCGAGGTTTACGAGGCTGGCCGTCGCATTGCCGCCGAGCGCGGAATCATCATCGCCGACACGAAATTCGAGTTCGGGCAGGTCCGCACCACTGGGAGAGAGGGTCGCGGAAATGTTATATTGGTGGATGAAGTGCTCACACCCGACAGCTCGCGTTTCTGGCCCGCAGATCGCTATGAGCCGGGGCACGGGCAGCCCAGCTTCGACAAGCAGCCGCTCCGCGATTATCTGGACGCGGAGAAGCGCGCAGCACGCTGGGACGGAAACTATCCACCGCCGCGGCTTCCGAAAGAAGTGATCGACGCCACGAGCGCGCGCTACCTCGATATCTACCGTCGTCTGACGGGACACTCACTCGACCCCAACGGCAGACATTGAACTTCGCGCGCGAAGGGCTCCTCTTCATTGCAATCGCCGCTGTCGTTGCCATCGGCGGGTTCGGATTCGCGATAACCAGGCGCTCTTGGGGACTGTGGCTCGCCGCCATGGTTCTGCTGCTGCTCGCGCTGTGGGTTGCCTACTTTTTCCGCGATCCGGAGCGCGTCGGTGAGCGCGGACCGTTGCTCATCGTCTCACCAGCCGACGGAAAGCTGATCATGATCACCGAAGTCGACGAGCCCAGCTTCTTGCAAAGCCGAGCGATCAGGCTTTCGATTTTCATGAACGTTTTCAACGTCCACGTCAATCGCTATCCGGTGGATGGGGCTGTGAAGTACGTCCACTACAACAAGGGAAAGTTCTTCAATGCGTCGACAGACAAGTCGAGTCTCGAGAACGAGCAGATGTCGGTCGGTATCGACACCGGGCGCTATAAGGTGCTGGTGCGTCAGATCGCGGGTCTCATCGCGCGTCGAATCGTCACGTACAGCAAGCCCGGCGAGAGAGTGAAACAGGGCGACCGTATGGGCATCATCCGATTTGGCTCGCGGGTCGACGTGTTTCTGCCGGTCGGTTCCAACATGCGCGGCAAGCTCGGTGACGTCACCACTGCCGGGGTGACGATTCTGGCGGAGCTTCCGAGGTGATCATCGCCCCCAATCACACCCAGCGGCCGCGCGGCGAACCGGATCGTCCCCGCCGCGGCGTGATCATCCTGCCGAACGGATTCACGCTGGCGAGCCTCTTCTTTGGAATGTTCGCGATCGTCGCCGCCTCGCGGAGCGAGTTCGATACCGCCGGTCTTTACGTCGTTTTCGGCGGATTGTGCGATGCACTCGACGGACGGGTGGCGCGTGCAACCGGAACCGGCTCGCGCTTCGGCTCGGAGCTGGACTCGCTCGTCGATGCCATAACGTTCGGACTGGCGCCGGCGATGATCATGTATTTCGCCGTTCTCAACCGGAACGGCTGGGACTGGATCTTCTCCTTCATCTTCACCGCCTGCGCCGTCATCCGACTGGCCCGCTTCAATGTCGAACAGGCCGGCCGCGCCAAGAAGTATTTTCACGGACTGCCGAGCCCCGCCGCGGGAATGACGCTGGCAACGTACTACTGGTTCAGCCAGACGCCGCTCTACAACCAGACGGTGCTCGGCGATTTGAACTGGACGACGGGGTTGCGCGGGATCATGCTCGTCCTCGCGTTCCTCATGATCAGCAACGTCTCTTACCCCGCCATCCCGACCGTCGGATTCAAGAAAATCAGCGAGATACTGGGAACGCTGGCGGTGATCGCCACGTTCATCGGCGTGCTCTTCCTGCGCAAGGAATTCTATTTCCCGGCGCTGATCTGCTACGTGCTGTACGGTCTGGCGAAGACCGTGATCTTCGGACTGCTCGACCGTCGTCCGCGCGGCGACTCACCGGTTATCGACGACGAGGAGCCGCTGCTGCTCACCGCCGCGGGCGTCGTCGAATCGAGCGACGTCGCGCGTCAGCGGCATCGGAGAAGAAGAAGGCGCCGTCCACCCGGAACCGGAGAGTCGCCCCGCGGCTCACCCGGTTTCCCACCTCCGGCTGGGCCCAGTGGAGGCACAACCTGATGGCAAAGTTCCGCATCGCCGTTCACATCACACCGCGCAAAGGCCTGCTCGATCCACAGGGAAACGCAGTGAAGGACGCGCTGCATACGCTCGGATTCAAGCCGGTGAAGGACGTTCATGTCGGTCGCTACATCATCATCGAGACCGATGCCTATGACGCGATCGCGGCCGAGGAAAATGTCACCGACATGTGCCGCAAGCTCCTGGCGAATCCTGTGACCGAAGACTTCGAGATCGAATCGGCGGTGCCAGCATGAAGCTTCGCACGCGGCTAACCCTTTACCCGGATTTCGACTCATGAAGCAACGCTGTTGCCTAACGCTTTTCCCGGATCTCTAGCAGTGAAATTCGGAATTGTCACCTTCCCCGGCTCCAATTGCGATTACGACGCCTTTCACGCCGTGACCGAGATCCTCGGCGAAGAAGCGACGTATCTCTGGCACAAGGACCACGACCTCCAGGGCTCGGACGTGATCATTCTTCCGGGCGGGTTCAGCTACGGTGATTATCTGCGCGCCGGAGCCATCGCGCGCTTCAGCCCGATCATGCGGGAAGTAGTGGCCCACGCGAAGTCCGGGGGACCGGTGCTCTGCATCTGCAACGGATTTCAGATCGCTTGCGAAGCGGGGCTCCTCCCCGGCGCGCTGATGCGGAACTCCAGTCTCCAGTTCGTCTCGGCGGAGGTTCGCATTCGGGTCGAGAATGCCGAGACGATGTTCACCAACCTCTACGAGCGCGGCGAGCTGCTTCGGATTCCGGTCGCCCATGGCGATGGTCGCTTCGTGGCGACGCCCGACGTCCTCGATCAACTCGAAGGTGACGGGCGGGTTATCTTCAGGTATGCGGACGCCGACGGTAATCTCAGCGCGGACGCGAACCCCAACGGATCCGAGCGCAACATCGCTGGCATCATCAGCGAGAGTGGAAACGTGCTCGGTTTGATGCCGCACCCCGAACGGGCTTGCAGCCCGCTGCTTGGTTCCAGCGATGGCGTCCGACTGCTGGAGTCGATTCTTTCCCGAGTGGCCGCCTGATGTCTGAAGTGACGCCCCGCGCCGGTGATCCGGTAATCACACCCGCTCTCGTTGCCGAGCACGGGTTGACCAAGGGGGAATACGAGCGACTGGTAGCCATGCTCGGACGGACGCCGACCTTCACCGAGCTCGGCGTGGTGAGCGCGCTGTGGAGCGAGCACTGTTCGTACAAGCACTCGCGTCCCGTGTTGAAGACATTGCCGACTACGGCGCCGTACGTGCTGCAGGGCCCCGGCGAGAATGCGGGAGTGATCTCGATTGGCGATGGACTCGCCGTCGCCTTCAAGATCGAGTCGCACAACCACCCCTCGGCGATCGAGCCTTATCAGGGAGCGGCGACTGGTGTCGGCGGCATTCTCCGCGACGTATTCACCATGGGCGCGCGTCCGATCGCGATGCTCAACTCGTTGCGATTCGGGACCCTCGACGATTCGCGGGTTCGCTATCTGTTCTCGGGCGTGGTCAAGGGAATCGGCGACTACGGCAACTGCGTCGGCATTCCGACCGTCGCGGGAGAGATCGTCTTCGATCCAGCCTACGAGAGCAACCCGCTGGTCAATGCGATGTGTGTTGGCCTGATGCACGAAGAGGATCTCATTCGCGCCAAGGCTCAGGGCGTCGGCAACTCGATCATGGCAGTAGGCGCCCGCACCGGTCGCGATGGAATTCACGGCGCATCGTTCGCGTCCGAAGATTTGTCGGAGGCCAGCGACGCCAAACGTCCGCGCATTCAGGTCGGAGATCCGTTCACCGAGAAGCTGCTGCTCGAGGCGAGTCTCGAGCTGATAAAGAGCGGACACATCGTCGCCATCCAGGACATGGGGGCTGCCGGACTTACGTCATCGTCGGCAGAGATGGCAGAACGAGGAGATGTCGGCGTAACCATCGACGTCACCAAAGTCCCCACCCGCGAAAGCGGCATGACCCCCTACGAAATCCTGCTCAGCGAATCGCAGGAGCGAATGCTCGTCGTCGCCAGGAAGGGATACGAAGACGATGTTCGCGCCATCCTCAACAAGTGGGACCTTACCGCCGCGGTGATTGGCGAGGTGATCGCGGAACCGGTGTACCGCGTCACCGAAGGAAGCAAAGTTGTCGCCGAGTTTCCTGGATCTCGCCTCGTCACCGACTGCCCGACATATTCGCCGGAAGCCCGCGAATCGAACGCCGTAATCGAGCTCCGCAATATCGATCCCAACTCGATTCCGCCGCGCCCCGAGGAGAAAGATCATCTTTGGACGCTGGAACGCCTGCTTTCCTCGCCGACTATTGCCAGCAAGGAATGGGCGTATCGCCAGTACGATTCTACGGTGCGGACCAATACCGTAGTCGGTCCCGGTGGAGACGCTGCCGTGCTGCGAGTCCGCGGCACCAACAAGGCGATCGCGGTGAAGACTGATTGCAACGGACGCTACGTCTATCTCGACCCGGGGGTCGGCGGTCGCATCGCCGTCGCCGAGGCCGCACGCAACGTCGCCTGCTCCGGCGCGCGACCGATGGCGATCACCAACTGCCTGAATTTTGGGAATCCAACCCGGCCGGAAGTCTTCTACCAATTCAGGGAAGCCGTTGCCGGGATGGGAGAAGCCTGTCGCGCGCTGGGCACGCCAGTCACCGGCGGGAACGTCTCACTCTACAACGAGAGTCCGGCTGGTGCCGTCTATCCGACGCCTGTCATCGGTATGATTGGTCTGATCGACGACATCTCTCGCATCACCCGCTCGACGTTCCAGCACGACGGCGACGCGATCCTTCTCCTCGGTGAAATGGGCGGCGAGCTCGGCGGCAGCGAATATCTGGCGACGATCCACGGCAAAGCAGTCGGACCTCCGCCGCGCTGTGACGCGGCGCGCGAAAAGATGGTAATCGACGCGCTGCTGGCCGCGATCGAAGCAGGTGTCGTCAGCTCCGCGCACGATTGCAGCGACGGCGGGCTCGCTATCGCGCTCGCCGAGTGTTGTATCGCCAACCGAGACTGCGAGAGCGGGGCAGACATCGATCTGTCAGGTTATTCGTCGCTGACCGATCGCGGAATTCTGTTCGGTGAAACGCAGGGTCGAATCATTGTTTCGAGCTCCGCGCCCGAGCGAGTTCTCGCCATCGCGAAAGCGGCGGGTGTTCCATGCGTGCAGATTGGAACAGTGCGTCGGAACGCGGACTCGTTGGACATCACCTTGCCGAAGAGCTCGCTGCGCAGTCCTCTTTCCGTTCTGCGGCGCGCTTATCACTCGACGATTCCGGCCATAATGTCGCGCACGATGGAACACGCAAACTTCGACGAGCTATCGCCGGTGGCGGCGCACTGATATGTGTGGAATCTTCGGTATTTTCGGTCACGAGCACGCGGCGGCGATGACGCACCTCGGTCTTTACTCGCTGCAACATCGTGGTCAGGAATCTTCGGGCATCGTTGCCGTCGACCGCGAGGTCGGCGCACGCGCGATCAAACGCATGGGTCTGGTCTCCGAGGGTTTCGGCGCGTCTGATGTGACCAGTTTGCGTGGCGACATCGCCATCGGTCACACACGTTACAGCACCGCGGGATCTTCAACGATCGAGAACGCGCAGCCGGTGATGGCGCGCTTTCGTGATGGGCACATTGCGCTGGCGCACAACGGCAATCTCACCAACGCCAGTGAGCTGCGACGCGAGCTGGAAGACGCCGGATCCATCTTCAGCTCGACGATGGATTCCGAGGTGCTGGTTCACAGGATGGCTCGCTCCTCCGCTGAGAAACCGGAAGAGCGACTAGCCGACGCACTGAAAGGCGTCGAAGGAGCATATTGCCTGGTCGTCATCGTCGGCAATACTCTGCTCGCCGCGCGCGATCCCCGCGGCTGGCGACCGCTGGTGATGGGCAAACTTGGCGATGCAACGATTTTCGCGTCGGAAAGCTGCGCCCTCGATCTTCTCGGCGCGACGCTGGAGCGCGAAGTCGAGCAGGGAGAGATCATCGCCGTGAATCTCGACGGTAAGCGTTCGATTTACCCGCTGGAGAAGCAGGAAGCGAAGAAGTGCGTCTTCGAGTATGTCTACTTCTCGCGCCCGGACAGCCAGGTCTTCGGCGGCTCAGTCGATAGAGCGCGTCGCGAGCTCGGTCGCCGGCTGGCGCGCGATTTCCCCGCCCCGACGGCGGATCTCGTTTTCAGCGTCCCCGATTCCTCCAACTCGGCCGCGCTTGGATTCGCGGAGGAATCGGGGCTTCCGCTCGAGCTGGCGCTGATTCGGAACCACTACGTCGGTCGTACTTTTCTTCAGCCGACGCAGGCTGGCCGCGACGCTAAGGTGAAGGTGAAGTACAACGCGGTGCGCGAGGTTTTGCGCGACAAGAGCGTGGTAATGGTTGATGATTCGATCGTTCGCGGAACTACCACGCGCGGACTCGTCAACATGGTGCGTGCCGCCGGGGCGCGCGAAGTTCACCTTCGGGTGAGCTCGTCACCGGTGACCGGACCGTGCTACTATGGTATCGACACGCCGACGCGCGAGGAGCTCATTGCTGCCAACATGAGCATTGAAGAAATCACTCATGAAGTAGGCGCTGATTCCCTCGGCTATTTGACCCTCGATGGCATGCTCGAATCGGTGCCGGGTGGGCCGGGTGGATTCTGCCACGCCTGCTTCTCCGGCGATTATCCGACGCCACCACCTGCCGACCCGGAGAAGCTCCGCTTCGGCTGTGGCTGCTAAAGAGGTCTATGCCTCAGGCAGTTTTCTTCTTCGGCAACGGCGCTGCCGAGGGAACGCGCGACCTGACGAACGTCCTCGGCGGCAAGGGGGCGAACCTCGCCGAGATGACGAACCTGGGCGTGCCGGTTCCGCCTGGATTCACCATCGCCTGCAGCGAGTGCATCGAGTATCTCGCCAGCGGTAAGTACTCCGACAAGCTGCGCGCCGAAGTCGAAGGCAATGTCGCGCGTCTCGAAGAGGCTACAGGCAAAAAGCTGGGTGATCCGAGAAATCCGCTGCTGGTCTCGGTGAGATCCGGCGCTCCGGTTTCGATGCCGGGAATGATGGAGACCATTCTCAATCTCGGTCTCAACGATCGATCGGTGGTCGGACTCGCGGAGCAAAGCCAAAACTCGCGGTTCGCGTACGACTCCTTCCGACGCTTTATTCAGATGTACTCGGATGTAGTACTCGGGGTGCCAATCGCGGCCTTCGAGCATCTACTCAAAGCGAAGCGGATGACGGCAGGCGTCGACTCAGACTCAGATCTGAGCGAGGGTGATCTCAGGAATCTGGTTGAGGAATACAAGGCGCTCGTCCGTAATCGCACCGGAAGTGACTTCCCCCGTGACCCGGTGGTTCAATTGTGGGGCGCTATTGAAGCGGTGTGGAAGTCGTGGACGCTGCGCAAGGCAAAAGACTACCGCAAGGTCAATGGCATCTCCGATGATCTCGGCACCGCCGTCAGCATTGTCGCGATGGTATTCGGCAATCTCGGTGACGACTCTGGCACCGGAGTCGCGTTTACACGCAATCCGTCGACAGGCGAGAAAAAGTTCTACGGCGAGTTTCTGGTCAATGCGCAGGGTGAGGATGTAGTCGCTGGGATGCGAACTCCGCTCGACGTCGGCCGAATGGGCACGATGCTTCCTGATGCCTATCGCGAGCTGATGCAGATGCAGGATCTGCTCGAGAAACATTTTCGCGACATGCAGGATCTCGAGTTCACCGTCGAGCGCGGCAAATTGTATCTGCTGCAGACTCGTCGTGGGAAGCGCACCGCTACGGCCGCGGTGCGTATTGCGTGCGAAATGGTGGACGAGGGTTTGATCGACAACGTCGAAGCGGTTCGTCGGGTGCCCGCGGCACAGCTCGACCAGCTGCTGCACCCGGTCATCGATCCGTCCATCCACGCGACGCCGCTATGCCGCGGTCTCCCGGCGAGTCCCGGAGCGGCGAGCGGACGCGCCGTCTTCGATCCAGACACGGCTGAACAGCGCGCCCACTCCGGAGAAAACGTGATTCTCGTACGCGAGGAAACGACTCCCGAGGACTTTCACGGCATCGTGGCCGCGCGCGCGGTACTCACGGCGCGTGGCGGTATGACCAGTCATGCTGCGGTTGTCGCACGCGGTATGGGCAAGTGCGCCGTCGTCGGCTGCCAGGACATTCAGATCGATGCCGACAGCAAGAGCTTCAGCGTCAATGGCACCGAGATCGGCGAGGGCGACTGGCTTACGCTCGATGGTGGCACCGGGCGCGTGTTCGCGGGCGACCTGTCGACTGTCCCGAGCGAAGTAGTGCGCGTCACGAACGGCTCGTTGAATGCCGCGCAAGCACCGCTTTATCGCTCCTATTCGCAGCTGCTCGGTTGGGCCGACGAAGTCCGCAAGCTGCGCGTGCGCGCGAACGCCGACACACCCCGCGACGCCCGCATTGCGCGAAGCTTCGGCGCCGAAGGCATCGGCTTGTGCCGCACCGAGCACATGTTCTTCGAGGGTGATCGCATCACTGCCATGCGCGAGATGATCGTCGCGCGCGAAGAGGGCGGCCGGCGACGCGCGCTCAACAAGCTGTTGCCGATGCAGCGCGCGGACTTCGAGGGAATCTTCGAAGCGATGGATGGTTTACCGGTCACGATTCGGTTGCTGGATCCGCCGCTCCACGAGTTCCTGCCGCACGGCGGCGAGGAGACGAAGCTGCTTGCCCGCACTCTCGATATGGCGCGAGCGGACCTGAATCGTATCATTGAGTCCCTGCGGGAAACGAATCCGATGCTTGGCCACCGTGGATGTCGGCTCGGTATTTCTTACCCGGAGATTACAGAGATGCAGGCGCGCGCAATTCTGGAGGCAGCAGTTCGCGCCATGCGGCGGGGAATCGTGGTCAAGCCGGAAATCATGATTCCGCTCGTCTCGACAGTGAAGGAGTTCGATAATCAGCGCGCTGTCATCGAGGATGTCGCCGGCCGCGTATTGGGGGGCATGGGCGAAAAAATCTCGTATTTGATCGGTACGATGATCGAATTACCCCGCGCTGCGCTCACCGCGGCACAAATCGCGCAGTCAGCCGAGTTCTTCTCTTTCGGAACAAATGACCTGACCCAAACTACGCTAGGGCTAAGCCGGGACGATGCAGGACGGTTCCTTCCCTCTTACATTGATCGGGGTATTTTAGCCGACGATCCGTTTCAGGTTCTTGACACCGAAGGGGTGGGGAGGCTCGTAAGGATAGCTGTTGAGGAGGGACGGCGAGTTCGTCCTGATATCAAGTTGGGAATCTGTGGGGAGCACGGCGGCGAGCCGCGCTCCATTTCTTTCTGCCACCAACTCGGTCTTGATTATGTGTCGTGCTCACCTTTCAGGATTCCAATCGCGCGCCTAGCCGCCGCACATGCCGCTCTTAACGCGTAAGCTCGCTCACTCGCGTCGCCTGGAGCTGATGCCGGCGGAATCGCTGCCGATGGCGCGCATCCAGCACGCGCGGCCCCTCCGCATCGCACTCGTTACCGAGTACTACTATCCGCACCTCGGCGGGATCTGCGAGCACGTGCATTTCTTTGCGCGTGAAGCGCGTCGCTACGGACATCAGGTCGACATCATCACATCCAGGATTCCTGGTGCCCGCCCCGAGCCCCACGTCGTGCGCATTGGAAAGAGCCAGCCGGTTTACGCCAACGGCTCGCAGGCGCGGTTCACGTGGGGGCTCGAGCTGCGCAAGGACCTGAAACGAGTCTTCAGTCTTGGCCAATACGACATCATCCACGTTCATTCACCGCTGAGTCCCGTGCTACCGGTGATGGCGATCGAGGAAGCGAATTGTCCGGTCGTCGGAACGTTTCACACCTATTTCGATCGATCCTTCTTCTACACCGTCGGTAATCGATACTTCCAGAAACGGCTCGACATGCTCGACGCGGCTATCGCGGTTTCGCACTCGACGACAATCGCGCTCAATCGGTATTTCGAGGCCAACTGGACGATCGTACCCAACGGAATCGACACCGACGTTTTCAATCCACACGTCCCCCGCCCTCCCGCTCTGCGCACCGACGTTCCCGTAATTCTCTTCCTCGGCAGATTCGACCCGCGCAACGGACTCACGACTCTGATCGAGTCCTTCAAGAAGGTCCGCGGCAAGAATCGTCGGGCTCAGCTCGTGGTGGTGGGAGACGGACCGCTGCGCAAGCACTACTATCGAGCCGCCGGCGGAGATCCCGACATCACCTTCGTCGGCTCGGTTCTCGGCGAGCGGCCGGGCTACTACGCGCACAGCGCGATGTACGCGTGCCCCACCACCAAAGCGTCGTTTGGAATCACGCTGCTCGAGTCGATGGCCTGCGAGACACCGGTCGTGTGCTCGGACATCTACGGCTTTCGCGATGTGGTAAAGCACGAGCGCGAGGCACTAATGGTGCATTGTGGGGATACGGAAGCGCTCTCGGACGCGCTGGTCAGGCTGCTCGACGACGAGACGCTCCGCGCACGACTCGGCAAACGTGGTCGCCAGGAGGCTTTGCAGTATTCCTGGAGTAGAGTCGCCGAGACAGTGCTCGACATCTACACCGCAGTGCTTGGACGAGCAACATACGAATGATCGGTCTGGCGGCACTTGGGATCTCGGTAGTAGGCGGTGCGATACACGGCGCATTTCACCGCAACAGTTTCGTATTCGGTCCTGCACTCGGAAAAATCGAGAGCGACCGGAAGGTCGTGGCGTTGACGTTCGACGACGGGCCCAATCCGGATGCGACACCACTGATCCTCGACACCCTCCGCGAGAAAGGAGTGCGCGCGACTTTCTTCGTCCTCGGCAGTCACGCCGAGCGTTGGCCCGAGCTGGTGAGACGGATCTCATCTGAAGGCCATCAGATCGGCAATCACGGCTACTTCCACCGCAAGCTGCAATTCAAGAGTCCGTTCTACGTCAGCCGCGACATTCGTCTGGGAATCAGAGCGATCAAACGCGCCGGCGCTCCGGCGCCGCGTTATTTCCGCGCGCCACACGGCTTCCGCAGTCCGTGGACGACGCCGATCGCCAGCTCCTATGGCGAGCGCACCGTTGGCTGGTCGCTCGGCGTCTGGGACAGCGATCGCCCCGGTGTCGACGAGATAGTGCGTCGCACGCTCGAGGGAGTGGAGCCCGGATCGATCGTGCTCCTCCACGATGGTGATGGCTACAATCCGGATGGCGACCGGATGCAGACAGCCGCCGCTCTTCCTCTAATCATCGACCGCCTGAAAGAACAAGGATACGAATTCGCGACTCTGCCAATCTGAATGAGCCCTAAGCTGAAGAAAGGGATTCGCTGGGCGATCTCAGCCGCGATCCTCGTCTTCCTCATTCTTTTCGCTCGCACAATTGATTGGCACTCGGCATGGAGCTCGATGCGCCACGCATCGTTGCCGCTGCTGGCGGCCGCGATTGGCGTCAATCTGCTCTCCATACTGATCAAGGGAGTCCGGTGGTGGCTGTTTCTGCGCCCGATCGGAATCACCTCGCTGCCGCTGGCGCTTCGCGCCACTGTCGCCGGCGCCGGCCTGAACAACGTGCTAGTCGCCAGCGGTGGAGATGCAGCGCGCGTCGTGTTCGTCTCGCGCGTGTCCGGAGCGTCCAGCTCCACGGTGTTGGCGTCGATGGCGCTGGAGCGTCTGTTCGATCCGATCGGTTTCATCATCCTGCTCGTTTTCGGAGTCCTCGTGTTCGAGCTGCCGCCCCAGTTCGAGCGGTGGAAGGTGCCCGCCGAGATTCTGTTGGTGGTAATTGGGCTGCTGCTCGCGTTTTTCGTTTATGCGACGCGGCGGATGAAGCCCGAGCACGTTCCGGAGCGGCGTGCCAAGCCTCGTACATTCATGGGGAAGTTCCGCGCGTATTTCGTCAGCTTCGGTCAGACGGCCGGCCGCCTTGCTACCGGACCGCGATTCCTCGCGGCCATACTCCTGTCTCTCGGCGCGTGGGCCTGCCAGCTATGGACCTTCGAGCTCGCGGCAGCCGCGGCCCACGTACGAATTCCGCTCGCCGGGAGTCTCGCCTGTCTGCTCGGCATCAACGTCGGACTGATCATCCGCGCCACGCCAGGCAATGTCGGATTCTTCCAGTTCGTCTACGCGTTGATGGCAGAGCAATTCGGCGTGCTGCGCAACGATGCGATCGCCGTCTCGCTGCTGATTCAGACGCTGCAGATTCTGCCGCTGACACTGCTGGGCGTGGCGCTGGCCCCCGAATTCATCTTCCGTCGCGGCAAGAAGGACATAGAAACGGAAGCTGTCGCCAGGAAAATCGAAGCCGAGAGAGCGACGCATCTCGAGCCAGTCACCACGGCGGAAGAAGTTCTGCACCGCGCCGAAAAGGCCGGCGTCGCGGAGCCGGCAAAAAAGCCCTAACCGTCCGGGAAATTACGCGCCGGTCGCCGCGCGACGGAGAAACGCGATGAACTGCGCAGGATCGCGTGTCAGACCGCTGAACGTCCCGCGAATTCTTCCGTTGCCGTCGACCACTGCGTACAACGGGAGAGCGACTGTTCCGAAAGTCTTCTCCTGAAACTGCTGCTGTCGCTCGTAGATTGAGCCCTCGCCATCGGTGTACAACCGGGCCAGCACAAACTGGCCGAGCTGCGCGCCCACATCCGGACGATTGAAAATGTTTGCTTCCATCCACCGGCAATTCGTGCAGGTGTAGCCGGTAAAATCAACGAAGACGAGCTTGCCGGTTTGACGCGCCACACGCAGCGCCCCGTCGTAATCGTTCAGCGTCCACTCGGAAGCCACGAAGCTCCCCGAAGCTACTGCGGCAGGCTTGATTCGCGGAGGAAGATATGCTTCGATCTGCGGGAGAGGCATTGCTAATCCCGTCCAGAGCCAGAAGGCGAGCCAAAGTGGGATGAAGGTCGGCAGCACACTCCTCAGCGCGAGCCGGCGACGATTCTTTATGCTTCCGAACCCAAGGTATCCCGCCGCGATCAACGCCAGCAGCATCCACATGATTAGAACTGCATCACGTGTGAAGATTCCCCAATTCAGAACGACGTCCGCGTTGGAGACGAACCTTATCGCCGCACCAACCTCGAGCAGGCCGATCACAACTCGCAGTGTCTGAATCCACTCCCCCGAGCGCGGAAGCCGCGTTATCAACCGCGGCGACAAAGCCAGCAGCACGAATGGGAAAGCGAACGCGGTCGAGTAGACGACCATTCCGATAACCGGCGTCAGCCACGTACCCTGGGCCGCCAGAACGAGCAGCGTCCCGACGAAAGGTGCGGTGCAAGTGACAGATGTCAGCGTGAAGGTCGCACCCATGACCAGCGCACCGAGTGAGCTTCCTTCACGCGCTTCGCGCGCCGCACGATCGGCAGCGGTGAGCACGCGCCACGGCAAACGGAACTCGAACCAACCAAACAGATTCGCGGCGAACAGCAGGAAAACAATCGCCAGTGCGATGTTGACCCATGGGTCCGCGGCGAAGCGATTGAGACCGGCTGCACCGAAGACAGCCGCCAGCACCAACCCCAGCACGGTGAAGGTGCTGATGATCCCGAGACCAAACAGCGTGACTCGCCGTAGTCCGGACGCGGTCCGATGCTGCGGACTCGAGAAATAGGCGAGCGTCACCGGAACCATCGGGAAAACGCAGGGAGTCAGCAGCGAAATGAGTCCGGTGCTCGCCGCCAGCCAGAGGAAGCCTGAGCTCATTTTCTACCGGCGATGCGGAGCGCCGCGTCGAGCCTGTCGGTTCGTGGCGGAAGACAGAGCTTGTCGCTGCACACCTGGTAGCGGGCGCTAATCTGGAATTTGCGGATCCCGCTCCCCGCGCGACCGGGAACTCCAACCGGAATGGTGAAACGCGGACTTCCTGAATAAAGCTCGGTCTCGATTCCGAAATTCTGGTCGAATTGACGCTCTGGTTTGGGCGCTTTAATGACGCCGCGCACAATCACGTCGGTCGCGCCAACCAACTCGATTCGCAGCGGAATCGGTCCGCCCGCTCTCTGGGTGAGCGAGTAGATGTGCCATCCTTTCGCGATGTCTGCCTGTACGGTGATGGGTACCGTGCGACCCGAAACCACATCGCGCGCCGCGGATCCGCCGACGACTGTCCAATGTACTGGCCGCAGAGACGCACGATTTCCCGCGGCCGGGAAAACCGTCGCGGCCAGCCTTTCATGAGTGAGGTTGCCGGCAGACGGTGCGCTGCTGGCCGCGACCAACGGCAGCAACAATAGATACGCGGACCTGATCATTCGACTGGAAATATACCCACCGCGGCGTAATCCCTGCGGTTACGTACCCCCTCAGGGTCATACGAGTTCGAGGAAATGTTTCTACTACAGCAAACATTCGAGACGGTGCACAAGCCGTTCTTTTTCGATGGCTGGTACGATGTCCGCAGAACGGTCGTGCTGTCGATCGTCGGCTTCATTGCGTTGATCATTATGCTGCGCGTTTCAGGCAAGCGCACACTCTCGAAACTGAACGTGTTCGATTTTGTGTTCGTCGTCGCCTGCGGCTCCGTATTCGCCGCATCTATCGTCGAGAAGGATGTCACACTCGTCGAGGGGATCCTCGCGCTGGCGACGTTGATTGCCTTTCAGGTCATCATCGCCGAAATCGCCGCGCGCTGGGATTTCGCCGACCGGATCATCAACGGCCATCCAACGCTGTTGTTTTCGCACGGAAAGTTTATTCCGCGGGCTCTGAAAAGAGAGCGGATCACCGAGGGCGAAGTCCGCGCCGCGATCCGCGAAAAAGGGATTACGCGCGTCGAGGACGTCGACGCCGTAGTTCTGGAAAACGACGGCACCTTGAGCGTGTCGTGGGAGTCCAAGCGCCCCGGAGAGACCAGCCTGGTGGACGCGCGGGTCCCCGACGGCGAGCGCCGCAAAGGCAGAACCGGGTAGCGGGTCGTCCACCCGCGCCTGCTGGTTTGGGTTTTGCGCTTGAAATGGGTCTGATTTGAGGGAGTTTTGACGTGCAGATCCAGATCTCCAAGAACTCCGGTTACCGTACCTTCCTCGACGCCCGCGGCCGGGTCTGGGAAGTCTGGATGGTCCATCCCTCATCCATCGAGCGGCGGAAGATGGAGCGCCGCTCGCCCGTCGAGAACGCGGTGTTCCTCATCGAGCAAAGGGTCCTCGGAGACCGCCGGACCCAGATCGGAAGGCGCGGCAACGTCGCCTCCGAGTACAGCAACGGGTGGCTTTGCTTTGCCAGCAACGGCGAAAAGCGCCGCCTCGCGCCAGTACCCGTCAACTGGATGAGCGCCAACGACAGTCAAGTCGCGGAGTGGTGCCGCATCGCCAAAAGGGTGGTCAAGTGCGGGCCGACCTGGGATCCCGGCGATGAAGAGGAGCTCCCGCGCTCGCCACCAGCACGGCGGCCTGACCCGGACGCAGGACGACGGACCTGATTACAAGGGGCTGACGACAGTCAGCCCCTTGCTTTCAGGGGTCGGGATGACCTGTTGCGTCGGCGCAACGCTCTCGGGCAGTGTTGCGTCCATAACACACCTCCGCCCCGCGCTGACCTGCGCATCCCGCAGACTACATATGGTCCCCGACTTGCCCCCGCTCAGAGCGGCGCCACCGGTCTGGGCGCCACCGGGTACGAGAGCGGACTTGCTCCCGTCCCTCAGAGGATGACCGGGGAGATCCAGTGTATGGCCGACTCCGTTACAGGGTTCGAGCGCACCTTCGATTCCGCCAGCTACTCGCCGGTCACCGGGCGCGACAACGGAATCTCCGACCGTAATTCGCGACCCCCCCGCCCCGTCGCCGACGACGTCCCTCGGCCCGACCTCGAATCACTTCTCAGGCTCGCCGCCACCAAGCAGAACGCGGGTGAGGACGCCGAAGCCGAAGAGTATTTCCGCCAGGCACTGGCAATAGCGGATCGCACCATGGGACCCGATGATCCGGAGCTGATGCTGCTGCTCACGGACCTGACCCGCCTCCACCTCCGCAAATCATCGTTCGCCGCAGCGGAGCCGCTGCTCCTCCGCCTGCTGGAAATGAAACGGAGCAAGGGCGAGGATCATCCGGAAGTAGCGACCGTATTCGCCAGCCTCGCCAACGTCCGGCAGGCGCTCGGCCATCATGAGTCAGCCGAGCAGCTCTGGCGGCGCGTTCTGGACATTCGCGAACGGACGCTCGCCCCGAATCACTTTGCCATTGCGACCGCTCTCGAGCACCTCGGCGATTCGTGCGCTGCGCGCGGCAAGATCGAAGAGGCACTCAGTGAGTTCCGGCGCGCGCTGTCCATTCGCGAGCGCACTCTCGGAGCCGAGCATCCCAGTCTCCGCATTTCGCGCGAGCGAATTGCCGATTTGCAGCTGCTCGCTTCAGAGAACTCCCTCGAAACCGGACCTTCCAGGAACTCCCTCGAAACCGGACCTTCCAGCGAACCGGCCATCAGCCCGGAGAGATACCGTTTGGTATCGGGAGAATCGCTGGCGCTGGCGACGCAGACTCCGGTGCATCGTGAAAGGCCAGCGACTTCCGTCATCAAGAAGCCGACGGTAATCGTCCACGGCCCATTCAGTGACATAGACGCCGACAACAAGGATGCTCCCCCACCGTCGGAAGAGCCGATGGCCGGCTTCGCTTCGCCGCTGATGGAAGCCGCGGCGGTGGGGACAGCATCCCGTCCAGAGTCATTGCCCTATCGCGATGTGCTGGAGAGTCTGCGCGAAGAGCTCGAGAAGCCGTACAAGACCGGGGCTATTACAGAGCGGGTTAGTGAAATGCTCGGCCCCGTCCTCACATTCCTCGGCAAGAAGCAGGTTATCGCCGCAGGAATTGTCATAGTGTTGTCGCTGCTGCTGGTGGGAGTGGTGACGAATTCGCACGCGTTCGGCGAAAGCGATCAGACCACCGCGTTCGCTGCGCCCGCCTCTGAGTCGCCACGCATCGCACCACCGGCAGCGATAGTGAGCTCTCCGAAGCCGAGCTCCACACCAGCCGCGCCGACAGCCGACGCGAGTACTACTTCCAAGGCGACACCGGCGCATACACGAGTCGTCGAAGAGCGGGCAGTGCCGTCGAAAAAAGCGCCAGAGAAAAAAGCGGAGACCAAGGGTCTGTCGCTGCCGACGCTGTCGAACGCAGTTCTCTCGCGACTGGACTCCGTGGCTACGCACACGAGCGCGTCAGCCAAAGCGGGTGAAGCCATCATCGTTCCGGCCGGCAACGGGTTTGCTAACCGTCGTTCGACCTACGGCGAATCCGATCCGTCAACCGCACCACAGCGCGCTCGGCTGATCGGCGATCTGCCGACGCCCCGCGTCCCGAATCAAGTCGCAGACGTTGAAGGTGAAGTTCGTGTTCGCTTCAGCGTCGACACGAATGGCTCGCCGGTGATGAGCACAGTAGAGGTCGTCACCTCGCCGAATCCGCTGCTGACGGCCGCCGTTCGGAAGGTCATTCCCGGAATGCGCTTCGAGCCAGCCCGCACGGGCGGGCCCGATGCCAAGCCGATCGCGGACGTGGTGCAAATCGCGTTTCGGTTTGCATCCGCGCCGAGGTAACCGCATTCGGGAGATCTGGCGTGTGTTAGTTCCCGGGGGCAAGCTCCTTGTCAATGAAACGCCTAACAAGTACCTCTCCGTCGACTTTCACACGCTGCATCTCCCACTTGCGCCGTCGTCACCTCGCCGTCGATAGCGCCTTGTCTCCGCTCAACGATCCATCCGGCGCTTTCTTAACCAAAACCGCAACCTGGTCACCGACGGCGATATTTCTCGACGCCACTTTGAGCTCCGTAACCGGCGTGTTGGGTGGCACCGTGACATCGGTAGAACCGCCCGCGTACTGAACCACCAGGCTCGACCCGGTGGCGCGGCTGACGTTGCCGTTCGACATCCGCGACTGAGATGCCGTCCCATTCGTCATGCGCGAGGTCGAGACGCTGCCATTGGTCATTCGATTCGAGCTGGCACCCCGGCCCGGCGCCATCATCCGACTTCCTTCGCCCAGCCCACGCAGTTCCTCGGGGAAGATGTGAATCTCCGTGGCGCGTTCTGACCCATCAGGCTGCTTGACAGTTGTCACGCCGATGAAAACTCCGTCCTTGACGTGAGAGAGGTCACTCGGAACTCGAGTGTAAAGGTGAAATGGCTGGACCATGGTCACGGTGACATTGCCGGTGTCGGTTTTGAGGACGAGCGTGTTCGCACTATCGCTCACCACAGTTCCTCTCACGGTCGGTGGTGCGTTGGAGCTGGCGGTTTGGGCGGTTTGCGCCGAAGTATCAGGGCCTTGTTTTGACTCGCCACCTTTGCATGCGACGACAAATGCGACCGATGAGCAGCACAGAAACATCGGCACCACTGCCCGACTCACCACGATTCTCTTGAGCACCTTTCCCTCTGCGTAGACGCCTGAAATCGATTACGGAACAAGAGGGATCCCGCACATCCTGTGCTTGTTTGCTGTTCTGACCCGTGATGCAGAACAGCGCCTGGTTTTCACCCTACCAAGGCAATGACCTTCGAGCCGTGCTGGGCCTTTGACAGCTCGCTGTCCCACCACGCAGTCAGCTTTTTGCGTTCAGCCAACCTCTCGCCGTGATCATAGGCTCGCACCGTTGCCAAGTCCACGATGTGATCGAGGGCGAGCTCGACCACCTCCCTCGAGAATCCATGGTCCCGAGCGAGTGTTGAGAATGACGCGCGCCAACCGTGGACGCTATGGCGGTCCTCGTAGCCACAAGTCACGCGTAGCGCCTTTTCGATCGATTCGTGGCTGATGTGCCTTCGCCCGGTCGGTGAAGCGAAGACGTAGCTACGTCCGCCGGTAATATTTCGCCAGGCGCGAAGATCGCCAGCGATTGTCGGCCCCAGCAGAATCCGATGATCGTGCGTCCGATCGTTCGACTTCCTTTTTCGCCTCGGAATTGTCCAGGACGGTTGGTCGCTTTCTAGATGGAATTGGGACCACTCGGCTGTGATGGCGTCACCAATGCGAGCCGCCGTAAAAGCAATCAACCGATGCGCAAGTCGAACTGGGGGCGAGACCGGCGCCCCTTCAAACTTCCGCAACACCTCGCCCAACGATTGGAAATTGAGTAACGCGGGTCGTTGGCTGTGGGGTTTGCCTGCCGGAAGAACCTCACGCACCCCCAGCGCAGGATTCTCGGCGCAGAGACCAGATGCCTTTGCAAGGGCGAATATGCGCGTCACATTCCACAAGACCCTACCGGCCGTTTCGATCGCGCCACGGTTGGCAATTCGCTCAATCACTGCGGCGACCATCGGCGAGGTGATTGATCCGATCGGGAGCTTTCCCAGCATCGGGAAAACGTCTCGCTCGAGCGCCCGCTCCGATTGGCGGAAGTGTGTGTCTGACCAACCCCCTTTCCGCTTCTCCAGCCATGCGTGTGCGATCGCTTCGAACGTGTTCGCCGATGCAGCCACCGGTGTTGCGCGTTCGAGTTTCCGGGCCTGAGTTGGATCTCGACCGCCGCGGAGCTGCGCCTTGACGAGTTCCCGTTGCGCGCGGGCAGCCTCCAGACCAACGGTAGGGTAGGTGCCGGCGGCGAACAGTTTTTCCTTTCCGCCGAGGCGATACTTCACTCTCCAAACTGCGGTGCTGGCTGGTGTGAGTGTGAGGAACAACCCACCACCATCGGACAGTTTCTTCTTTTCGGCTGTGCCCCGGCGTGTCGCAGCGATGAAGGCGCGGACGCTGCGATCAGTCAGGCGGTTAATCGACCGAACGGAATGAGATACCCCCATACCCCCATCAAACGGAACGGATACTGCTACGATACCCCCAAG